>JBJMGU010000055.1:0-64263 GCA_045807765.1 Blastocatellia bacterium
CAACCTGCCCGCACGAATGGATCATCGCGACCGCCAACCTGGCCAACCTCTGGGCGTATGAGCAATCGCCGATGGAGACAGACCCGAAGGTGAAATTGCGGCTGGCGATAGAGGCCTACGAGCAGGCGCTCAGCCTCCTTCAGCAAGACCCCGCTGCCCTGAAAAGCCCGGAGGTGCAATACAAGCTGGCTCAGATGCAGGCGAGTCTCGGGGGCGTTTATTCGAACGAAGCTTTGGAAAGCGAAATGCAACTCGACAAGGCCAAAGATTGTTACGCGGAAGCCGGGAAAGTCTTCACGGAGGACAAGTATCCCATGGGCTGGGCGCAAAACCAAACTGAGATGGGACTGGTGCTCGTCAAACAATCTCGCGCTCAGGAGAATCAGCAAGAGGCCGTCGGGTTACTGGACGACGCTATCAAAGGGTTCACAGACGCGCTCAAGGTTTACCAGCCCAAAGCCGACGCGCGCCACTGGGCGCTGACGACGGCCTATCTTGCCGACGCCTATCGAGAGAAAGGCAGAAAAACGGACGATCAGAAGATGAAATGGGAGCTGCTTAGAGATGCGGTTGTTGGCGCCGACGCTGTCATGGCGCATGCTCCCGCAAGTTGCCCTGACCTCGACCTGGCGAAGGTTCGACAGCTTTGCGGCGATACCTATTACGACGCGGGCTTGCTCGCAGGCAATAACAGGAGGGTACTACTGGGCAAAGCCAGGGATGCTTATCAGGCCGCCCTCAGCACCTGGAATCAGTATCATTACGCTTTCAAGCAGCGCGCGGCGCAGGAGCGCTTGAGGAATGCGCAGAACGCGCTTTAATCGGCGCATGCGCCGATGGCCCGCTCCGCCTGAGCCGCGCACAGGTGCGCTAAGGGCTATTCGGCGGCACCTGTTGCAAAGGCGGGGTTGAATGCGGGCGGCACTTGAAGAGACAGATCACACCGCCCGCCGCCGCCGCCAGGATCAAGACATTTCTCCATCTCCAGAAAGCCGGCTTGACCACTTCAATCGTTCCCAACTTGAAATCAGATGGCGATGAGACGACCCGCGCCTGAATGGTCGAACGGCCCCGGTTCGAGCCGGCCTGGAACTCGACGACCGCGGCGCCATATTGATTGGTCGTCGCGGTCTCGCAAGCTTGGCCGCTGCGAACGAATCTACCGATGGTCGGATTGCTCTCCAGGCAGAAGCTGATCGCAAGTCCGGGGACGAGATTATCCGGCTGCTGCGGCGAGTAGCCGGCTAAAGACAGGACGGAGACGAGGCCGGAGGTTCCGGGTTTCTTCTGTGCCCCGGCGGCACGCGAAGCCGTGTGCTTGGCCCGCACCTTCTGATGATCGGGGGCCTGAGCGATGGGCTTGTTTGTCACCGGGTCAACCTTCAACCAGGTGACGATGTACCTCGCCTCTTGCGGCAATGTTTCTTTGGTAATAACTCCTGCCTTGAGTTCGAAGGGGCGCTCAAGGTCAGCCGTGCGAACCTTGAACTTCGCGCCCCTTGACGCCCTGTAGGTCGTATCACCCACAACAATCCGCGCGCCGGCGGCGGGTTCGAGCGACACGGCGACTTCGCCCGCCGCCACCACCACGGTAAGCGCCGCTTCACCGACGACCGTGCGGTCGGGTGGGACATCCAGCGACAATCTGGCGAGGCTTCCCCGGTAAAGCAGCAGTTGCCCTGCGCCGCCGAGTTGAACGGCGGCGCTCGCTTCCTTCGCGTAGACCTGCTCGCCGCCCCAGAGCAACTGCTCGCCGGAAAGTACGCGGCCATCAATCATCACCGCGCCGAGCGAAAACAGCTTGCCGATCGGCACGAATGGCTTCGCGGCAACCAACCGGCGCGGGCCATCGCCTGAATGTGCCGCGGTCGCCAGCGCTGCGGTCGTGGATAGAATCAGCGCAACCGTTACACAGAGCTTCGCGAAGCGGTGACAGCAAACAAGCATCAGCGTATTCCTCCCCTAATCCGTCTTCAACCTGGTCAGGCCACGGCGCAGCGGCACGGGCCGTGAGCGCGTCGAGCGCCCCGATGTTTTGCGGCTCGTCGCACTCGCCGGGACGGTCGCCGACAGCGTCGCCGTCACCGGATCAGACGCCTTCGATGACTTGTCAAAGACTTGTACTTGCACCGACCTGGTTTCGGGATGCTGCTTGGCGCTGATGAACTCCGGGACGACTCTGAAACTCTGTCCCGGCACCAGGCCGCGTAGGATCGGCGCAAGCGCTATTCTCTCGTCGCCTGCTTTGATCGGCACCGGCCTGTGCGCCGCGTCAAAAAACACCACCTCCGCGCGATCAATGTCGTTGAGGTTTGAATCGTATACAGAGAACTCGACGAAAAAGCTGTCGCCGGCGCGTGTGAGCTTCACCAGAGGCGGTTGCTGAGTAGCGTCAGGGTTGATGAGACGAACCTCCGGCTTGACGCGCCCAGTCAACGGAATGGGGCTCTCCCCGCCATCGTAAACGAATGTCAACAGGTCAATCACTCTGCGTGGGAGCACCTGCGCCGCCGAAATGCTCTGCCCAGGCGTGATGACGCGGGGGATAGACGGCAGGAATTTGACCTCAAGGCTCCGCTGCTGTCCGGGGAGAACCTCCGTCCTGACATCCGACCCATCGAGACTGAAATGCGCTTCGTCATCCGTTTGCGCCAGTCGCTCTTGATCGGTTATCCGAATCACTGAGGCAGAGCGCCAGCGCAGGCTGTCGCAGCCGACATTTTCCAGCGTCAAGTGTTGAGTTAGCGCCGCCGCGCCCGCTCGCGTCCTACCGAAATCCAGAGACGCGGCGCTCAGGCGGGCTTTGGCAAAGCCGCGGCAAGGGAATGAAAGCTCAGAGGTGTTGCCCAGGCGGTCGGTCGCCGTCACCACGTAGCCGCAAGTGGGCGACGCGCCCACCGCAACCGCGAAGCTGCCGTCCGCGCCGGCGTCAGTATGTGCAAGGGGGATGACAGAAATGATTCGCCGCGGATCATCGGGCCACCGGTCGGCGGCAGGGCGCGCATCTGCCGCCGCCGTCGAAGGGTCGAACTCTGTCACCGCGTAAACATCGATTCTTCTGGCCGGCAGCGGCAAGCTGCCATCGTCGGGCTGGCCGTTTGTGTCCGCGCCATCAACCGTTCCTCTAATCAAAGCACTGGCGGGCGAGCCTTCGACCGCATCGATGCGGGGGAAGTTCAGCAACGCGTTAGGCCCGCTGTCGCCATCACCAGCGTCATTGGCCGTCGGGCCATCTCTATTCAGATCAATGGGCGTGGCGCAGCCGGTGAACGTGTTGCCGACGATGGTATTGCGCTCGTTGTGAGCGACGGCGTTCGCGGGATTCGGCGAGGGGTCGAGCACCAGCATGCCGGCTGGCGAAATCTTCCCCTGCGTATTGCCAAAACGATTGCCATCTATTCGGTTGAAGCCGACGTGATCTTGCGGGCCGAGGGCCGCAATCGTGATGGCGGCGCGTGTGAAGTTCACGAGGGCAAGCCCGTGGATGTGTGCGCGGTTGGAGCGAATCAGCAAGCCATCACAGAAACGATTTCCGCCATCGATGGTGATCAACGGCGTGCAGGGCTGATCCTGGGCCGGCGCTGAATTCGCGGCAGCCGAACAACAACCGCTGAACGTCGCGGCAATCGCGCAGCCGTCAACCGTGACGCCGGGGGCGCAGATCGGCGGCAGCGGGGCGTTCAAGGCGATCACCTGGGGCGATTGGTTCTCTTGATGCTTGAAGGTGATCGTCGTCTCACCGCCGTTGGCGTTCGCCATTTCAATCGCCTGGCGCAGGCTGAGTCCTCCAGCAGGGGCGGTCGGGCCGCCGACCGGATCGGTCAAGTTGGTTACTTGGAGAACCTGAGGCTTCACATGCCTGCGCAGCACGCAGCGGAGGTTGTTGGCATATTCTGCGACCGGCCCGGCGGTGGCGTCGTCACACGCGGCCTGGCCGGCGGCGCAGCCGTTCACCCCGATCACACGCGTCGCGCCAGACTGCTCGGCGCAGGAGCCGAGCGCGACCAGTGAATCCGTTGTGCAACCCGGCTTCACCTTGCAGTTGGCCTTGCAACCGCCGATGAGCACGACGTTGAATTGAGAGGGTACGTCAGCGCAGGATTTGAATTCCGCGGCGGCTTGCTGGCCGCAATCCGGCCCGTCGGTGCATTCGCCGTCCGTAGACAACAAGAGCACGCGCCGCGCAATTGGCTTCCCATCTTCATTGCGAATCCGCTTCAGTTGCAAGCGGGCCGCGCGGATGGCCTGCCCGAAGTTTGACGCCGGAAGAGTTCCGCCCGTCGGACAATCGCCTTCGCCGGCGCACCTGAGTGCTTCTACCTTTGCCGCGAGCGCCTGAGCGTCGCCAGCCGCTCTGATCGTCGCCAGGTGAATCTGAACCGTGGCAGAGTCAGCAAAAGTGATGACCGATAAGCCCACTGAACCGTCGCGGGGAATTACGGTTGGATCACGCAGGGCGCTCGCCAGCCCGTCAACTTGAATGTTGAAGGCCGACGCCGTGAGACTGCCGGAATGATCCAAGACAACGGCCAGGTCTATGTTCGGATTGGTAAAACAGCTAGACGCTTCGATGGCGGCGCAGTCCTGGAGCGTGGCCAAACGAATAGGCGCTGGCATAGAGACGAAGGAAACCGCAAACAGCAGCCCGGCGGTCGCCGCGCCGACATGCTTCAGCCAGCCGGCGGTGCGCAAAAAACCGCGGCGGGCGTGCCGAGCAAGGGGAGAGCGATCATTCAGAGGTCGCATATTGGTATGTTCTCCTTACTATCTATGATGATTCGGTCGGACTCAAACGGCTCGGGCGTCGGCTTCGGGTGACATCGTCAGGAGCCAGAAATTCAATGGGCCAGCAGGCGATGGATGACCGATTGAGGCGATCTATTAACCAGGGAACCGCGGTCGCTGAAAAGTGGCGATGGGTTGGAGTCGCCTTTCAGCACCGGCACCAACATGACATTGCAACCAGGCGATTCAGCGGCGTTATTCATATCACAGTCCGTCCTGCGTGTCAAAGAGTTGTTAGGCGAATAAACTTACAACCTGGAACTCTGAAGAGTACGGCAGGGAAGTTTCTATTGAAAAAGCCCCGGCGGCTGTGTTACTTTGCGAAAAGGGGTCGAATACAAGCAGAGGTATTTGATTCCCGTGCGATCAGTTATCATGCGTTCGAGTTTGCTCGTCATACTTTATTCATAAGCAGACAAGCCCTGCTTTGCAGTCCGCAGTCCAAAGTCCCATCTCGCCGGCTCAGGCGCAGGAACGTATGAGCCGTTCGATGGCGCATACCTGCGTTATTCAGAATGTAAAGCAGCCGTTGTTGAAAGGTCTGGACGCTTGACCAGAGAATCCGCAAAGCCAACCGTCTCGGTCAGAGACGAGTCTGTCTCTGACAATGCCCTGGTTGTGTGGCTGCGTCTGCAACGTTCGCTGGCCGAGAAAAACGGCGTTGCGCTTGTCACCTTGAGCCAGGATGGCGCCGCCATCGGGCGCATCGAAAACGACAACAGCATCTGCAAAGCAATGCGCGTCGCGCCCGATTACGCGCCGCTGTGCCAGGCCGATTGCGGCAACGCTTATGACCAGGCGCTGGCCAGCGGCGAGCTCACCCATTACACCTGCCATGCCGGACTGCATTGCTTCGCCATGCCGGTTTCGATCAGCAAGCGCCAGTTAGTGATTCTCGGTGGACGCGCCTTCATCTCGACCGCCGAGTACATGCGTTTCCTGCGCGATTACGACGACCTGCCGGCGGTCAACAGCGGCGAGTGCCTGAAAAACGTCAAGTTTCTCGACGCCCGCGACCTCAAGCAAGCCGCCGAGCTAGTGGAATCAACGGCATCGTATCACTTCCACAATGCGCCGCGCGCCGAAGCGCCCGCCGCCGCAGGCCCGCAGACCTCGCCCGAGCTACTCGACGCGCATCTGGAAATCATCCGGCTGACCGACCAACTCGAAACGCGCAAGCGCGCCATCGCCCAGTTCTATAACTTCCTGCGCGGCGTCGCGGCGTCGCTCGACTCCGGCAAGGTCTACCAGAGCGTGCTTGCCAAGTTCAGCGAAATGCTCAAGGCCGAGCGCAGCTCGCTGATGATTCTCAACGAGGAGTCGAACGAGCTTGCCCTGGAAGCGGCTCTGGGAGCCGAGCACACGTTGATGCCTGTGCGCATCAAGCTTGGCGAAGGCGTCGCCGGCTCGGTGCTGGCTTCGGGGCTGCCGCTGGTGGTGCGCGACGTCGAGACCGATGCCCGCCTGCCGCTGGCGCGCGCCGGCCATTATCGCAGCAAATCCTTCATCAGCTTCCCCATCACTCTAGGTTCGCGCAAGGTCGGCGTCATCAACCTGACGGAGCGCCGCGATGGCCTGCCCTACGACAACGAAGACCTGAGCCTCCTGGAGCTGATGTCGCCGCACCTGGCGCTAATCATTGATCGCACCGAGTGGCACCGCAAGGCCGAGGCCTATCAGCGCATGTCGCTCACTGACCCGCTCACAGGCTTGCCGAACCGCCGCTACCTGAGCGACCGCTTGTTCGAAGAGGTCGAACGCTCGAAGCGCTATGACACGCCGCTGTCGTTTATGATTATTGACGTAGACCACTTCAAGTCTTACAACGACCTGTACGGTCACACGAACGCCGACCTGGTGTTGATCCAGACGGCGCAGTTGTTGCGCAGCCTGGTGCGCGCCATCGATATGTCTGCGCGCTTTGCCGGCGACGAATTCTGTATCATCCTGCCGGAGACCGAGCCGGAAACTGCCGTGCGCGTCGCCGAGCGCCTGCGCGCCGCCGTCAGCGAGACCGTTTACTGCGCCGAAAGCGGTGAGCGCATGGGCCGCGTGACCCTGAGCATCGGCGTCTCTTCTTTCAGCCCCGCAAGACAAAGCCCACTGACCATTATCGAAGCTGCCGACCGCGCGCTCTATCAGGCAAAGATGCGTGGTCGCAACTGCGTTGCCGTTTACGAAGCGGCAGACTGAGCGACGGTCAGCGGAGACTGATGAACCACCGCGACGTGAAACAGATCATGAGTCGGCTTGCCGACGACGAATTCTTCGACCGCGAGGCCGAGCTTGAGCGCTTGCTGGCGCTCGGTCGCCGGCGGCCCGCGCTGCGCCCGCCGCCGGTCGAAAGCGACGTCGACTCTCAACCGACCGCAACCCGCGAGATCATGCGCGGGCGGCGCGTTGCCAACGCCTTGCTGCTTGGCGCGCCGCGCGTCGGCAAGACCGAGCTGCTGCGCAAAGCCTATGACCATTTGTTCAGCGAAGCCCTCGAGACCGTGCCGATCTATTACGCGCTCAAGGCTTACAGCCTGGACGGCGAGCGCCTGGCGCGCGATTTCTTCGCGCAGTTCATCGCCCAGTTCATCGCCTTCCGCCGCCACGACGCGCGCCTGATCGAAGCCGCGAGCGAGCCGCTGGCGGTGATTACCCGAGCCGCGCCGCCCGAAGATTACATCTGGGTGCGGGCGATGGTTGACGCCTTCAACCGCGCCGCGGCGACTGGAGACCCGTCGTTGATGCTGCGCTCGGCTTTGCAATCGCCGGCAGTCGTCGCGGCCCGCGCCCAGCTCTCGCCGTTTGTGATGTTCGATAATTTTCATCTGCTGGCCGACTCTCCCGTGATCCGCGCCGAACTGGTGCGCGCCCTGACTGCCGAGCAGGCGGGACCGGCAGCGCCCGCTTACCTGCTCTGCGGGTTGCGACGCGTGATGACGGCGCTGATGCCGCCCGACGAAGAGCTTTATCGCCGCCTTGAATTGATCCCCATCGAGGCGATGGACGACGAGCCGACAGAAAAGCTAATTCGCGCCATGGCCGTGGCGCTCGATGTCGAGGTCAGCGATTCGACCGTCGAGCTGATGATTCAACAGCTCGGTCGTGACCTGTTTTACATTCGCGCGGTGCTGGACGCCGCGGCGGCGCGCGGCGCGAGCCTCAGGACCTTCATGGAGTTCGAGCGCGTCTACACGGACGAAGTCCTCAGCGGGCGCATCAATCATTACCTGTGCGCCCTGCTTCGCGATGTTGCGCCAAGCTCGCGCCAGCAACGCGCCGCCATCGAAGCGCTCAACCTGACGCTCGAAAGCAGCGAGGCGTTGCCGATTGACGCGGTTGTCGAGCGCATGGGCGAAGAGATCAACGAAGCCGAATCATTGTTGGCGCAGCTCCACATGCGCGAGTTTCTGGAGATCAGCTATGGGTTCTTGCGCGCCGCCGACGACACGGTGCTTGCAGACTTTGTGCGCTCGAAGTACCGCAACGAAATCGCCGGCGCGCGCCGCCCTGTAGCTGGCGAAACGCTGCTTGGCGAAAAGCTCAAGGATTCTTACCGCCTGATGATGTCGCGCTATCACCGCGCCGTCGAGTCACAGTTGATCGAGTTGCTGGCGCGCTTCGATTTCCAGAGTCTGCCGGCGAGCCTGTTCGACCTGGCGCAATACGATAAGCAGTACCGTGGGATGAGTCGTGTGCAGGTGCGGCGGGCGCTTGACGACGACACGGAGCGTATCCGTCTGCCGCAGATTGTTCTGGTCAATGACACTGGCGCCGGCGAAAAGCCTGGCATCGGCTGGCGGCTGTTTGCCGCGAGCGGCTTTGAAGGCGGCATCTACAGCGATGCCAACGAAATCGTCTGGCTGATTGCATTGATCAACTCGAAAGAGCCGCTTGATGTTGAAACGCTCAATCACATAGATCAGCGGTTCGAAGCCGCGGCGCGGTTGGCGGGCGACCGCGCCGCGCCACGCATGATGCGCTGGTATATCAGCAAAGAAGGCTTCTCCGCCGTCGCCACTGAGCGGCTGATGACGTTGCGGGCGCACCGCTCGACCTTCAACCAGCTCGACCTGATCGAAGATTGTCTGGTGAAACTCGCCACCGGCGCTCATCAACGACCCGCCAGCGAATTCGAGCTGATCATTCCTATCGAAGGCGAGGCCGAGCTGATTGCTGCGCGCACAGTCGAACAGATTGCCCGCGCCGCCGACTTCGATCAGGAATCGATCAACCAGATCAAGACGGCATTGATCGAAGCCTGCATCAACGCCGCCGAGCATTCGGATTCGCCTGACCGCCGTATCTATCAGCGGTTTGCAATTGACGAGGATCGGCTTATAATCACCGTGTCCAATAAAGGCAAAACCTTCGGCGCAAACGACGCATCAGCCCCCGCGATGCCAGTTGCGCCCGCCGCCGCCCGCAAGCGCGGTCGCGGCTTGCAAATCATCCGCAGCTTGATGGATGAAGTCCGCTTCGAGCGCGCCGACGACGGCGCCAGCCTGGTGATGACCAAATACCTGAAACGCCCCGAAGAGTAAGCAGGAAAATCAGACAAACGCGACGCGGCGACGCGGTGCGGGAGAAATCAGACGCGGCGACACGGCGACGCGGCGAGGGAAAGAGACGGAGGCGAACCGCTTGTCTTTCTTTCCCCGCGTCGCCGTGTCCCCGCGTCCCCGCGTCACTCTAGGGGAAACCATGAATACCACAGACATTCGTATGCGGCGCGTCGAAGGCGCGGCCGTCCTTTATCCCGGCGCTTACCTGAATCAATTGCGCGGCGAGAGCATCGAGCGGTGCTGCCTGGAATTGCTTGATGCCGGCGTGCGCCACATCGTCATCAACTTTGCCGAGACCGAATTGATCAACAGCATCGGCATTTCCATCCTGCTCGGCGTCATCGAAGTGGTCAACGATGCCCGCGGCATGCTGGTGCTGGCCAGTCTGAGCCCGTCGAACCGCGAGCTGTTCGAGATGCTTGGCCTGGCCTCGCACATTCAGATCGCTGACAGCGAAGAATCAGCGTTAGCAAATCTGCATGGCGAGTTGCAAAGTGCGGCGGTCTGAACTGCCGCGACTGCGATACGCTTCGCTCACCCGTAACGACCCAAGGAGATTGCACCTATGAGTTTGACCATGCGAAAGCTGCTGCACAACTTCGGCGCCCTGGCCGAATTGGGCACCGAGATCAGCTCGACACACGACTTTGACGAAGTCGTGCGCGCCTCGCTGCATATGCTGTTGGGCACGCTGGCCATCCCGCGCGGCGCCATTGCCCGCTACAGCCACGAGCCGCATCAACTGAAGGTCGTCGCCGCCAAGGGATTGCAGAAGGCCATCGGCCAGAAGATCGCGCTGGATCGCGAAGAGGTCGCGCATCTGACCGGGCATAGCGCGCTGCTCAACTTGCAAGCCGAGCAGAATGGCCTGTCCTCGTTCGTCCACCGCAACAGCGATGTCTTTAAGCGCCTGCGCGCCCATACGACAGTGCCGATGGTGGCGCGCGGCGAGCTGATGGGCATGATCTTTCTTTCCGAAAAGTTCACCCGCGAAGACTACGACGCCGAAGATGTCGAGATCATCAATACCATCACCCGCCACATCGCCATCGCTTTTTACAATCACCGGCTGATGGTCTCATTGCGCCGCAAGGCCGAAGAGAATCAACGGCTCTACCGCGAGATGCACGAGATTTATCGCGATACGGTCAAGGCGTTCGGGGCGGCGATTGATTTGAAGGACGCCTACACCAGCGGCCACTCGGAGCGCGTCGGGCGTTACTGCGAAGCCATCGCCCGCGAGCTAGGTATGGCGGGCCGGCAGCTCGATTACATCACCGTCGCCGGCTACCTGCACGACATCGGCAAGATCACGGTTGATCGCTCAATCATCAACAATCCACGCCCGCTGACCGACCGCGAATTCAAAGAGTTGAACAAGCACGCGGCCACCGGCTTCGAAATCCTTTCGCACATTCGCCACCCGTGGGACGAGATCGCCAAGATGGCCGGGTCGCACCACGAGAAGGTCGACGGCACAGGCTATCCGCGTGGTCTGAGCGGCGAGCAGATTCCGCTGGGCGCGCGCATTGTCACGCTGGCCGATTCGTTCGATGCGATGATGACCGACCGGCCTTACCGCGTGCGGCTGCCGTTGGATCGAGCGCTCGCCGATCTGGCGCGCAACACCGGCACACAGTTTTGTGCCACGGTGGTCTCGGCGTTCTGTCGGTTGTTGTTGAAAGAGATTACCGGCGCGACCCGCGAGCGCGTCTTCCTGCCGGTGATCGGTATTAAATTCGACCGCCCCGCCATCATCGCGACGCTGAGCGAGATGATCCTTGAATTCGAGGCCCAGCCGCTCGCCAGTTGAAGCGGTTTGCTGGAATCAAAGCCGGCAAACGGTGTAGAGTCTTGGTTCAAGGAATACGGATGAACAAGAAGCTGCGATCAGCCGCGTTGCGTTATGGACTGCCGCTGGCGGCATTTGCGCTTCTGTTGTTGATTGCCCTCGGCGCCAAGCGGTGGCTCGATTTACAGTTCGATCTGAGCATCCTGGTGATCGCGCTGTTGATCGCCGCCGCCTGGTTTGGCGGAAGAGGCTCCGGCCTGCTGGTCGCCCTCGTTTTTGAAATCACCATCGATTGGTACTTCATCGCCAACCAGCCGATGACCTGGCGCTATGGCATCACTATGGTCAACCGCACCGTCTTATTTGTCGCCCTCGCTTTGTTTGTCAGCGCCCGCCGCAGCGCCGAGCGGCATTTGCGCGAGCAGCGCGAATATCTGCGCGTGTCGCTCGCGAGCATCGGCGATGCGGTGATCGCCACCGACACGAATGGCATCGTCAATTTCATCAACCCGACCGCCGAAGCCATCACCGGCTGGAGGGCGAATGCGGCGACCGGTCAGCCGCTCCACGAAGTCTTCCGAATCATCAATGAAGAATCGCGCGGGCCGGTCGAAAGTCCTTACGCCGCCATTCAACGCGAAGGCAATGTCGTCGGGCTAGCCAATCACACCATGCTCATTGCCAGGGATGGCCGCGAGATTCCCATCGAAGACAGCGGCGCGCCGATTAAAGATCCGAGCGGCCAGATGATCGGCGTCATCATTGTCTTTCATGACGTCAGCGAACGCCGCCTGGCTGAAAAAGAACGCGAACAGCTATTGCGGCGCGAGCAGACGGCGCGTGGCGAGGCCGAGGCGGCGAATCGTTTGAAGGATGAATTTCTGGCGACCGTGTCGCACGAGCTGCGCACGCCGCTCAACGCGATTCTCGGCTGGGCGAGCCTGTTGAGCCGCCGCTCTCTGGATGACCAGACGACGCGCAACGCGGCGTCCGTCATCGAGCGCAACGCTCAAGGGCAGGCCAGAATCATTGAAGACATTCTCGATGTCTCGCGCATTATCACCGGCAAGCTACGCATCGAGCCGGAAGCTGTTGAACTGGCGCCTATCATTCGGGCGGCTATCGATACGATCAGCCCGGCGGCGACCGCCAAAGCGATTACGATTACAACGGCGCTCGACCGTGACGCCAATGTGGTGTTGGGTGATGCCGACCGCTTACAGCAGATCGTCTGGAACCTGATTTCAAACGCTATCAAGTTCACGCCAGAGAATGGGCGGATTGAAGTAGAGCTGAAGCGGGTTGACGCGCACATCGAGATTCGCGTCAACGACAGCGGCATCGGCATTGACCCGCGGTTTTTGCCTTATGTGTTTGACCGCTTCCGCCAGGCCGATTCATCGACGACGCGCGAGCATGGTGGGCTCGGCCTGGGGCTGGCGATTGTTCGGCACTTGATCGAGCTGCATGGCGGCACAGTGACGGCGGACAGTCCGGGTCGTGGTCGCGGTGCGGTCTTCACGCTACGCCTGCCGCTGACCGATGTCAGTGAAGCGAAGGCGCAGGCGCCGCGGGCTTCTTTAGCCTCTGGTGATCGAACGGCAGCGGCGAGCGAACATCTGGCAGGCGTGGTGGACCTGGGCGGGCTGCGCGTGCTGGTGGTGGATGATGACCCCGACACACGAGAGATTCTTCGCCTGGTGTTGAGCCAATCCGGCGCCGAAGTCCACGCCGCCGGCACCAGTTCGGAAGCCCTGGGCGCTTTCCGCGATTGGAAGCCGCACGTCTTGATCTCTGACTTAGGGATGCCGGGCGAAGACGGCTTTGCGTTGATCGAAAAGGTGCGCACGCTGGCGCCGGAAGAGGGCGGCAATATCCCTGCGGCGGCGTTGACCGCTTATGCCAGGGAAGAGGATAGTCTGCGGGCACGCTCTGCCGGTTATCAAATCCACATCTCAAAGCCGGTTGATCCCACCAGACTGGTCGCCATCGTCGCGGGGCTGGCCCGTCACGCCGGCAAAGCGTAACGACCGGGACCGTTGCAATCTCTATCGGCAAATGACTACTCAGACACGTATTCCCGCATCTGATCGAAGCGTGGCGTCAGCGTGCCGATCTCACAGTTCCCTGCGCTGAAGGTGTAGGTCGTCTCGAAATCCTCGTAGCTCCGCGCCCGCCAAAGACGGCCATCCGGGTCAATCACCAGTGAATGGCCGACTCCGCCCCGAAATATTCGCGACCCATCTGTTCCTGTGTAGACCTTGCAGGTCCAGGGACGTTCTTCTGGATGGACAGCCATGTAGTTCTCGATTTCGCGGACCAGTTGCTCGAAAAGTCGGGCGCGGTCATTGGCTGCTGCCCTGAGCGTTTCGCGGATGGCGCGACCTAACATCGCCTCGGCTGGGGAGGAGAGGAGGCCCGACTGGAGATTGGCAGTTTGAATCATCCGTTGCATGCGCTCTGCCCTTAATGAAGTTATGGGTTGCCAGTTGAACTGATGGACGACTAACTCTTAATTCGGCACCGCCACGCTTGGCTTTGCCTGCTCGCCGCAGGTCGGTTGATCATTGCCCGCTGCGACGGCGATTCAACTCATTGATCGCCTGCTCTAACTGATCGAGCTTTTCGCCGGCCTCTCGGTGCTTGCCTTCGGCGGTCAATCGTTTGTACTCCGTGAACAATTGTGCGGCTTGTTGAATCAAGCGCCCGTCATCGGCGCTCGGCGCGGGTGCGCTCGGCGCGGCGGCTGGCGGTGCCTGCGGCTTGCCTGCCTGTTGTTGTTGCGCTGATGCCTGTGCCGTGGCTGTGGCCGTTGGCGGAGCGGATGGTTTTGCTGACGGGCCGAGTTCGGGGAACAGGGCGCGCAGGGCTTCTTCAAAGGTTCGCCCGTAAGCCAGCCGGTCTTGCGTCGCGATTGCGACTTGCCTTAGCTCCGGCAGCTTCGACTGCGTGCCCTCGGCCTGTAGGTAGAAGGCCTCGACGTAGAGCAGCGAATCAGCCAATGGGATGACCAGCAGGTTGCCGCGCAACAGCTCCGAGCCGCGCTGGCTCCACAGCGTCATCAACTGCGAGAGCTGCGGGTCCTGGTTGATGCGGGCGCGAATCTGCGCAGGGCCATTGACGGTGACGTTCTTCGGAAAGCTATAGACAACGACGCGGCCATAATTCGCGCCGTCGTTGCGCGCCGCCAGCCAGCCGATCATGTTGCTGCGCCCGCCCGACGGCGTGAACGGCAAGATGTTCAAGAACTCAAGCGAGGCATTCGCTTCGGCTGGCAAATCCATCAGCACGTGATAAGGCTGCATCGGCTCAGGCTCCTGGCCTTGCTTGACCGGCGCTTCCGATGCCGCCGTGGCCCACAGGTCTTCGTGATTGTAAAACGTCTGCGGGTTGGTCATGTGATAGAGCAAGTAAGCCTGCGCCTGCGCGTTGACCAGCAAGCTTGGGTAGCGGACGTGCGCCCGCAAGTCTTCGGGCATATCATCGGCGGCGCGGAACAGTGCGGGGAAGATGCGCCGGTAGACTTGAATGATCGGGTCATTGGTCTCGAAGACGTAAAACGTCACTGCGCCATCATAGGCGTCAACGACCGCCTTGACCGAGTTGCGAATGTAATTAATCCGACGACCGCCGACATCATAGGCCGTGGCATAGGGGTAGCGGTCAGAAACCGTGAACCCATCTACCATCCAGAAGAGCCGGCCTTCGTGGTTGATGACAATGTAAGGGTCGTCGTCGAACATCAGGAAGGGCGCGACGCGCGCCACGCGGCTGCGCACTTCGCGGTGCAGCAGCACGCGGCTGTCGGCGTTGATGTAGTCGCTAAACAACAGGTTCGAGCCGTCGCCGAGATAGAGGCTCAGCGCCAGCTTGCGAAAGAAGCCGCCGACCGGAATGCCGCCGTCGCCTTCATACATCGTGTAAGAATCGATGTCGCCGGGCGCGGGGTAGTTGAACTCGGGCTGCGTCCCCTGCTGCGCGCGCGTGTGGACGTAGACGTGCGTCGTGGTGTCTTCGCCGAAGTAGATTTCGGGGCGCGTGACTTTGACCTCCGGCGCGTCGCTTTCGACCGGCATATTCTTTAGCACGAGATGCGGCTGGCCTTCTGGAGTGAACTCGTTGACCGTGTTCATGGTGACGCCGTAGCCGTGCGTGTAGACGAGGTGCTGATTGATCCAGTTGCGCGACTGTTCCGGCAACTGCTCGACGTTCATCTCGCGCGCCGCCAGCATCACCTGGCGCAGCTTGCCGTTCAGTACATAGCGGTCAACGTCCGGCATGCGAAAATCATAATAGGTGCGAATCTCCTGAATCTGGCCGAGCGTCGCTTGCAGGGCGCGGCGATCCCACAATCGGACGTTGTCGAGGGTTTCACCGCTGGCGCGAATCTGCTGCGCGGTGAGCGTCGGCGCCGGCGCGAAGGGACGATCCTGTATGCGGTCGAGCGCGAAGGCTTCGCGAGTCTTGTTGATGTTGTGCTCGATGTAAGGCGATTCTTTCGCCAGCTCGTTCGGCTTCACCGAAAAGGATTGCACCGATTGCGGGATGATGCCGAGGCCGACAATGGCGACGACAACGACGAGCGCCGCGAGCCACCAGATGAGACGCAACTGGCGCAAGGCGATGGCGTTGATGATGAGGCCGATGGCCGAAAGCACCAGCAGGATCACCAGGACGTTCATGGCTTTCAAGCGCACATGGGCGTCCGTGTAGTTGATGCCTGTGAACAGGTCGTGCTGGTTGGCGAGCATCTCGAAGCGATCAAGGTAGGTGCTGGCGGCAAGAGCCAGCGCCGCAAACGCTCCGGCGGCGCTGACGGCAATCGTCGCCCGCCGACGTGCCTGCGCTCGCGCTTCGTTGCGCACGCGCTCCAGATACCAGACATAAGCCGCCGCCGCCGCCGTCACCAGGAAGAGCAAGACCGCAAGGGTTTGCCACCAGCCGGCGAGCAGGTCGTAGACCGGCAGGCGGAAGAGATAAAAGCTGGCATCGCGGTTAAAGATGGGATCGCTTGCGCCCGCCGCCTGCGAATTCAAAAAGAGCGCGAACTCGGGCCACTCCTGGCTCATCTGAATGCCCGCCATCAGCCCGCCGCCGAGCGACAGCAGCCAGATGCCGGGCCGGTAGATGAATGGCAGGAAGTTGACTTCGCGAATGTCTTCGACCGAGGCGATGCGCAGTCGGGGCCGCTCGGTCAGCTCAGGAAACAGGCGGCTCAGGAGCCAGAATGCCAGCTTGATGACGACGAAGGTGGTTGCGAAGAAGATGACGAACAGCAGCGCGCCGAGGCGGAACTTGTACCAGTAGACGCTTGAAAAGCCAATGGAATTAAACCACAGGGCGTCGGTGTAGATGCTGAGCAGTTTCGAGCCGGCCAACAGCAGCACAACGACGATGGCGGCCAGTGCGAATAACCAGACGCGCCGCTTGCGGGGCGGGCCGACGTCAATCACCTTCTTGTTAAAGAGCGAGTCGTCTTCCATAGCCGCCATCATAGTCCTGCGTCAATGGAAAGGCAAAAAAAAGTCCCGGAGGGACGCCGGAGATGAGCCGGTGGTGGAGCGCCGCGTAACCACCGGATTCAAGCGGCAACACGTTTAGAGCGCATCCTTGAGAAACGCCGCGATTTCGCTGACGTAACGTTGCGGGTTGGCTTGATAGGCGTGGCCGTGAATCTCTGAGCCGGGGCCGTCAATGACCGCGAGCTTGCGTTTGTCGCTCGCCGATACATCATAAAGCTTCTCGGCAATGTCGGGCGGCATGCGCGGATCGTTCGCCGCGGCGATGAACATCGCGGGCCGCTCGCCTATTCGTCGCACCGCCTCGAGCGCATCCAGCTTGTCGCCGTCGAACTGGCCGCGTCGCTCCATCAAGGCGCGAATCTCGTTGGCCAGCGGGAAGGCCGGCAGGCGCAGGAACAGGCGGATGTGATGATCCGAGGTGTCTTTGAAATTCAGGTACGAGCTGTCAGCGATGACGGCGGCGACTTCGGGTGTTTCGGCGGCGGCTTGCAGCGCCGTCATCGCGCCCATCGAAATGCCGAACAGCACAATCTTATCCGTTGTGTGAACCTCATCCCGCAAATAGCGCACGGCGGCTTCGGCATCGAGGCGCTCGTCATAACCGAGCGTGACGCGCGCCGCGCCGCTGTCGCCGTGATTGCGCGCGTCGTACAACAGCGCGCCATAGCCGAGCCGCCACAGGTCAACGGCGCGCTCTAGCAGCTCGCGCCGCGAGCGAAACAGTCCATGCGAAAAGATAATCGTCGCGTGCCGCTCACGGCTCGGCAGCAGCCAGCCGCTCAAGCGCACGCCGTCCGCCGTCGTGAATTCAACGTCGCGATATTCTACCTGATAGTCTCGCGGCGTCGAGGTCAGCCGGCGATCCATCGGGCGGGTCGTCGCCCGCGTCACCAATCCCGACGCCCACAGCGGAAAGACGACGTAGACGAGCGCCAGGAAAATGACGATCAGCAGAATGACGACGCGGCGCAGCCAGACGAGCCAGCGGCGGCGCGGTTTGGATTGGCGGGTTGGGCTCTCGGGCTCCGACGAAGCGTGTGAAGCGCTCATGCTTTCGGCTCCTGTGCCTTTGGCTCGGCCTCGGGCTCGTGCATCATCAAGATGCAAGCGGCGGCGGCCAGGGTCAGCACGCCGCTGAACCATCCGACGGCGGTAAAACCGAGCTTATCATAAAGCGCGCCGCAGGCAAGTGTCGCCGTCGCAATGCCGATCTGTGATGCCGTGTTGCGCACGGCGACGAGCGCACCGCGAGCGCGCCGCGGCACAAGCTCTGTTGCCAGCGCTTGCAGCGGGCCCTGGCGGAATGCGAAGGCGAGCGCCGAAATCAGGAAGACCGCAAACAGCCCGACGCCCCATCCCAGACGCGGAATCAGTATCAGCGTCGGCGCAAGAATGAGCGTCGCAAGAATAGACAGGCCGCGCTTGCCGAATTTGTCGGCCACCGGCCCGGCGACAAACGCGCCCGCAAGCAAGGCGATGCCGACCAGCGCGAAGAAGCCGTTTACGGCTGTCGGCGACAGATTCAACCCTTGCTTCAGCCATGAGCCGAGATAAGAGAAGAAGCCGACGAACCCGCCCGACACGAAAAAGGCGGCGATGATGGAAGCGACGCGCGAGCCGCCCTCAAACGAGACGCGGATGTTGTCAAAGCGCCGTGCCATGCGCGAAGCCAGATTCATCTCGGCCATCGTGTGCTTGTCTTCGGGAAGCAAGGCGGCGACCAGCGCGAAGGCGATGATCGAGACAACGCCGAACAGCGCAAAGCTCAGTCGCCAGCTTTTCCAGTTGGCAAGCTGATTGGCCACCGGCACGCCAAACACGAGGGCGAAAAAGTAGCCCGCCTGGACAACGCTCATCGCCACGCCGCGCCGCTCATAGGGAAAGTAATCGGCGGCGTAAGCGATTGAGCAGGTCGAAAACGTCCCCGCCGCCAGCCCTGTCACCAGGCGCACGGCGGCCAGCAGGTAGAGATTGCGAGTCAGCGCCGTCACTAACAGTGAGGCGGAGAAAAGGATGGCTGCATAAAGCAAGAAGCGGCGGCGGCCAAACTTGTCCGACATCGGCCCGATGAGCAACGCGGCGGCGGCGGCGGCCAGCGCATAGGCCGGATAAAGCAGGCGTCCGACTTCGCCGACGCTCGTACCATAGCCGAAGTCTTCGGCGATGCGCGGCAGCAGCGGCGAGATCATCTGATTGTCACTGGTGCCGAGAAAGAAGATGAGCAGCAGCACGGCCATAACGATGCCGCCGCGCTCGACGGCGGGCGGTTTGGCCTTCGCCTTCTTGCCGGCCTCTGCCTGGTGGGTTTTGGGTGCGGTCACGTTTTCTTCTACGCTTTGTGTCGCGAGTGGTTTCGCGGAGTTGCAAAAGAGTTGTAAAAGCTAGGGCGTCACGCGCCAGCAGCAAGCTTTGATGCTAGAAGACCGGCGGCGCGCGTGTCAATGAGCGGCGCGGCCATGCCCGACGGCGATGCAAGGCGCGGCGGCGGCGTGCTAGAATCACCTGTCACGCAATCATCTAAGAGGCCGGCATGAAGCTGACGATACTCGGTTCGGGAACGGTGGTGCCCGACGGCGCGCGCAACTCGGCGGGCTACTTCATCGAAAGCGGTGACGTGCGCTTGATGATGGATTGCGGCGCCGGCTCGCTGCATGCCCTGGCGCGTTATGGCTGCGACTGGGAACGGCTGACGCACCTCTTCATCAGTCACTTTCACGTCGACCACTGCGGCGAGCTGGCGTCGCTTTTCTTCGCCTTCAAATACGGCATGCGCCGCGAGCGCCGCGAGCCGCTGACCCTCATCGGCCCGCACGGATTAGACCGCGTGATGACCGGGCTCAGGCAGGCATTCGGTGAAAAGCTGTTTGAGCCGAAGTTCCCGGTCAATCTAGAATTGCTCGCGCCCGGCGAGCAGATCGAATTATCTGATAACAGCCGGCTCACGGTGGCCAAGACGCCGCACACCGACGAGAGCCTTGCCGTGCGCGTGACCAGCGGCGCAAAAGCAATTTGTTACACGGGCGATACCGATTACAGCGAAGATGTGGCGCGCTTCTTCGCCGGAACTCAGCTGATGATTTCGGAATGCTCGTTCCGCGAGCGCCGCGAAGGCGTCGCTCACGTTTCGATCCGCGATGTCGCGCGCATGGCGGCTTTGGCTGAAGCCGAGCGCTTGATCGTCACGCACTTTTATTTCGAGGTTGACGAAGCAGAAGTCAGGCGAGAGATACGCCGCGATTACTCTGGCGACATCATCGTCGGCAGAGACGGTCTTCAGGTTGAAGTCTAACGGCGCGAATAGGTGGTTGAATTCGCCGCATAAGGATTGAACGTATGACTAAATACACCCGCTCACACAGACTAATCACGGCGCTGCTGCTCATCTTAGTTTTTGCCCTCTCGCTGTCGGCGCAGATCAATCACTCTCCCAGGCCCGATGCGGCCCCGCAAACGGCGCAGCCGCGCCACGACGCTTACGTGGTGATGATCTCGATTGACGGCTTGATTCCGGAATACTACACCGCGCCCGCGCCGCTTGGATTGAATGTGCCGACGCTCACCGAGATGAAACTCAATGGCGCGTATGCCGAAGGCGTCGAAGGCGTCTACCCGTCGGTGACCTACCCGGCGCACACGACGCTGATCACCGGCGTGCGCCCGGCGCTTCACGGTATCGTCCAGAACCGCATCTTCGAAGCGCCGCCCGCCGAGCAGACGAAAGAATGGTACTGGTTCTCGAAAGACCTGAAAATCGAAACCCTCTGGTCTATGGCGAAGCGTGCCGGGCTGACGACGGCCAACGTCGGCTGGCCGGTGACGGCGGGCGCCGAGATCGATTACAACGTGCCGGAGATCGCCGACCCGACAGAGAAGATACAGACCGGCAAGCGCACCTTGAAGTATTCGACGGCGGGACTGATCGAGAAAGCGACTGCCGCGCAGCCGAGCGAGGATAAGTCCACCGACGGGCGGCGCACGACTTACGCCGAGCATATCATTCAAACCTACAAGCCGAACCTGCTGCTGGTTCATCTGATCGAGCTGGACGGCGCACATCACACCTACGGGCCGCGCTCGCCCGAAGCATTGAAGACCGCCGAGCGATTAGACGGTTATGTCGGGCGCATCATCGCGGCGACCCGCAAAGCCGGCACCTTTGAGCGGACGACATTCTTTCTCGTCTCCGATCATGGCTTCGCGCCGGTCACTAAGAAATTCGAGCCGAACGTCACGCTTGCCAAAGCCAAGCTCATCACGCTCGACGCCAGCGGCAAGCCGACCGACTGGCAAGTGGCAGCGTGGCCGGCAGGCGGCTCGTGCGCCATTATGTTGAAGGACGCCAATGACAAGGCGATTGCGAAAAAAGTAACGACACTTTTCACAGAGATGGCGCAACGTGACGGCAGCCCGATCAGCCGTGTGCTGAATCAGGCGGAGCTGAAAAAGCTCGGCGCGATCCCCGCGGCTTACCTGATGCTTGAGGCCGCGCCGGGCTTCTCGTTCGGCGAAGAGCTGACCGGCCCGGAGATTCACGATGCGAAGAATTATCACGGCACGCACGGCCAGTTGCCGTCGCGCGCCGAGATGCGCTCGTCGCTGATCGTCTATGGCGCAGGCGCGCGGCTGGGCGCGCGGGTCGCGCTGGCTCGAATGATTGACATCGGCCCGTCTGCCGCTGCCATTCTCGGATTGCGATTCGAGAACCCCGAAGGCGCGCCGCTGCCTGAATTGATCAAGCCCGATCTGATTCCACCGGCGCCACCGAAAAACAAGAAGGGCAAATAAGAGTCAGGAGTCAGGAGTTAGGAGTCAGAAGTCAGAATGGAAAAAGAAACCGAGCAACAAACCCTGGCGATGTTTCAGGAGACCGGCGCGCTGCTTGAAGGTCATTTTCAGTTGACCTCTGGCATGCACAGCCCGCGCTACCTGCAATGCGCGCTGGTCTTGCAACACCCTGAGCGCGCCGCATGGATAGGCCGCCAGCTCGCCGCGCATTTTAGCAACGAAGCGATCAGCGCCGTCGTCGCGCCGGCCATCGGCGGCATCATCGTGGCTCACGAAGCGGCGCGGGCGCTTGGCGTGCGCGCTCTGTTCAGCGAACGCGAGAATGGCGCGATGACGCTTCGACGCGGCTTTCGTCTTGAAGAGGGCGAGCGCGTGCTGGTCGTCGAAGATGTGGTGACCACCGGCGGCTCGACTCGCGAAACGATGGATGCCGTGACGCGCGCCGGCGGCGTGGTGGTCGGCGCAGGCTCGGTCGTTGACCGCTCAGGCGGCGCAGTAGATATTGGCGTCCGCCGCGTCGCCTTGCTCACACTCGACGTGCCGGCATACGATCCGGCGACCTGCCCGCTGTGTCAACAAGGCACGCCGGCCATTAAGCCGGGAAGCCGGAAGTAGTAAGCAGTAGGCAGTAGGCAGTTTAGGAAAATATGCAAATGCGACCTCCTCCTGTACACGGCGTAAGCCATACGACAATTCCGGTGCTGACAACTGCCTACTGCCTACTGCCCACTGACCACTGCCCATGCAGAATTACAAGCTGACGATTGCTTATGATGGCACGAACTATCACGGCTGGCAGATGCAGGCCAACGCGCGGACGGTTCAAGGCGAGCTGACGCGTGTGCTGACCTTGCTCGACCATCGAGCGGTGACGCTGCACGGCGCGGGCCGGACGGATGCCGGCGTCCACGCCGAAGCGCAGGTGGCCAGCGTCTTTCTCCAACAAGAATTTGCTGTCGACGAGTTACGTGATGCGGTCAACGGCAATCTCAATCGTGACCTGCGCATCATGCGTGTTGAGCTTGCCGACCCGTCGTTCAACGCGCGCTTCTCGGCCAAAGGAAAAACCTACCGCTATGTGATCTGCACGGCGCCGGTCGTCCGCCCCGCAGACTTTCGCTACGTTTATCACTATCGCGGCACCCTCGACGTTGCCGAGATGCGGCGCGCGGCTGAGTTGCTCATCGGCCAGCATGACTTCAGCGCCTTCACGGTGGCGGCGAATGAAACCGAAGATCGCGTGCGTCGGCTGACCCGCCTCGACATCGAAGAAGACGGCTTCAGGATTCGCATCACCGCGGTGGCTGAAGGCTTTCTGCGTTACATGGTGCGAACGATTGCCGGCACCTTGATCGAGGTCGGGCGCGGTCGTCGCAGCGCCGCGAGCGTCGGCGCGGCGCTCGCCAGCCGCCAGCGCAGTGAGGCCGGCCCGAAGGCTCCGGCGCATGGCTTGACTCTGGTGCGAGTGGACTATTAAAGTGACGGTGGCTGTGACAAGAAGTGATGAGTAATGAGTAATGAGTGAGGAGTCAGAAGAAGGCGCGCTCGACGCCTCGCTCTCCTCACTCATCACTTTCCACTCATCACTCATTACTCTTATTAGACTGATGAGCAACAACGTACTGAAGAACTTTGAAAGCCTGATCGCCAGCGGCTCACGCGACGAATTTCTGCTCCGCCAAATTCGGCTCGACCATCTTCCCCGACACATCGCCATCATCATGGACGGCAATGGCCGCTGGGCCGGTCGCCGCAATCAGCCGCGCATCGCCGGCCATCGCGGCGGAGCGGAAGCCGTGCGCGCCACAGTCGAAACCACCGCCCGGCTCGGCATCGGCTACCTGACGCTCTACGCCTTCTCGACGGAAAACTGGAAGCGGCCACGCCTGGAGATTACGGCGCTCATGGGTTTGCTGCGCGAGTTTCTGCGCAAAGAGATTCGCAGCCTCAAGCAGAACAACATTCGCTTTCAGACCATCGGACGCGAAGCTGAGCTGGAACCGGCTGTGCGTCGCGAGCTGGCCTACGCGCGGCGTGAGACCGAAGCCAACACCGGCACGGTCTTGACCGTCGCGCTCAACTACAGCGGGCGCTCGGAGCTGACCGAGGCATGCCGAGCCCTCGTCCTTGAATACCAACAAAATGGCCGCAATCCCGAAGAGATCAGCGAGCGCGACATCGAGCGGCATCTCTATACGGCGAGCTTGCCCGACCCTGACCTGCTGATTCGCACAAGCGGCGAGTTGCGCATCTCGAATTTCCTGCTCTGGCAGATTGCCTATTCCGAGATTTATGTTACCGAAACGCTCTGGCCCGATTTCTGCCGCGCCAGCCTCTTTGAATCGATCATCGAGTACCAAAAACGCGACCGGCGTTACGGCGGCGTCAACGCCGCAGACAACGCCGCGCTGCTGGCCGCGAACATGAAATAAGTGATGAGTAATGGTAGTGGGCGACGTTCTGCCACTCATCACTCATCACTCATCACTCATCACTTTCTATGAAACGAATCCTCACGGCGCTGGTCGGGCTCCCTATTCTGCTTTACACCGTCTGGAGCCATATCCCTTACTTCTTTGTTCTCCTTACGGGTGTCGCGGCGCTGCTGGCGCTCGGCGAGTTTTATAACATCTGTGCAAAGATCGGCAATCGAGCGCATGTGATTCCGGGTTATGTTGCCGGTGTGCTGGTGCTGGCGTGCTTTGTTGCCGATGCGCTGAGCGGAATCGCTGCGGTGCTGGCGGCGCTGGTCATCGTTTCGTTGACGGTTGAGCTGGCGACGGCGAAAGATTTGGGCAAGACGCTTGGCGCGGTGGCGGCGACTTTGATGGGCGTGATCTACGTTGTGATGCTGGCTGGCTATCTCGTCGGCGTCCGCATGATCACCGATGCGTTCACGCTGCCGCCGGTGCCGCACCTGGCGGCGAAACTGCTGACCATGTTCTTTGCGATGGTGATGCTCACCGACACCGGCGCGTTTTACACGGGCCGCTCGCTCGGACGCCGCAAGCTGGCGCCGCGCATCAGCCCCGGCAAAACGATTGAAGGCGCGGTCGGTGGCTTCATCACGGCAATCCTCGTCGGGCCGCTTTGCCGCTACACCTTCTTCCCTGAGATACCCCTATTGCACGCGATGCTGCTGGGCGCGGCCATCGGCGTGGTCGGGCAGGTCGGCGATCTTGCGGAGTCTATGCTCAAGCGCAGCGCGCAGGTCAAAGATTCAAGCAACCTGCTGCCCGGCCACGGCGGCATGCTCGACCGCGTTGACAGTCTGCTCTTCTGCGCGCCGCTGCTTTATTACTACGCGCGCTGGTTGCTGCCGAAGTGGTGAGCCTGACGAAGATGACCCGCCGCCTTCTCATCGCACTCGCCGCTCTCGTTGTGCTGGTGAGCGGCGTTTACTTCGCCCGGCAGAGCGGCACGAATCCTCATAAGTACGAAAACGACTTCAATGTATTTCACTTCGCGGCGAGCGAGTTGCTGGACGGGCGCGACCCGTACCAGGAATCGCTGCACGCCTGGACGCCCTATCTCTATCCGCCGGTGCTGGCCGAGTTGATGATGCCGCTGGCGTGGCTGCCGCTGCCGGCGGCGGCTTACGTCTGGTTTCTCATCAGCTTGTCGGCAGCAGTCATTGCGGCGCGGCTGTCTGCGGGCCTTGCCGTCCGGCAAACGAGCGAAGGGGCGGAGGAGGCAAGCTCCTTGCCGACTCATGGGACGACGAGCGCGGCTCGTCTATTCGTCGAGTGGGTGACTGACTCATCGCGGCGACGAGCGTTGATCGCATTGCTTTCTGCGGTGATCCTTTTGCGGTTCATCCTCGATAACTTTAAGCTCGGTCAGGTCAACGTCATCATTACAGCGCTGGCGGTCGCGCACGTCTACTGTTATGCGACGAACCGGCGGCGCTGGTCGGTCGCGGCGCTGGCGCTGGCCATCGCCATCAAGCTGACGCCGGCGCTGCTGCTGGGCTATCACCTGGCGAAGCGGCGATGGCTTTTTGCGGCGACCTCGGCCATCTGCGCCGTCCTGTTGATCGCGGCAAGCTTCCTGCCTTTCGGAGTGCGCGCTGCCGAAACTTTCAACGTGTTTTTCAACCGCACGGTGCGCAATCAGCAAGGCTTCGATCTGGCGTATGGCGGCAACCAATCGCTGCGCGGCTTCGTCGCCCGATTGAGCGAAGGCATGCAATCCGCCGAACATCCGCAGGTGAGCGACACGGCTTCGGATGAATCGGTGCGCCAGCCATCGAGCGCCTTGACGATGGTGCTGGCAGCGATTCTGCTGCTGGTTGCGCTGGCGGCGGCGGCAGTGGCGCGCAGTGAGATGGCCGCCGCCGCGCCGTTCTTCTGTTGCATGGTGATGCTGTCGCCGCTCAGTTGGAAAGCCCACTTCGTCATCTTGATTCTGCCTGTCGCCTTCATCATTCAATGCGCGCTCCAAGCCTCAACCCTTGCCCGCAAACGTTTGCTGCTCAGCGTGCTGGCCGCCGTCTTTGCGCTGTCGAACCTGACCAGCAAGAATCTCTTTGGCGAAGGTTTTGCGTCTTGGGCAGATGCGCGCTCGCTGATCCTCCTGGCCGCCTTCATCGTTTACGCGACGGCTGTGTGGCAAGCCGCGCAGCAGTTTGTTAAGCTCAAGCGTGAAAGGCTGTCGGAGGCCGGTTATGACCACCAAAGCGCGCGATGAAGACAAAGCGACCAGTTCCGGCATCGAGATGAAGCCGGTCTTTCGCCCCGCTGACGGCGAGCCGGATTATGAACGCGACCTAAACGATCCGGGCCGCTACCCGTTCACGCGTGGGCCGTACGCGACCATGTATCGCGGCAAGCTCTGGACGATGCGCCAGTATGCCGGCTACGCGACGGCGGCGGAATCGAACGGGCGCTTTCGTTACTTGCTGGCGCAAGGTCAGACAGGGCTGTCTGTGGCGTTTGACCTGCCGACCCAGATGGGCTTTGATTCCGATCACCAGATGGCGCGCGGCGAAGTCGGCAAGGTCGGCGTGGCAATTGATACGCTCGACGACATGGAGCGCTTGCTCGATCAAATCCCGCTCGATCAAGTTTCGACTTCGATGACGATCAACGCGACGGCGGCGATATTGCTAGGCATGTACGTCGCTGTTGCAAAGAAGCAAGGCGTTGCGCCGGAGAAGATTTCCGGGACGATTCAAAACGACATCCTCAAGGAATACATCGCGCGCGGCACTTATATCTATCCGCCGCGTCCGAGCCTGCGCATTGTCACGGACATCTTTGCCTACTGCGCCCGCGAGGTGCCGCGCTGGAACACGATTTCAATCAGCGGCTATCACATTCGCGAAGCCGGCTCGACCGCCGCGCAGGAAGTCGCCTTCACCCTGGCCGACGCGATTGCTTATGTGCAGGCGGCGATAGATGCAGGGTTGGCAGTAGACGAATTCGCGCCGCGCATCGCTTTCTTTTTCAACTCGCACAATGAGTTTCTCGAAGAGGTTGCCAAGTTCCGCGCCGCCCGCCGCATGTGGGCACGCATCATGCACGAGCGTTTCGGGGCACGCGACGAGCGCTCGCTGATGCTGCGCTTTCACGCGCAGACCGCGGGCTCGTCGTTGACGGCGCAACAGCCCGAAGTCAACATCGTGCGCACGACCATTCAAGCGCTGGCTGCCGTGCTCGGCGGCGCGCAATCGCTGCACACCAACTCGATGGACGAAGCGCTGGGATTGCCAACCGAGCATGCGGCGCGCATCGCTCTGCGCACGCAGCAGGTGATCGGCTATGAATCGGGCGTTGCCGACACGGCGGACGCGCTCGCCGGCTCGTATGCCATTGAATACCTGACGAACGAGATCGAGCGGCTGGCGTCGGATTACATTCGCAAGATTGACGACCTCGGCGGCATGTTGACGGCGATAGAGACTGGTTTTGTGCAGCGCGAGATCGAGCGCGCCGCTTATGATTACCAGCGCGCCATCGAATCCGGCAAACAGGTTGTCGTCGGCGTCAACCGCTTCACAATGGATGAAAAGTCTGATGTTCCCATCCTGCGGATCAATGAATCGCTAGAGCGCGAGCAGGTCGAGCGCTTGCGAGCCGTGCGCGCCCGCCGCGCTGAAGCAGCGACCCGCGAAGCGCTCGATTTAATCGAGCGAGCAGCGCGCCGCGACGAGAACCTGATGCCACACATCATCCGCGCCATCGAAGCCTACGCGACGCTCGGTGAAATCTCCGACCGCTTGCGCGCGGTCTTCGGCGAATACACCGGCGCGAGCTATGAGTGAGGAAACATCATGGCGATCAGAAAATCACCACTGCTTTACACAATTGAACAGTATCTGGCGATTGATCGGCAATCGGAAGAAAGATATGAGTACCTTGATGGCCAGATATTTGCGATGGCTGGCGAAAGTATTGCGCATGGAGATATCTGCGCGAACCTGGGCGGATTCTTGCATTCGCAACTTCGGGGCACACCTTGCCGTGTGCTTGTGAAAGACACGAAAGTCCGCAGCGGCCCCAACCCGCCTCCGAGAAGTACAAAAGGATTATTCTCTTATCCCGACCTCGTGGTAATTTGTGGCAAAGTACAATTCCACGACGAGCACCAAGACGTGGTGTTGAATCCGACAGTCATCCTTGAGGTTCTCTCAGAATCAACCGAAAGCTTTGATCGCGGCGAAAAATTTCAGCGTTATCAATTATGGAACCCGACTCTGACCGATTACCTGCTGGTCTCACAAACAAGACCCCTTATCGAGCACTTCATCCGCCTAGCCGATGGCAGCTGGTCATATCATATCTATTCGGGGATGGAGCAAAGAATTTTCATAAACTCCATCAACTGTGAGTTACGCTTGCCGGACGTGTACGAACGTATCGTCTTTCCGTCTGAAGAGACGGACGAGGAGGAAGGGTAACGGGAAGGGAAACGGGATTCTCTAACATTGCAAGACAACATCCTCGAAATCAAAAATCTCAGCACGCACTTTCCGACGCGCGCCGGCGTCGTGCGCGCCGTCGATGATGTCAGCTTCGCCATCCCGCGAGGCTCGACCCTGGCGCTGGTCGGCGAATCGGGGAGCGGTAAATCGGTCACCAGCCTCTCGATTATGCGGCTCATCCAGCCGCCGGGCCGCGTCGTCAGCGGCGAAATCCTGTTTGATACTCAGAACCTCTTATTGCTCGGCCTGGATGCCATGCGGCGGCGGCGCGGGCGCGAGATCGCCATGATCTTTCAAGACCCGATGACCTCGCTCAATCCTGTCTACACGGTCGGCGACCAGATCGCCGAAGCCGTGCAGCTTCATGAAGGTGTGTCGCGCAAACAGGCATGGGCTCGCGCGGTCGAGATGATGCGCCGCGTCCGCATCCCTGATGCCGAGCGCCGCGCCGCAGATTATCCCTTCCAACTTTCGGGCGGCATGCGGCAGCGTGTGATGATTGCGATGGCGCTGGCCTGCAATCCGCGGCTGCTGATCGCCGACGAGCCGACGACGGCGCTCGACGTGACGATTCAGGCAGAGATTCTCGAACTGTTGCGCACCTTAAAAGACGAGTTCAAGCTCTCGATGCTGCTGATCACGCATGACCTCGGCGTCGTCGCCGAAACCGCCGACCGCGTCGCGGTGATGTATGCAGGCCGCATTGTCGAAGAAGCGCCGGTCGGCGAGCTATTCCGCGCGCCGCGCCACCCTTACACGGAAGGCTTGTTGCGCTCGGTGCCGCGACTGACCGACGAGGGCATCAAGCAACGGCGATTGCAAACGATTGAAGGCTCGGTGCCGAGCCTGCTCGAACTCCCCTCCGGGTGCAAGTTCGCGCCGCGTTGCGCCTATGTCATCCGCGAATGCACCGAAGCCGAGCCCGCCTTGCTTGCGGTCAACGAGGCGCACGGGGCGCGCTGTATCCGCTTCGAATCGGTCGGCGACGATGCAGCAATGACGCATCCTGAGCGCGCCGGCGAAGGCATTCTGGCGGCGGATTGATCAACATTAAGAAGATGCAGGATAACAACGGCAACTTAATCGAAGTCAAAGGGCTGAAGAAATACTTCCCGGCGGGCAGCGGCCTGCTTGGCGCTGGCGGCGACACCGTGAAAGCGGTTGACGATGTCAGCTTCACCATAAGGCGCGGCGAAACCTTTGGCCTGGTCGGCGAATCCGGCTGCGGCAAATCAACGACGGGCCGCTGCATCCTGCGCTTGATCGAACCAACGGCGGGCGAAGTCAACTTTGAAGGGCGCGACCTGCGAGCCTTAGACGCGGGCGACTTGCGCCACTTGCGGCGCGAGATGCAGATCATCTTTCAAGACCCTTACGCCTCGCTCAACCCGCGCATGCAGGTCGGGCAGATCATCGCCGAGCCGCTGGTGATTCATCGCGTCGGCAGCGGAAGCGAGCGCCGCGAGCGCGTCAGCGAGTTGCTTGAACGCGTCGGCCTGAAGCCTGAGCATGCGGCGCGCTACCCGCATGAGTTTTCCGGGGGCCAGCGCCAGCGCATCGGCATCGCCCGCGCTCTGGCGCTCAATCCGAAATTCATCGTCTGCGACGAGCCGGTCAGCGCCCTCGATGTTTCTGTCCAGGCGCAGATCGTTAATCTGCTTCAAGATTTGCAGGAGCAATTGGGCTTGACCTACCTGTTCATCTCGCACGGGCTGTCGGTGGTCGAGCACATCTCGACGCGCGTCGGCATCATGTACCTGGGCAAACTGGTCGAGGTCGCGCCGAGCGAAGCCATCTTCCGCAACCCGCTTCACCCGTACACCAGGGCGTTGCTGTCGGCGATTCCTATCCCTGACCCCGATGCGCGGCGCGAACGGTTACCGCTTACGGGCGAGATTCCGACGGCGATCAAGCCGCCTTCCGGGTGTCGTTTTCGCACCCGCTGCTCGATTGCCGAGCCGCAATGTGCCGAAGAAGACCCGCAGCTAGTCGAAGTCGAAAAAGATCATTTCGTCGCTTGCCGACTGGTCTCAGGCGTGACCGGTGACGAGTGACAAGAAGTGATGAGTGAGGAGTGGAAAGTGATGAGCAAGAAGACGGCGCGCTGAACGCCTTGTTCTCTTCACTCCTCACTCATCACTCATTACTTGTCACTTCCTTCTTATCACTTGTCACTTGTCACTGGTCACCTTTCAAGTGTAGGCTCTCAGCATCGAAAATTTCGGAACCGCGGTTTCGGGCATTTCGTCGTCTTATTGTTTGCGACATTGATTACACTACCCTCAGGAGATGGTTTATGAGCGAAACGCAAAACCAGATTGATACGGACGCGCCCGCTTACGCCGTGCCGCAGGCCGCGCCTCAGGCGCAACCCGAAGAGCCGGCACGCATGAACGCCATGCAGCGTTTAATCGGAACCCTCTTTTCGCCCGGCGAGACGTTTCAGGACATCAACCGCAAGCCGACGATTATCGTGCCGATTATATTAGGCATGATTCTCGCGGTGGCCGGCGGCCTGTTCTTTAACTGGAAAGTAAAGCCGGATTGGGACCGCATCTTCCGCTCGCAGATTCAACGGCAGCTTGACCGCACGGGCCAGTCCATGCCCCCAGAGCAGATCGAACAGCGCGTCGAGTTTTCGAAAAAGCTGGTGCCGATCTTCCCGCTCATCGGCGCGGTCGGGACGCCGATTGCTTACCTGATTATCGCCGGCGTCTTTGCCCTCGGCCTGATGTTGATTCAGGCAAAGACGACGTTTAAGAAGATACTTTCGGTCGTTTCCTGGTCTTACCTGGCGACGGCGCTGGTGCAAACTGTTGTGACCATCGTCGTCGTGATGGTGCAGGATCAGGAGACGCTCAACAATGTTGATCCGACGCAAGGGTTAAACATTGTGCCCTCGAATGCCGCGGCTTTTCTGCCGGCGGGTAGTTCTGCGGCTCTTACCGCCTTTGCCAGTTCGCTCGACATCTTCTCGATCTGGTATCTGATTCTGTTGTCCATCGGCCTTGCGGCTGTCGCCGGAGCCCGAAAGATCACAGCGAAAAAGACCGGCGGCATGGTATTCGGCCTCTGGTTGGTGTGGGTGCTGGTCAAGGTCGGTTGGCGGGGTCTCTTCGGTTGAATCTCGTGGAAGCCAGGCTTTGATTGGACTGGCCCATCACCCTTGATGCAGATGACGCGAGAGGCTGGCTGATGCTCGTCGGATTGTACGAACATCGGCCAGCTTAGCGCCGCGCCCGCTGTTCCCGAATCGTGCAATTTTTTCCGCCTACCTCTTCAAGTTTACCTGCCTTGTTCGTTCTCTATCCGGCGAGCCTTTGCCTGCTTTGATGATTTGTAACGCTCGGCTCTGGCGGAACGTATACCCTATTCTCGGCACAGCGATTGCTCTTGAATGGAGTGAAGCTTGTGTAAAGCAACTGGCGAAGGAGTGGGAAGCGGATGAAAGTCGATGGTTCAGAAGTTGATATCGTTGATGTTTACGAGCAGATGCTTTTTCAACGCGCTGCTAAAGGCATACGGCCCACGCTTTATGTTTCCTCCTTCGTGGACCTGGAATGCTCCATGCTGATGTTGCTTGATGAAGAAGATCAGCAATGCGCTTCAGGCCGGCAGCGCCCTATCCCGCAAGGCGTCGGCTATCACATCGTCACCAATTGAGTGACGCGACGCCAAAACGCCGCACTCTCGCCTCCCCTACTCGTAGCGAAGCGCTTCAATAGGATTGAGCCGCGCCGCCTTCATCGCCGGCCAGATGCCAAAAATCAGACCGATCGAGCAAGAGACAAAGAACCCCATCAATACTGCCCATAACGGAATCACCGATGGCAAGGTTGGCGCCAACTGGTGCAGTCCGAGGCTGACGACCCAGCCGATGAAGATGCCAATCAGCCCGCCGATACCCGTGAGCGTGATCGCTTCGGTCAGAAACTGCCAGATAATATCCGCCTTGCGCGCACCGATGGCGCGGCGCACGCCGATCTCCTTAGTGCGCTCGGTGACGCTGACCAGCATAATATTCATTACGCCGATGCCGCCAACCAGCAAGCCGGCGGCTGACAGCGGAAAGACGATGTAGCTGGCAACGGCGGCAAACTGCGCGATGACTTCAAAGATGCTGCCCGGCGTACTGACGCCAAAGTTATTCGGCTCTTTGTTGCCGACGCCGCGCCGCCGGCGCATCAACTCGGTGACTTGATCCACCATGCGACCGAACTGATCGGGCTGGGCGCGCGCGTTGATCGTAATGTCCTTGATTTCGGGGTGGTCGCGCTTCAAGGTGTCGAAGGGGACGAGCAACTCGCGGTCTTCAACCGGATCGCCGCCGAAGAGCCCGCCCGGCGCTTTCTCCATCACGCCGATGACCTGATAGACCTTGCCGTCCACATCGATCTCTTTGCCGATCGGGTTGTTTGAACCGAAGAGCGTGTCAGCGATGGCGTAGCCGATGACCGCCACCTGTCCGTGGTGCTCTTGCTCCGCCGTCGAGAAGAAGCGGCCCTGATCGATATAGACGTTGCGCACGACGTCGTAATTTGACGAAACGCCGAAGATGATCGGGCGATTGGCTTCGGACCCTTGATACTTGACGACCGGCTGATTGCCGCCCGGCCCGAACGAGCCGACAATCATCGTCGGGCTGACGGCCATGACCGAAGGCAGCTCGGCGACGGCGTTGGCGTCTTCGATGGTCAAATCCTTGCGTATGCGCTCGGCTTGCGACGGGCGGCTGAAGCGTATACCGATGTTGTCCCACTTGCTGACAAAGACAATGTCGGGGCCGAATCGTTTTGTCTGCTCAAGCACGAACTCGCGCAGTCCGGTCAGAAACGACGAGATGGCAATCACCGTCATCGTGCCGCCGATGACGCCGAGCATGGTCAGCGCCGACCGCACTTTGTGCGTCCGCAGAGTGTCGAACGCCATCAGAATGTTTTCGCCAATCTCTTGTAGATGCATATTCTTTTGCGGGGCTAGGGACTAGGAACCAGGGATGAGAAAGAAATCCGGCCTCTAGCCCCTAATCCCCAGCCCTTAATCCCTAATCTGCGCGCAGCGCGACAATCGGATCAAGCCGGGCGGCGCGGTTCGCCGGGTAGAGACCGAAGAAGATGCCGGTCAGGGTTGAAACGCCGATGGCCACCACCGGCGCCCACAGCGGCACCGACACCGGCACCGGCACGAATCGCCCGACCAGCATCATGAAGGTCACGGCGATTAACAATCCGATCAGCCCGCCGAAGCCCGACAGCATTGCCGACTCGACAAGGAACTGCACCAGGATGTCGCGCCGCGTCGCGCCAAGCGATTTGCGGATGCCGATCTCGCGCGTCCGTTCGGTTACGGTCGCCAGCATGATGTTCATAATCACGATGCCGCCAATGACCAGCGAAATGCCGACGACAGGGAAGGCGACTGCCGCCACCGTGCCGGTGATGGCCCCGAAAAGCTGCTCGGTCACTTCGTCTGTGGCAATCGAGAAGTTGTCCGGCTGGTTGTAATTGAGCTTGTGGCGCGAACGCATGACGACGCGCACCTGATCCTGAACCTTTTCCACCGGTAGGTCCTTGCGGGCGCGGACAATGATGCGCAAGCTGTTCGAGCTGCGCTTGCCGAAAGACTTGATGAAGGTGTTGAGCGGCACCTGCACAAAATTGTCCTGAGACTGGCCCAGCACCGAGCCGAGCTTCTTGGCGACGCCGATGACTGTGAAGGTCTCGCGCCCCACCTTGATCTCTTTGCCGATCGGGTCGCTTTCGGGGAAGAGGCCCTCGGCGACCTCCGAGCCGATGAAGGCGACATCGCGGTGGCTCTCGTCGTCTGAGTCGCTCAGGTAGCGCCCCTGTTCGACTTCGACGCTGGTGAGCAGAACCATGTTCGGGGTCACCCCGTTGACGCCGACGTTTTCAAGCACGATGCTGCCATACTTGATCGTGCGCGCAGTGCCATCGGTGGCGCCGATCTGGTCGGCCAGGTTGACCTGCTCGCGCAGCGCCGCCAGGTCATCGAGCGTCAGGTCGGGGTTGCGCTTCCAGGCATCGATGAACTTCTGAAAATCGCCAAAGCTGGTGATGCTGGCTTTTTGCACGCTGAAGACGCCCGACCCAAGGGTCGCGATCTTCTCCTTGATATAGACATTGGCGCCTTCGATGACCGTCGCCACCGCCGTCACCACGGCGACGCCGATGATGACGCCGAGCAGGGTCAGAAATGAGCGCAGCTTGTGCGACAGAATCGAGGTGAGCGCAATGTGGGCAGCTTCAATATACTTGTACATGAGTTCTGATCCGTCTGAATCGGTGTGCTAAGTATAGCAAAGGCGCGTCGGCTCGCCTAACCTGTGGCCCAGAAAAGCGCAAAGGCATCAGGCGGCAAGTCCGCTTGATGCCTTTGTCTGGTTAGCGGCGAGGGCGCGCAGTTCAGCGGCGCTCGTCCTTGTTGATGCGACCGTCGAGGATGTGCAGAATGCGATGCGCGTGCTCGGCGATGTCGTGCTCGTGCGTGACCAGGATGATGGTGTTGCCCTGGCGGTTGAGGTGATCGAACAACCCCATGATCTCCTGCGAGGTCTGTGAATCGAGGTTGCCGGTCGGCTCGTCGGCCAGAATGATTGACGGGTTATTGACCAGGGCGCGGGCGACGGCGACGCGCTGGCGCTGACCGCCCGATAGCTCGTTCGGCTTGTGATCCATGCGATTGGCCAGGTCAACCTTTTCGAGCGCCCGCTTGGCCATCTCGATGCGCTGACTGCGCGGCGTGCCGTTATAGATCAGCGGCAGCTCGACGTTGTGCAGCGCCGTGGCGCGCGGCAGCAGGTTGAAGGTCTGAAAGACGAAGCCGATCTCTTTATTGCGAATGTAGGCCAGCTCGTCGTCGTCCATCTCTGATACCTGCTTGCCGTTGAGCCAGTACTGCCCCGAGCTCGGCGTGTCGAGGCAGCCAATCAGGTTCATCAAGGTTGACTTGCCCGACCCCGATGGCCCCATGATGGCCACGTACTCGCCGCGGTCGATCTCGAAGGTCGCGCCGCGCAAGGCGTGGACTTCTTCAGCTCCCATCACGTAGGTCTTCCACAATTCGCCCGTGCGGATGACGATATCCGACGGGGGAGGAGCCATTTCCAGGTATGCGAGTTCTTTCTCTAACACCGCTTCATCAATCATAGCATCGCCTTCGTTTGAGTTCGGATCCTTTGTCATTAGCGTGTTGCGTGGCCTTTTATGGTCAAGCGACTAACTCTTGGTCTCGGGGCCGGCGGGCTTGGCTTCTTCTTTCACCAGGTCGCCGTCCTTCAGATTGCGTAGCGTCTTGTAGGGGCCGATGATGATCCGCTCGCTCTCCTTCGGCCCGGTCTTCAGCTCGATCTCCTGATCGCCCTTGATCCCTGTGGTGACTTCGACAAAGCGCGCCTTGCCGTTGTCGTAGATGAAGACGCCCTCGACCTCTTTCTTCTTTGCAGGCCCGCTGGCAGGCGGCTGCGGTTGCGTCTCGGCGGCTTTGTCCTTCGGCAGCTCGCGCGGCACGATGGCTTGCAGCGGCACGGTGGTGACGTTTTCAACCATCGCCGTGGTGATCGTCGCGGTCGCCGACATGCCCGGACGCAGCTTGTTGCGGATATCTTCGTTGGGGGTCAGCTTGATCTTGACGAGAAAATCTTTCGCCTCTTGCGAGTTGGCGTTCGAGGCGATGGTCTGTCCCGACTTGGTGATGGCCGAAGCGCCTTTCTCGATGACTTCGCCATCGATCTCCTGCTCGCCGAGCGCATCAACTTTGACCTTGACCTTCTGTCCTAACTGCACATCGGCGATGTCTGTCTCGTCAACGTGGATTTCGGTGTTGATCTGCGACATATCGGCGACCGTCAGCAGCGGGGTTGTCGAAAAGCTCGCCAGGGCATATTCGCCGACCTTGACCGGCAGGCTCGAAACGACGCCGTCAATTGGCGAAAAGCGCGTCGTCTTCTTCAACTGATCGGCCTGCTGCGCCAGTGTCGCCTGTCCCTGCTTGACGCGCTGCTCGGATGAATTCAATGCTGCCTCGGCACGGTTGACCGCCAGCTCGGAATCTTTAATCTGCACCTTGATCTGGTTGATGCGCGCTTGCTGTGCGTTGACCGAGGCGCGCGCCTGATCGTAGCGCGATTTCACCGACTCGAATTGCGATTTGTTAATGACACCCTTTTCGACTAGCTCTTGATTGCGCTTGTACTCGCTTTCGGCGTAGTGGAGGTCAGCTTGCAAGCGTTCAAGCTCGGCCTCGGCGGCGCCGAGACTGGCCTTTGACTGGTTGACGTTGTTGCGCGCCTGATCGAGGGCGACCTGCTGGTTCTGCACGTCGGCCTGCGTGACGCGGACGCTGGCTTCACCCGCGGTGACTGCGAAGCTCGATTGCGTCGGGTCAACTTTGACGAGCGGCTGACCCTTCTTGACTGCCTGACCCTCGGTGACATAGATGGCTTCGACGCGTCCCGGCACCTCTGCGGTCAGGTTGTAGATCGTCACCGGGCGAATTTCGCCCGACGCCGTGACCTTCGAGATCAATTGCGTGCGGCGCTCGATCTTGCCAACCTGCACCGGCTCGCCGTCGCGTTTCTTAAAGACTCTCGATAGAGCAATGATGGTAATGAGTCCGACGACCACCAGCACAATGATGACGGTCTTTTTCCTACGATTGAGTGCCATAAGAAGGGTCTGTCCTCCGAATTGAATTACGATTATCTAACCGCTTCTGATTACGCCCTTGTTTTGCTTGAGGTTTCAAGAATCTTGTCGCAGTGATACCGACTTAACGATGATTTTAATCGTCCGCTTGGCGTCAGCCCAAAGGCGACCGGCTAAAGCCAAATTTTAGCCCTCTATTCATCGCCATGTCAAAAAGCCGCAGCCGCGAGCCTTTGTCATTTGCTCATTACAAAGAGCGGAGCGCTTGTGCTATGCTTGTTAACCGCTATATGGATGAAGTGACGAGAAATATTGAGAACGCCTGCTCGGTGTGTGGGGCGACAGACAATGAGCTGGGGGCGCGCTTTTGCCAGGTCTGCGGCGCGAAACTCGGTTCCTCTTTGACCGCGCCGATTCAGCCTCCGACGCCCGCCGAACCGGGCAAAATCATCGCTTCGCGCTTTAAGATTCAATTGCTGCTGTGGACGGCGCCAACTTATAACGCCTATTCGGCGACGGCGCTGGACGCTACCGGCACGAATTACACAATCGTCGAGCGCCGCCTGACCGATGACGACCCGCTGACCGGGCGGTCGCCTGTGAATGCCGCCTCCGGTAGCGCCGCGGGCCGCACCTCCGGCAGTCTCGAAGAGGCAGGCGCCGCCTTCGAGCGCTTCGGCCTGTTCAAGCCTTTCGAGCATATGGTCGAAGGCGAAGCCGCTTACCTGGTTTTCGAAGAGATTCACGGCCAGGCCGTCGCCCACATCGATCAAGTGGACGAGAAGACGGCACGCGCTATCGGCGTCCAGCTCTGCACGCTGGCCGAGCAATTCCACCGCAATGGCTGGGTCTTCAACGGCTTTGAGCCGTACAGCGTTTTCATCGATCAAGCGATGAGGGTGCGGCTGGTCGGATTTGAGCGGGCGCGACAAGTGCTGTCGGCGGTCGCTGACACGCCGATCTATCCGAGCCGCGGCTTTACCGCGCCCGAGTTGTTTGAAGACGATGCCGTCTATGACGTGCGTTCGGACGTTTACGCCATCGGCGCTTTGTTGCAATTCCTGCTGACCGGCGAGAGCCTGAGCGGCGAAGCGGGCAGTTGCCTTTACCCCGTGGCGACGGTCTTCCCGAACTTTGAGCGGTTGTTGACGCGGGCGCTTGCGGATCAGCCGCAGGCGCGTTTTCAGAGCGCCGCAGAGTTCCGCACGGCGCTCAACGACCTGAATCTCCCGGTCGTGCTGCAATCCGGCCACTTCACAGATGTCGGGCTGGTGCGCGAGCTGAACGAAGACAGCATTCTGGCGCTCAACCTGACGCAGTATTACGAATCTGTGCAGACGCAGATCGGCATCTATGTCGTCTCTGACGGCATGGGCGGCGAAGCGGCGGGCGAGGTCGCTTCACGGGTCTCGGTGCGCGCCGTCGCCGAGTGGATGACCGACAAGCTGATCTCTGCGAGCTTGCGCTCGACCCACGAAGAGAAGATCGCCGCGCCGACGCAGACCGGCGGCCTGCGCCTGGCCATCGCCGACGGCAACGAGATGGCGACGACCGAAATGTTGCGTCAGGCGGTGGTGCATGCCAACCGCGAAGTCCTGGCCTACGCGCGCGCCAACCCCGACGAGCGCGGCCTGGGAGCGACGTTGACCGTCGCCATGATGGTCGGCGAAGTCCTGAGCATCGCGCACGTCGGCGACAGCCGCTGTTACCTGCTCAACGGCGAAAAATTCGAGCAGCTCACCGAAGACCATTCGCTGGTGCAGCGCATGGTCAATACCGGCAACCTGACGCGCAGCGAGGCGCGCATTCACCCCTACCGCAATGTCATCTACCGCTCAATCGGTGCTGACGATCAGATCGAAATTGATATCATCCGCCGCAAGCTGGTGAGCGGCGATACCCTGCTGCTGTGCAGCGACGGTTTGAACGGCATGCTAGGCGATGATCACATCCGCGACATCCTCATGGTTAATCCCGACCCATACGCCGCCGCCAAAGAGCTGGTTGTCGCTGCCAACGCCGCCGGCGGCGAAGATAACACCTCGGTCATCGTCGTGCGACTCTCCTGAAAGAAGTCAGAAGTCAGAAGACCGAATGGAAGAGGTAGTCGGCTCCGCCTCCGGTTTTTATTCTGACTTCTGACTTCTGACTTCTGACTCCTTGCTTTGACAAGTTTTGTCACGCGGCCTTCCAGAATCCGTTACCCTCACGATCAAACAGTTTTCAGCCGGCTTTATTTCTAAGCTGGTTATGCTACCCCAATTGGGCCTGTGGGGTGGCACGGGCATTGCTCCTAGTCGCGGCGTAGCTTCTTTGAAAAAGCGCAACGAGTGAGGTCAAGGGGGCGACGTCGCTCGCTGTTTTGTAACAGAGGTTACGCAGCAGAATTGCAGGCTGTCGGGCTGGGATGACGGGGGCCATGCCGGCCACGACAGCCTGCTTGATTCTGTGACTGACCCTGCGCCCCAGGGTTTTAGGATTTCCATTCCGCGAACATAAGGACACGAAGCGATGCCAAGACATCAACACCTCATCGAAGAAGTGGGCGAGCTCGACCGATTGATTTCAGTCATTGCGAGCGAAGTTGAATCCGAGCGCGCGAGCGGCGGTTACGCCGAAGCCTTGCTGCGTGAGATGCAAGAGGCGCTCACCGAATTGCGCCTGGCGCGCGGCGTTCGCCTGATGTGGCTGAATGCCCAGGGCGAAGCGCTTCCGACCGGAGCCATACGCCGCAATGCCGGCGGCGCGATAAGCGTCGGCGGTTGGACGCGGGCTGGCCAGCGCGTCGCCTAAACTTAGTCTTAACGCAGCACTGTCAAGCCGATCATCAGCTATTCTATCGCGCAGGGGGATTCATCATGCCGGGCACCAATCAGACTTACCCGAATGTTTACGACACTATCAACGAGACTGGCAAAGAGATTTCGCTGTTTGCCTTCGGCGACATCAATCAACTCTTGCCGCCCGAGCCCAGCCCGTCCGAAGAACTGGAAACGCTGGCCATTAACGATGCCGACGAAAGCTTCACCGATTCGGAGGAACCCAGCTTGATCGAAAGCCCGGTTTTGACGGCGGGCTCCGACGACGAGGCCGAGGTTGATCTGTCGCCGGGCCAGATGGATCGCTCGTATGACCCTGTGCGCCTGTATATGCGCGAAATGGCTTCGGTGGCTTTGCTGACCCGCGAAGGCGAAATCGTGTTGGCGCGGCGCATCGAGCGCGGCAACCAGCGCGGTGTGCGCGCCGTTTCGCGCTCGCCGATCTGCGCCGAATACCTGCTCGACCTCGGCGAACAGTTGCGGCGCGGCAAGCTCGGCATCCGCGAGGTTGCTGATTTCAGCGATCAGGACGGCGTTGATGAGCTGGTGCTTGAAGCCTATCGCCTGCAAGCCCTGGCCGATCTGGCTGCCATCAAGAAGAGCTACGCGAAAGCCTCAAGGCTTGCAGAACGGCTCGCTGCCGAGCCGAAGCGCTCTGCGCGCCGGCAAAAGATTTATTTCAACCTTTGCCGGGCGCGCGTCGAGATGGGCCGATTGATGCGGGCGCTCAACTTGGCGCGACATCAGTATGGACAGCTAGTCGGCCTGATCCGCCGCTCGGTCGAAGCCGGACGCGACACCCGTCGCAACGTGGCGAAGGCGACACAACTGCTCGAAGCTCGTCGCCGCAACCAGGACGAGCGCGGCTTGAAGAAGAATCTGCGCGAAGCCAAACATCGGCTTGCGAGTCTGGAATCCGGCTGGCGCGTCAGTCTCAACGAAGTCGAGCGCTCGCTGTGGGCTATCGAGCGTGGCGATTATGAGGCGAACGAGGCCAAGCGCGAGTTGACCGAAGCCAACCTGCGACTCGTCGTTTCGATTGCCAACAAGTATTCAAACCGCGGCCTGCCGTTGCTCGACCTGATTCAGGAAGGCAACATCGGCCTGCTGCGCGCCGTTGATAAGTTCGAGTGGCGGCACGGCTTCAAGTTTTCGACCTATGCAACCTGGTGGATTCGCCAGGCGATTACCCGCGCCATCGCCGATCAAGCGCGCACCATCCGCATCCCTGTTCATATGTTCGACACCATCACTCGCTTGACACGGGCGACGCGGGGGCTGGTACAAGAGCTGGGGCGCGAGCCGAGCTGCGAAGAGATCGCCGCTCGCATGGAGCTGCCTGTAGACAAAGTGCGGACGATCCTGCGCATCGCCCAGCAGCCGGTATCGCTTGAAACCCCGGTTGACGAAGAAGAGAATTCACACCTCGGCGATTTCATCGAAGACAAATCGAGCGTCAACCCGGCGGACGCCTTGATCGATCACAACCTGAAGGAAGCGACCGACGAAGCCTTACGCATGCTTTCGCCGCGCGAAGAGAAAGTCATCAAGATGCGCTTTGGATTGTGCGCCAACGGCAACGAGCATACGCTCGAAGAGGTCGGCCATCACTTCTCGATCACCCGCGAGCGTGTGCGGCAGATTGAAGCCAAGGCGCTCAGGAAGCTGAGTCACGTGGCGCGCTCGCGCAAGCTGCGCTCGTTCGTTCCCGCCGCCCGTTTGTGCGGCTGATCGGCGGATCATTAAACCAGCGAATCACAAAACGGCTGAATCGAATCGCTTGCCCTTGCAAGCCTCGGTTCAGCCGTTTTCATTGGGCGCGAAAGCTCAGGTTGCGGCTCGCCGATAGGAACATCAGGCGGGAATAGCGCTCGAACTGGTCGCGGTTGTCTGTGGTCAGGCTCGACAGCGCGACGGGCCGGTAGGTAATGCCCTTGCGTTTCACGCCACGCGCTTCGTTGTGGCTGCGCTCGGGCCAGGCGCGCGCGAGCAAGCGCCGTAGACGGGCGAAATCTTCGTCGACGATGACTTGCGGGGCCGCTTTTTCGAGCACGCGCAGGGCCGCATGAAAATTAAGCTCGGTGCGAAATGACAGCGGCGCAACCAGTCCCGAATAATCGAATCCGTCGGCGCGCAAGCGAAAGCCCTCTTCAAGCGAGCCGCCGTAGACATCAAGCACGGCTTCGTCCGAGCGGAACTCTGCCGTCTCTAATACGCTCGCCGATTGCGTGCGCATACCGCGCAGCCCTTCCGAATAATCCACGCGGTTCTGGCGCAGCGAGCCAACGACGATCACCCGAAGGGCGGAGGCTGGTATGGTCAACACGCCGCCGCTTTGCTGAACGACGACTTCATTATCTTTAATCTCAATGTGCCGAGCGCGGATCAATTCGCGCTCGACGGCCAGCTCTTCATCAGCAACGACGAATGCCGCGAGCCCGCAATCGCACACCAGGGCGGCAATCATTTCGGCCTCCTGCCGCGTCTGGGATCGCGCGATGGGCAATCGCTTGTTAGCCGCAACCATCTCGCCGGCCTCCGTGATTTCGATCTTGAGCGCGGCGGCGAGCGCGGCGATGGCGGCTTCGTCGGCGGCCAGGCGCGGCGGTTCGAGAATCGTGTTGAAGGCGAGCTCGGCGGTATCCAGGTTGCGTTGCGGCGGCGCGCTGGTCAGCTTGCTGATTGGCAAGGTCTCGCCACAGTAAATGCACGTTCCGCGCGCCGCCGCCGTGCGCCGCCGGCAACGTGGACAGTTCATCACATCTTGATTCAAGGCTTTCTCGCTTTCACGTTTTGAGTCGGTGGGGCTGCGGCGATTATACCACAGGGGACCAGAGGCCGGGGGCTAGGGGCTAGGGACTAGGGACTAGGGAGGAAGGCATTCTGCATACGATCACGAATCGGCTTCATCACGATCTTCTTGCTAGTCCCTAGTCCCTCTCCCCCAGTCCCTAGCCCTAGTCCCTAGCCCCTTTCGTGCTAAGATGCGCTTGAATGAATCTGCGCGATTGGCTCACTCGAAAGAACCTGATCATTGCCGCAGTCATCCTCGCGGTGCTTGTCGTAACCGCCTGCTACTTCGCTTTGCGCAGGCCGCAGCCTGTAGCGATGGAGCGCTATGTTGCTGCGTCGTCGCTTGCCTATCTTGAAATCAATAATCTTGCGGACGTCGCCGATGGCTTGACTGGTACGCGCGCCTGGCGCGAGCTGGGGCCGGCGCTCGGGCTGTCGAGCCAGCTCCGACAGATCGGCTTGATGGCCGACCTCATCGGGCGCACAGGGCTCGGCCCCGAAGAAGCAGTGCTGGCGGGCCGCGCTCAGTTAGCGGTGGCGATCACCGATGTTGAAGCGCAAACGGGGCAGACCGACGAAGGGCCATACCTACACTTCAAGCCGCAACTGGCGCTGATTATCGAGACCCACGCCCCCCCGGCAACCGCCGCGCGCCTGGTCAACGACCGCGCCATCATCGTCGCGCAAAGAATCTATGGCATGACCGTGGCGCAGGAAGAAGGCGAACACCAGGGCACGCGGCTGCTCATCTTTCGCGGCGCGAATCCTGATCGGCCACTGGTGGCGGCGGCGCTCGGCTCAGTCGTCGTGCTGACTAATCACCTTGAGGCCATGAAGGCGACGCTCGACACGATTGCCGGGCGCGCGCCGGCGCTCGCCGAAGACGCCACGCTTGCGCGGCTCAAGCCCGACGTTGCCGCTGGCGCAGCCGTCACCGCCTTTGTCACCGAAACCGGCATCAATAAGCTGATCGCCTTGCTGCCGCCGCTGGCCGCCAGTCGCTATGCCGCGGAGCCCGAAACCGTCGCTTCGTTTACCAGCCTGCTTGAGCATATGGCCAGTCAGGCGGTTGCCGGCTTGCTCTACAGCGCCGAGTTCAAAGACGGCGGCGTTGTGGATCGCTATCTCACAGCGTTGAAGCCAGGCATCGGCGAGGCGCTGACCGAAGCGCTGAAACCGACACAGGGAGCCGGTTTCAAGTCGCCGCAATGGATTCCCCGCACCGCCGAAGAAGTGACACTGCTAAACACCGAGCGCGCCGGTGAATTGCCTGAGCGCGCCCTGAAACAGCTCGCGCCGCACGTAGACATTGTCGCCGGCCTCGCCCTGCGCGAGTTCGTCATCAACCTGCGTAAGCAATACGGCATCGAAGGCGGCGAGTCTGTCGGTGATGCCATCGGCCATGAAATCGCCCTGGTCAATCTCGGCGACGGCGGCCCGCAAGCCATGCTCTTGAGCGTCAAAGATAAAGACCGGCTCGCGTCCTTCATCGCGCGCTACCTGTCACGCGGCGACGCGAAGATCACCACTGAAAATGTTGGCGGCACAGAGCTGCGGGTGTCGTCGAATGAAGATGGCCGCGCCGCCGCTTTCATCGGCAGCTATCTGATTCTGGCGACCCGACAGCAGATCACACAGTTGATGCAGGCACAGGACGCCGGCAGTGTGGTGGCCGCGGATGAAAGACTGCAAACGGCGATGGCGCTTCGTCCGCCGGGCACTTCAATCGTTTCACTGAAACCGGCAGATCGGCGGGCCGGCGAACTGTTGCTTGCCGTTTCAAGGTTGACTCGCGTGACCGATGGCTCGCACGAGCTGTTGGAGCAAGAGCGGGTTCGCAAAGCTATAGACGACTTGCCGCCGACTGTCGGCTTTACGGAGTTCCGAGCCTATGGCATCTACAGCGAAACGCGCTCGGCCATCGGCAACTTCGGCTTGCTGGCATCGCTCGCCGGCGGCGGGGAAGCCGAGAAATGAGCCGGCGTGATTGCCGCCGATGTCGCCCGTAGTAGCCACATTGTCGGTTGAGCGGATGCGAGACTAATGTTGACGAGATGGATGGCTTCGATTGGTGGGCGGCTATTGCCGACGGCCTTCAGCTTTGACGGTCTCGGTGGGGATGCCGGTGGTTTTGCGGCGACGGCGGCGCAGGATGCGCACCCTGCGCCGCTCGCGGACTTCGATGCGGTCGCGCACCTTGCCGTAGAACTTGGTGAAGTAGTCGACCATTGACCAGAGCGCGAAGAAGACGACGACCCATAACATCGCCCTACCCGCGCCATAACAGAGGACTCGAAAATCATCGAGCGTGATCGCTCGATTACTAATGACGGCGCCGAGCGTACGCGCCGATTCAGCGAACGAGGCGAAGGCAATTTCGGGATGTACGTGCGGCGGCGGCTGCAAGCCGGAAGGGCCGCCCGGCATGCTGCCAGAGATCAACAGGGTAATGGCAATCACCTGCGTCAGCATTTTGAACTTGCCCTTCATCGAGGCACTGATGGTGAAACCTTCAGCCGAGGCAATCGAGCGCAGGCCGGTGACGGCGAATTCGCGGCCAATAATAATGACGATGGCCCAGGCCGGGGCAATGCGGTTTTCGACCAGCGAAATCAGCGCCGCCGAGATCAGCAGCTTATCGGCGATGGGGTCGAGCAGGATGCCGAGCGTTGAGACCTGGCCGCGCTTGCGGGCGAGGTAGCCGTCGAGCCAGTCGGTGACCGACGCGCCGACGAACAGCGCCAGCCCGAAGAACTGTTGCGGTACGTCGAACCAGTCGCTGGGGAACTTCGTCAGCAAGACGACGACCAGCAGCGGGACGATGAAGATTCTGGAGAGCGTGAGCGCGTTCGGCAGATTCAAGCGACTTATTCCTGAGCCGGTTTCGCGGGCACAAAAACCAACCGTGATTCGAGTAAAATTAGCGCGAGCAGCACATCTTTTGTTGGCAAGTTGACTATATTGGCGGCCCGCACCATTGTCAAGAACCGCCCGCCCGGCGCTGTAGCTGTTTTTCAATTTGCTGCATCTAAGGCTCCGTCAAGTGGGGAGTTTCAGAATGGGGTAGCGCCGCGCGGTCAGCTTATGCGACACTGCGCAGTCTGTGGCGCAAGCGAACCGCCTTGCGCCACCATCGTTGTGAGTTTTAATCCGGGTCTTCAATGTTGAACTGGTTCAAGCGACTGTTCAATCGGCGCGGCAGGCTCATCGCCGCAGGTATTGTGATTGTCCTCGTGCTGGCGGGGCTGTTGATTTATGTGGTCAGGCTGAATCGTCACATCAGCGCTGAACAGGAAGCCGAAGCCGCCGCGCAAAAAATCACCGTCGAAGAAACGCATTTGCGCCCGCCGGTGACGGACGGGCTGACGGTCTACCTGAACGCCGCTGATGCGAGAGCGACGGCGGTGTTTGCCGGCATCCGCTATCTGGCGACCTCAGGAGGACTGATCGCGCTCGACGAAGGTGGCACGGTCAAGCACCGCTACACCACTTTCGATGGCCTGAGCGACAATGACCTGACGGCGCTGGCGGTCTTTCGTGATCGGCTTTATATCGGCACGGCAACCAGCGGCTTGATGGCATTCGACGGTAATGGCTTCACCGGCTATCACTTCGTCAAGCCGAAGGCGACGCGGGTGAGCGTGCTGACGGCGACGGAAAGCGAGTTGTTAATCGGCACGCTCGACGGCGGCTTATTCGAGTTTGATGGACAGCAGCGTTTCACGCGCCGCTTCAATTCGGCTGTGGGAGCCGATTTCACGCGAGTCACCGCGGTGCTGCCGTTTGCTTCGCGACTCTACATCGGCACACAGGACAATGGGCTCTACATCTGGCGCGAAGGCCACATCGAGCACCTGACGACGAGCGAAGGCTTGCCGTCACCACGCGTCACCGGGCTTGTCGTGCTGCCTTCGAGCGATTCGCAGTACGGGGCGCTCGCCGTAGCGACCGATTTCGGCGTCGTCGGTCTGAGCGATGCCAATGAGATCAAAGTCATCACCAATCGCCCGAACGTCACTTCGATTGCGGTGGTCGGCGGGCGGCTGTTTGCCGGGCTGTTCAGCGGCGGCGTCTTTGACATAAACGCCGAACGGACGAAGTCGAGCCCGAACGAATCGCGCACAGGTTTGTCCGAGACGCCGGGCCTGCCGGCGAACGCGCCGACGACGGTGTTTGCCGATGACGGCGGGTTGTGGGCGTTGACGCGCGATGGCGCATTCGTTCGCGAGGCGAGGGCGGGCGGGCCGGCCTTCGAGCCGGTGGCCGGATCGCTTGTGAGCGAGCGCCTCATCACCGGCGACCATATCACCGGCGTAGCGCTCGATGGCGCGGGCCATCTGTGGGTTGGGTATTTCGACCGCGGCGCTGATGTGATCGCACCAGAGACCAGCGAACGCCTGGCGCACATCGAAGACGAGCGCATCCGTGAAGTGAATTTCATTACGTTTGACCCAGCATCCGGGCAGACGCTGATTGCCACGTCGCGCGGTCTCGTCACCGTTGATGGGCGAAGGCAGCAGACTGTGATGACCCGCGAAAAAAATGGCTTAATCAACAATGCCGTTGCCCACATTTCTTTGATGACGGCAAACACCTCGGCGGCGGGCGCGATGGTGCTGGCGACAGCGGGCGGCTTGACTGAGGTGGCCGGCGGGCGGGCGCGGTCGCTGACCTCGTTTCACGGCCTGTCGAGCAATCATTTGTACACCTCGGCGGTCGCCGGCTCGCGGCTCTTTGTCGGCAGCCTGGCGGGCCTGATCGAGCTTGAGGGCATGCGCGTCGTGCGCACTTATAAGACGTCGAACTCACACCTGTCGCACGACTGGGTGACGGCGCTTGCCGAAGCCGACGGCACACTTTATGTCGGCACCAACGGCGGCGGCGTTGACGCCTTGCTGCCGACCGGCGAGTGGATCAGCTTTGCCAATGATCGCGATGTCGGCAAATTTGAAGTCAATCAAAACGCCATGTACTTTGACGGCGAGCGTTTGTATGTCGGCACTAGCGATAAAGGATTATTGGTATATAATACGCGCGCGCGGAGTTGGAAACGACTCAGCGCCGGCCTGCCGTCGCCGAGCGTGACGGCTATTACAGGCGATGACCGATACCTTTATATCGGCACAATGAACGGCCTTGTCAGGATTGAGAAGCGAGTCGTCGGATAGCCCGGTGGGGCAAGCCAAACGCCCCTGCAACGTTGGCCCGCGCATTTAGGGCAAGCGTGATCGAATCACCACTTCCGCCTTTAGTTTTTGCGGGTGAGCGGCCCGCGCTTCAGGATGCTTATGAAATCAAGTGGACGCACCTCTCTGAGTTTAATGGCACGGCGAATGGCTGCGCTGCTGGTCTTGTTGCTGATTCCCGCGGCGGCACGGGCACAGTCGGGCGTGCTCATCCCAACCGGCGCGCCGCAGCCTAACCCTTCGATCCTCTCGCTCGACGAGATGACCGTTGACGTGAAGATCGATAACCAGTACGCGCGCGTCCGCGTCGTGCAGATCTTCGGCAACCACACAGACCGCGTGCAGGAAGGTCAGTACGTCTTTCTCATCCCGACGACCGCGGCGGTCTCGGATTTTGCGGTTTGGGACGGCGACGTCCGCATCCCCGGCGTCATCCTTGAAAAGCGCCGCGCCGAAGAGATATACCAAGACCTCGCCCTGCAATCCATCGATCCGGGACTGCTCGAACAGGAGCGCGACGACCAGTCGAACACCGCCTTTACGGTCAAGATCACGCCCATTCCTGCGTATGGCACCAAGCGGCTTGAGCTTGAATACACCGAAGCGCTGCCGGTGGATAATCTCGAATCCTACTTCTCGTTTCCCTTCAAGCCGAGCCAGTACGGTGCGCAGAGCGTCAACCATCTGTCGCTTAGATTACAAATCGCCAGCAAGTTTGCGATGAGCGATTTGAACCTGCGCAGCAAAATCTATTCGCTCAACTTCATCGATAATCGTCCCGAGTACAAGTCTGCGTCCTTCGAGGGCAACGACATTCAACTGACCGAGGACTTCTCGTTCAGTTACGGCTTGAACGTGCCGCGCACGGCGTTCGAGTTTCTCGCCTATCGCGCGCCGGAGCGCATTACTGCCGACGAGTTGCGCGACCCGCGATTGGCCGAGCGCGAGCCCGACGGATACTTCGAGGCGGGCGCCGTCTTCAATGAAGCGGGCCGCGCCCCCGGCGAAGTCGTCGCGCCTGACCCACGCTCGGTGCTGGTCATGCTCGATACGTCGCTTTCGATGCAGTGGGAAAAGCTCGACCGCGCTTACGAAGCGACCGAAGCGCTGCTGCGCTCGCTGACGCCGCAGGACACCTTCAATCTTATGTTGTTCAACGATGACGTCACCGCCTTGAGCGACAAGTCGGTGGACGCGCGCCCCGATCAGATCGAGCGCGCCCTGTCATTCATCAAGTCGAGTTACCTGTCGGGCGGCACCGATCTGGCCGCCGCGCTCGAACGCGCCGCGCAATTGTCGAAAGCGATGCCGGCGAAGAAGGAGCGCGCCATCGTGATGATTACCGATGGCAATTCGTCGCTCGGCACGACACGATTGAAAACGCTCACCGAACGCTTTCAGAAGGCCAACGATGCCGGGCCGCGCGCCCGCCTGTACGTCTTCGGCATCGGCTCGGACACCAACCTGCGATTGCTCGGCGAGCTGGCGCGGGCGTCGCGCGGTTATTTCGATTGGTCGCGCGAGACCGACGATCTGGAATTCAAGCTCAAGGGCTTTGTCAGCAAGATAGGCCGCGCGCCGATTGATACGTTGAAGCTGGCCAACCAGGACGCGGCGAACTTCTATCAGGTCTATCCCGATTACGAAGCGACCGCCTATGACGGTACGCGGCTGTCGTTCGTCGGTCGCTACAAGCGGCCCGGCACCGCGCAGCTCGCAATCACCGGCAACAGTGAAGGCAAGGCGGTGCGGCTCAATCAGCAGGTCGAGCTGCCGGAGCGCGATGACAGCCACGACCATGTGCCGCGACTGTGGGCGCGGGCGCGTGTCGATGCGCTGCTCAGGCTGATCGCTTTGAATGGCGAGACCAAAGAGGCAATTGACGAGATTATCGCGCTCTCAAAGAAGTACAAGTTCGTGACGCCTTACACCTCGTTCCTGGCGGCGCCGCGGTCGCTGTTGCGGCCCCGGGTGATTCGCCCCGGCGACCCGGTGTTGCGGGTTCGCGCCGATCAATCGATTGTTGAAGTGACCGCAGTATTCCCGTTCGGCTTGACCAGGCGATTGACCTATCTGAAAGGCGAAGATGTCTGGGAGACGCGGTTTGTCGCGCCGCGCGAGATGAGCGATGGCGTTTATCATTGCCGCCTGTTGCTGGTCGACAACAAAGGCCGCGCCTATCAAGAAGACAAGAGCTTTGTCATCGATAGCCGCCCGCCGCGCCTTGAACCGAAGTTAGATCAAACCGTCGCCCATGCCGGCGAAGAGTTAACGATCACTGTGCGCGCCGATAGCGACACGCGAGTGATTGCGGCGCGCGTCTTTGGCGCGCTGCCGGTGCCCATCGTTTGGGATGCGAAGGCGAAAGCCAATGTCGGCCACCTGCGCATCCCTGCGGGGTTGCCATCGGGAACCTACACGATTCAGGTCACCGCCGAAGACTTCGCGCACAACTCAACGGTCGCCGAGGTGATGGTTGAAGTAATTGGCGGCAGTTGATCGCGTGACTTTTCCGGTTCTAAGCGAACCGCACGGCATCAACCGTTTTCTAGTTTTTGGGTTTGCATTACCGATTCATTGATCGCAGGTGCTTATGCGCAAACGAATCTTCCTGACAGTCGCGATTGTCCTTTCGGTCGCTTCCATTGCTGTTGCCACCCTGTTTGCACAGCGGGCGGCGCAGCGCGCGAAAACCTCAACTCCGAAAGCGGCGGGTGGTCAGGCCACCACGAAAGGCAAGCCGCCGGCGAACCAGAGCGCCGCCACAGCGCCCTTGCGTCAGCCCGACCCGAATCGCGCCCCGCAAGCGGCGGTTGACGAAGCGCTCTACACCAAAGAAGAGTTCTTCGGCACACAGGCGTCCGTAGCGCGGCCATATGCCCCGGCGCTTGAGCGCGTCGGCACGTTGCTTGTCCAGTATCCGAAAGATGCGCGATTGCACCTGCACGCGGCGCGGCTCTCTGAACGTCTCGGGCAATTCGACAAAGCCGCGACCGAGATGGCGCAATATGCCGATCTCAGGCGGCGCTCGCCCGATGCCTTGCGCCGGCTGGCGGTCTTTTATCACAACCGCGCCCGCTTTGCCGATGAAGTCAAAACGCTTGTCGAACTCGGCAAAGCATTGCCGGTCACCGACCGCGCACCCATCTATAAACAGGCCGCCGGTATCGTGCGCGCCTATTCGCTCAAAGAGTACAAGCCTGCTGATTTCTTCGCCGAGCTGGTCGCCGCCGACCCGTCGAATATTCAGCCGGTCAAAGACTACGTTGAAGAACTGCAACTCGCCGAGAATCACAAAGAGGCGCTGGATGTGCTGACGACCTTCCAGCCGAAGTTTGCCGGTCAACTGGCTTTCTTCTTGAAGACCCGCGCGACGATACTCGAAGCGCAAGGCGACCGCCGCGCTGCCGAACAGGTTTATGACGCGGCATTTGATCCGACGTGGCCGCGCGCTATCAGCGGCGATTATTACGAGCTGCTGCGCCGCTTCGGTCGCTATCGCACGGTGCGCCGTGGCTTGCAGGAGCGGGCGCGCACCGCAAACGACCTCAACACCGTCGCGCGCCTGTTCAGCATCTATTCTTATGAAGGCAATTTCGAGCCGGCCTCGCGCCTGCTGCGCGACCTGGAAGCGCGTCGCGCCGGTCGCGCCTCATCACGTCCTGCGGCTACGGGCGGAAACGCACCGCCAACCACCGTGAGCGCGTCGTGGAATGGCCGCGAGCTTGACACCGTCGCGGCATTGTTCGCCTCCGTAGGCGACTTCGATCAGGCGTCGCGCTACCTCTACACGCTTTATCTGACAGGCGGTTTGCAGCCCGGCAGCGCCTCGCGCGAAGAAGCCTTGCATCGCCTCTTCCGCGTCATGCTCGATGCCGCCGGTACGCCGACGCGTGTGGCGGCGGGCGACCTGTCGCTCTACAAAGACGTGGCGCAGGTAGACGCGCATCCCGGCTTTATGAACGGCGTGCTGTCGCTGATTCTTTCCGGCACCAATCCGGCGAGCGAATATGCGACGCAAGAGAAAGCCGCTGCCAGCTATTTCAACCGCGCCTTCGCCTATCGCATCTTCACCGCCTTCAAGCAGGAGTACGCGCAGTCGAAGTACCTCGCAGACATGTACCTCGGCGTCACCGAAGTCTTCGCCGGCCTCGGCGAGCATCGGCTGGCGATTGAAGCGGGCCGCGAATTCCAACAGCTCTATCCGACCTCGCCGCACTACACAGACGTATCGTTGCGCATCGCTGACGCCTATGTGGCGCTGAAAGACCGAGCCGGTGAGCGCGCCGTCCTGAACGATTTGCTGGATCGCCTGGCGCGCTCGCGGCCCAAAGGGCGACCGCTGATCGCGACGACGGCGAAGCGCTGGACCTATGGCATCTCGCCGGCCTTTGACAAACTCGTAGACCGCATCCGCTATAACATCGAAGCCTATAGCGACACCTATGACCCGACCGAAGACGGCTCGGCAACCAGCTCGAACGAAGGCGACAGCGACGTGGATTCGGACGAGCCAACCAGCTTCGGCGATGAAAGCGACAAGCACGGGCCGACCTACAGCAGCGTGCTTGAGCGTTACGTCGCGTCGCTCGCCGCCGATGACAAGAAGACTGAAACGGTCACCTTATTCTGGAATGAAATCCGCAAGCATCCGGGCGAAGAAGGACTCTATGAGCGCTTCCTGCGCTGGCTCGGCTCAGCCGAGCTGGTCAACGAGCAGTTGAAGGCGTACAACACGGCGATTCGCCAGTTCGATTCCAACACCTGGTATCACCGGCTGGCGCGCTGGTATGTGCGGCAGAAGCGCGGCAGGGAATTGCAGCGTTATTCGCGGCAGCTCATCAGCATCTTTGACGAAGAAGACATCACCGAATACCTGTTGCGCTTTGCCGGGTACGGCGCGTCGGCAGCGGGCGATTCGCTGAACTGGGATCAGAAGATGGCCTTCGACCTTTACACCTACGCGCACCAGCGCTTCCCGCAGAACCTCTTCTTCGTGCGCGGCATGCTGACTTACCTGGCGAATAACAAAGAAGTAGCGCCGTGGGCACAGCTATCAGCGCAGTATTACTTTGCCGACCGCTCGATCCGCGAGCCGTTCCTCGCCTACCTGTCGAGCAACAATCAACTGCGCGACCGTTATCAGAAAGCCAGGAGTCAGGAGTCAGGAGTCAGGAGTCAGAATACCGGTGCGACGGTCACGACGTATCATGTCTTTGCCGCCGACGCAGCGCTATGGCTGTCGCATCACGACGAGGCGATTGATGCCTATCGTCAACTGACGGCGCTCTATCCGGGCGAGCCGCAGTACGCCGACCGTTTGGCAGACCTGACACGCTCGTTCGGCCAGCGCTCCGATAAGCTCTACGAAGAGTCTGCGCAAGTGCTGGCGCACATGGCCGAAATCTACCCGTCGGAGCATTCGTACCGTATCAAGGCTGGTGAAGCTTATGCCGAGCTGGGCGACTTCAAGCGCGCCGGCGCTGAGTGGAACAAGCTGACCCAGCTTGAGCCGGGCGAGCGCAACACCTATCTCGAAGTGGCGACGGTCTTCTGGGACTACTATCAATTCGACGATGCGCTGCGCGTCTTCAAGGAGCTGCGCAATCAGACCGGCGATCAGACAGTCTATGCCTATCGCATGGGCGCGGTCTATGAAGGCAAAGGCGACATTGACGCGGCCATCGCCGAATACGTCAAGGTGTTGCCGGAACCCGGCGATGGGCGCAGCACCGTGGCCAAACGCCTGGCGCAACTTTCCAGACGCGCAGGGCTCGCTGACAAGATCGCTGCCGCTTACAACCAGGCGCGCACGGCTAAGCCGGACGACTGGCAGTTAGTGATCGGCTACGCGCTCTACAACGCCGAGCGCGATCATCAGGCCGAGGCGCTCGCGGGCTTGCGCACGGAAGTGTCCCGCTCGTCAAACGTTGAATTTCTCGAAAGCGTGCGCGATCTCTTCCAATATATCTTGCGGCCCGAAGACGAGCAGCAGGTCATCGCTCGCTTGGCTCAGGTGGCGCGCGACGAGCGCGAAGCGATGACCTATCGCTTGCAGCTCGCGGCCTTCCTGGAACGCCACAATCAGGTGGACGAGGCGATCAAGAACATAGACAAGCTGGTCGCCGATTACCCGACCAACGTCGGTATCGTCGAAGAAGCTTCGCAGTTCTACTGGCGCGCGGGCTTGCTCGACCGGGCGCTCGATCTCTACAAGCGAACGCTCGCACGGGCACAGGGGCCGAACCGCCGATTGCTGACCTTGCAGTACGCTCGTCGCTTGAGTGAAGCCAATAAGCTCACTGACGCCGAAGCGACGCTGCGCGCTTTCTACAACGAGAACCGCAGCGACACCGAAATCTTTTCGGAGCTGGCGCGCACGCTCGGAGCCGAGAACAAGATGAACGACCTGGCGGCGCTTTATCAGGACGCCTTCAAGGACGTGAAAGAATCGGGACTCGCCGGCGATGACGCCAAAGCGCAGGTCGCCGACTTGCGCGCCGGGTTGATTCGCACCTACACGGCGCTCGGCAAGTTCAACGAAGCCGTAGATCAGCACATCGAGATCATCAACCTCTTCCCCGAAGACGCCGAGCGATTGGCCACGGCTTACGAGTACGCCGAGGCTCACAACCTGCTCGACAGGCTGACCGCTTACTACGAGAAGCTGACGAAAGAGTCGTACAAGAACTATCGTTGGCAGGTGGTGCTGGGCCGCGTCTACGAGCGGCGCGGCAACCTGGCGGGCGCGACTGAACAGTATCGCAACGCCGTCACCAATGAGCCGGAGCGCGCCGATTTCCGGTTGACGCTGGCGAACCTGCTGACCCGGCAGCGGCGCTACGACGACGCCATCACCGTCTTGCGCGAAGGCTGGCAGTTGGCGGGCCGCGACCCATCGTGGCTCACAGAGGTGGCGCGCATACAGGTGCTACAGGGCAAGCGCGATGAGGCGGTGCAGACCTTGCGGCAGGCGCTCGCTTCCAAGAAAGAGACCAAGGTTGCAGATCAAATCGTCATCGCCCAGCGGCTCGCTTCGTGGGGCTTGTACGCCGAAGCCGTGCGCATCTATGAGACGGCGCTCGCGGCTTATCCGAAGGTGATGAAGGACGAGTACCTCGGCGGCGACGCCATCAGCGGTTACGTACAGGCGCTGGTGCGTACGCAGCCGGCGGGGCAGGTCTATCAAAGGCTCGAACGCATGCGCTCGCAGTACGCCGCCATCGGCAATAACTCGTCGGACACGGACAGCTATCGCGCCAAGAATGTCGTGCAGTATATCGATAGCGCCTTGCGGACAGACTTTGCCCGTGGCGTGATCGATTACGCCGGCTCGCAGGATGCTGCCGCCGTCGCGCAGGCGCTCACCACCGAGACGGCAAAGCTGACGGCTTATAGTGATGCCGATGAACTGCGGCGCTATCTCGGCATTGCGCGCGCCGCCAATCTGGTTGAAGTCGAAGAGCGATTGCAGACGCGTTTGAAGGACGTGGCCTACGAGGGTCGCCCGAAGAATGCGCCGCAGCCGACCACACAGGACACCAGCTATTACAGCGAGCTGCGCGCTCTGGTGGCGTTTTATGATCGCCACGCGGCTTATGCCAAAGCCGCCGAAGTGCTGGCCGGTGAATTGAAGCGTGACCCGTACAAAGATCGCTTCGATTATCAAAATCAGATTGCCACGCAGTACCGATTGGCAGGCGATACGGCGCGCGAGCTGGAGTCGTTGCGCATGGCCTATCAGAGCGCCAGCGGCGCCGAGGTGACGACCAACACAGACTGGATCGAGCGCTATCTGACCTTGCTCTATACGGCGAACCAGCGTGACGAGCTGGAACGCATCGCCGCCGCTGATAGTCCTTATCAACTGCAACTCGTCAATTTCTTAATCGAGAAGAATGACAAGGCGCTCGCCCGCCGGGCCATCAACAGCGCGGCGCGCTCGGTCGCCTGGAAGGCGTCGCGCAGCGGCGAAGTCGGGCTGTTTATGCGCGACACCTCGGCGGAGACCGAAGGTTTCTTTAAGCGAGCCCTCGACATCAAGACCATCGGCGACATGCTCAAGCGAAAGGTGGATGGCAACCAGACGCTGGTCGGCGATGACTGGTTCGTGGCGGCGCGTAATTATGGTTACTGGCTGGGGCTGACGCCGCAGCGCGGCAAAGAGAGCCTCGACTTTATCGCCGGCGAGATCGAAGGCCACCCGACGAGCGAGAAGGCACAGCTTGAGCTGGCGGCCTACTATCTCGACCACAAAGACCTGACGCGGGCGGCACTGCATACAGACCTTGCCGCAGAGCTGGCACCGGCGAGCACCGATGTCATCATCACTCGCGGCTTGCTGGCCGTGGCGCGTGGCGACCGCAAGGCCGCTAACGAACAGTGGGGCCGTCTGTTGAGCGGGCGCGTGTCGGTCGCTGACGCGCAGACCTACTTGAAGCTGATGGCCGATAACAACATGCTGCGCGAAGCGCTGCCGCCGCTGCAAAACTTCATCGTCAGCTATGTCAACTATGCGACGCGGCGCAAGAACAGTGACGGCGATGTCAGCGGCCTTGACCCGCTGGTGCGCGAGATCGCTAACCGTGCGCGCGGCGACGCGAAGCTCACCGGTGACGTGGCGACTTTCTTCCACACGACGATGACTGAGCTTGGCGAGAATACCTCAATCGGAGAGTTGCTGATCGATGAGAACCTGTTGCCCGAATCGGCTCTGGCCAGCATCTATCGCACCGTCCATCAGCGCTTGAGCGATCATGCGGCGGCGACCTTTGGCACCAGTGGCTACGAGACCAGCGAGGCGGCGCGGGCGCTTGGCGACTTCCGCCGCAAGTTCATCGATTACATGATTCGCAATCGCCAGTTCGATGAAGCGCGGCTGCTGGTGGCGACGGTTAAGCATGAGCTTTCGGACGCGCGACTCGCGCTCAAGGCGCAGGGCAGTGACGACAATGGCCCGACCGGTGAAGAAACGCGTTACAACTGGGTGCCGCTGGCAGCGGCGCTGATTGAGCTGCGCTCTGGCAAAGATGCCGCCAAAGCCATTGCCGAGTTGCGGATGTATTGCGGGCTGGACAGCGCCGAAGGCAAGCCGTCGGAAGTTGAGCAAGAAGACGGCAGCCGCGTTCACGGCGAATGTATCAACGCTTACAATCTGCTGCTCGCCGAAGGCCGCGAAGCCGACGCCGATGCGTTGCTCTATGACGCTTATCGCGTGGCGGCGCGGTCGCGAGCGATTGACGAAGGCAGCCTCGCCGGGCTGGCCGAAATCGAAGCGCGCCGTAATCACGCCGATGAGGCGTCGCGCTGGCTGCGCTTGCTGGTCGAGCGTTCGACTGACAACCTGCGCGCCCTGCAACTGGCCGCCGAAACCGCCGCTCGCATCGCGCATTACAACGAAGCGATTGATTTCCGCGAGCAACTGGTGCGCGCCAATCCTGACGACGCGACCAACCGGCTAGAGCTGGCGCGGGTCATCGCCGCATCAGGCAAGCCGGCTGATGCGCTCGAACGGATTGCGGCATTAATTACAGAGCGCGCGACGCCGAACCGCATCCGGGCGCAGGCCGCCGAAACCGTGGCTGACTTGGTTCGCGCTGACCGTTCGCTCGCTTCGCGTGCCGTTTCGCTCTTTGAGCAGAAAGCCGCGCAGGGCGATGCCGGTGCATTGCTGGCGAGTGCAGCGGCGGGCGAAGCCGCGGGCAACGCCGGCGAAGCGCGCGCCGCGCTTTCGCGCATCACCGCAGGATCGCTCGCGGCGGTCGCGCAATTGAAGCTCGGTGTCATCGCGCTTGCTGCCAACAATCAGGCAGAGGCCACGGCTCGCTTCGAGCGCGCGCTGTACCTGGACGCCGATGGCGAAGTCACCGAATCGGTTGCTTACGCGATGGTCGGCCCACGCGCCCAATTGATTGCGCTCTATAGCCGCGCCTCGCGCGATTTGGCGGCGGTGCGCCTTGCCGAAGAGGGCGGTGATTCAAACAGCGAGCAGAACAAGCGCGCGCTGCTTAGCACAGCCGTTCGCCGGGCGCTCACGGCAGAGAATGAGCAGGCGAATAATGCCGAGGTCGAAGTTTCCTTCCAGCCGTCAATGGATGTGGCGCGGGCGCGCAGCAAAGGCTTGCGCACCGTCGCCGAGCTGAACGACGCGGCAGTCGCCCGCCTGCGGGTTGATCTGGTCGCGGCGCTCGTCGAATCGGCGGCGCGGCTCGGTCAGTTGGATCGCGCCATCGCGCTCGAACGTCTGCGTGCCATCGAAGCGCGCAAGCCTGAAGAGAAGACCGCGATTGAAAAACGGCTCGCCGAGCTGCTGGCTGCCGAGCAGGCACGGCAGGCGCGCCTTGCACAGCTCTTGCGCATCGATCAGCAGAACACGTCGGGCGCGATCTTCACCGCGCGAGTGATCGGAAGATAGAAGGTGATGGTTATGAAAATCACAAGAGCGTTTGTCGTTCTCGTCCTCGTCATTGCGGCGCTGTGGCACGCGTCAGACGGCCAGCCGCAACGGCCCCTGGCCGATCAGCTCCGATTGGCCGGCGCGCTGCCGCGCGGCGCACTCGTTTATGTGCAGGCGCGCGACCTGTCGGCATTGATGAAGGCATGGATGGGTTCGACCGTGCGCAACAAGTTTTACGCCAGCCCGAGCTACACAGCCTTCTCGAAGTCGCGCGTCTTTCTGAAGTTTCAAGACCGCCGCGGCGACTTTGAAAAAGCGCTCGGCTTCGGCATTGACGAAGACCGGCTGACCGAGCTTGCGGGCGGCGCGTCGGCGGTGGCGGTCTATGACATCGGCAAGCTCGACATGGCTTTTGTTACCGAGCTGCCGCGTGAGCGGGCGCTGCTGACCACGATGTTCAAAAAGCTGCCGCAGTTTCAGGAGCGCAACGCCGACGGCGGCATCTACTACGCCAAGGACGTGCAGACCGACGGCGGCAGGCTCAGCCAGCAATTCTGTTTTGCGCACGTCGGCGGCAAGTTGATCGTGACGACGAGCGAAGGCTTGATGATTCGCGCGCTCGCCGCGGTCAAGACCAATGGCGCGGATTCGCTGCTCAGCGACGTGATGGCGATGGCCGAGCAGTCCAAGGGTTTCGCCACGCACGACCTGACGATCTGGCTCGATCAGTCGCGCTTGAACCGTGACCGCTTGTTCAACAGCTACTGGATTCATCAGAACGTCAGCAAAGAATTGAATGGCATCGAAAGCGGCTTGCTCGACATGCGCATCACGGCGCAGGGATTGACCGAGCAGCGTTACTTCAAGATGGGGGCCGCGCCGGCCAATGGTGAAGCGGGCTCGCTGAAAGGCAGTGACGCGGCGGCGCTGTTGAAGTTCGCGCCCGCCGACGCTCAACTCGCCGAGATTCATCCACAGGTCAAAGCCGAAGACCTGGCGGATACCGTGACTAATGCGCTGTTCGGCCACCTGCCGACCGCCGAGCCAACGCGGCCCGATGTGTCGCGCCCGACTTCTTCGGATGACGACAGCGGCGGGCGCACAGAGCGTTACAGCCAGCTTGATGCGCGCTTTGACGTGGACGTTGACGACGAGCAAGCGCCGCCACGCGGCAACGCGCCGGCCCGCAAAGCCAAGACGGAGGCGGCGGCGCAGATCGGCCCGACTTCGTTCGTCGCCGCGATGACCAAGCTCGCGCCGGTGGCGGTGTGCGAGCTGACGCGCTCGAAAGCCGATCCCGACCGGCCTTTTGTTCACTTCGAGCGCGCCGTGGTTGTTGAGATGAAGAGTGAAGCGGCGATAGACCGCGCGGCGCTCGAACGCGCCATCGTCGAAGAGATGCGGGCGCGTTTCGTCGTCGCCGGCGTAGACCCGCGCTTCACCTGGCAGGATGACGCCGGCGTGCGCGTGCTCGGTCAATCGTTGCTGGAGAAAGGTGCGGCTTATACGGTCAGCGGAAAATATCTGGTGCTGGCTTCGAGCAAGCAGTTCGCCGCGGACATCGCGCAAGCCGCTGCCGCGACCGCTGAAGCGCCGCGCATTGACGGGGCCGTCAGCTTCTACGCGCTGGTGCGCATCAGTGAGGCAAAGCCGGTGTTCGATAAGCTGATGGCCAAGCTCGACGGCAAAGTTGCCGCGCCACCGGTGCCGAAAGTCAAGAAAGCCGATCAAGAGGAAGAAGAGAGCGCCGACGACAGCGCCAGCGAGGTCAAATTCTTCAGCGACAATGTGTCGAGCCTGGTGTCGGCAACGACCATCCGCGATATGCGCTTGCGGCGCGAATCGAGCGGCCAGATCATCAGCGAACGGCTGGTGTATTCGTTCTAGCAGTAGGCAGTAGGCGGTAGGCAGTAAGCAGTGCGTCGCCAAGCTCCGTAGGAGCGCAATGTTGACATTGCGCTCCTACGGAGCTTCGTCTTTATTGAACGTCTCGACTATAAACATGGCGTCCCTACGGGACTAGATAACTGCCTGCTGCCTACTGCCTACTGCCTCCTGCCTACTTCTCCTTGTAGCGCAGCGGCGGGGCTGGTATTTTTCTTGCTCATCAAAATCGTGATGTAAACTCGGATTAATGAGGATTTGATGCGGAAGGTACTGGCTCTCTTCTTTTTATCGCTCTTCATGGCAGGCTGTTCGATGCTGCCGCACGAAGCGCCGCCCGAAGATATTGACAAGGCGGCGGCGCTGTTTGTGCAACGCTTGAATGCCGCGCAGTATGACGCTATCTATAAGGACGCCGCTCGGAAGTTCAAAGACAACCAGACGAAAGAAACGATTCTCGACAGCCTGAAAGAGCTGACCGCCAAAGGCAAGCTGCAAGAGTACCGGCGCATCAAAATGGCCTATGAAGGCGAAGGCAAAGATCGCGTCGCTTCACCGGTCTATAGTACCGCGTTTGAACAGACGCGTGGTGATCTGACGCTGAATTTCATTGACGAAAGCGGCGAGTGGAAACTGGTAGGCTTCACCTTCAAGCAACGCCTACAGGCCCGCGTTGAACAGCCGCAAACGGATGTTGCCGCAGCGTCTTTGTAAAACGTGCTTGGCCGCGATGCTCGTCTGAGGCTCCCGGCATTTACGTCAACCCCCGATGATTGATCTTATACTTCTTCGACGGCGCTCGTCGCGCGCCGTTTTGATCCGTGCAGACAGATGAAACCCGGAGGCTTTATGAACCGTGGATTGCTTGTGTTGCTCGTCGTTGCGAGCTTTGCGCTGACCCTGATTGTCGCCGCTGATGGCCGGCTAATTTCAACCGCGGATGACACCGCTCGCCAATCGGCAAAGCGACTGGCCGCAAGCCGCAACGCGATGACTACCGCCGCCCACACTTATCGCAGCCCGGGCCGTTTGCGCAAAGTCGTCATAGATGCAAATGACGCCGAGGCCATCTCGCGCGCCGTGGCGAGCGGCGCAACCGAAGTGGCCGATTACGGCTCATATCGGCTTTTCGTGATGGATAACGAAGCGCTCGCCGCTGACCTGGCGGCGCGGCGACACGGCGACACGGTAACCTCAGAGACCGCTTCGCCTTCGTTTGAAGTGCGCGACGATTTCAACCTTCTGCTATTGCGCGCCGGCGCGATTGATACGACGGACGAAAGCGCTCCCGGGCGCTTCGTTGGTTTCGGCGGCGCATCATCTATGACGCCGCAATCGGCTAGCGCGCGTCCGCCATCAAGCACTATCTCGTCGCCGCTGCGCTTGATTCAATTCGTCGGCCCGGTGAAAAGCGAGTGGCTCAAGGCGCTACGCGCGAGCGGTCTTGAGCCGATTGCGTATGTGCCGAACAATGCTTACCTGGTGCGGGGCACTGCGACGGCGACCAGTAGCCTGATGCGCATGGCGGCACGCGAGCCGTTCGTTCAATGGGAAGGCGCCTTCGCCGACGATTATAAGATTCACCCGCGCCTCAAAGAGATGATCCACGATTCGGGGGACGCGCTCATCAACGTCGCCGTTCAGGTCGCCGCCGACCAAGACGCGCCGGACAGCGCTTCAGCCGCGGACGTGAAAGCCGCCCGGAGGCTGGCGTTAGCCGTACTGCTCGACGCGCATCCGGTGCTGAACTTCATCAACCTGCGGCTGACTGTTAGTGCGAGCAAGATTACAGAATTGGCGACGCTCGCCAACGTCGTCAACATCGAGCCGTGGAACGCGCCGCAACTCTTCGACGAGCGCTCGGCACAGATCGTCGCCGGACAACTGGCGAGCGATTTTAAAGGGCCGACCGGGCCAGGCTATATGAACTGGCTGCAAGCGCATGGCTTCACGTCGCGCTTCAACTTTGCGATTGACGTGACCGACACCGGCCTGGATCGCGGCGCGACAACGGCAGACAAACTGCACGCCGCCTTTCTTGACGGCAGCGGCCAGAGTCGTATTTCCTATGCGCGCGATTATACGTCTGATCTTGACCCCGGCGACGTTGAAGGCCACGGCACCATCAATATGTCGATTGCCGCCGGCATGGCGACTGCCGATAAAGACGGACGCGACAGCAACGGCTATTACCTGGGGCTGGGCATCGCGCCGTTCGCAATGATCGGCTCGTCACGAATCTTCAAATCGTCGGGCCGCTTCGACCTGATTGATCCATTCACCAAGCTCATCTCAGAAGCCTACCGCGACGGCGCGCGCATCTCTTCGAATAGCTGGGGCGATGGCGACAACTCTTACTCGATTGACTCGCAGGAATATGATTCGCGCACGCGCGACGCGGTGCCTTCGCAGACGGGAAATCAAGACATTCTCATGTGCTTTGCGGCAGGGAACTCCGGTGGCACCAGCCGCGTCGGCTCGCCCAGCACGGCCAAGAATGTTCTCTCTGTAGGCGCGAGCCAGAGCACACGCCAGGGCGGCAAAGACGGCTGCGGCGTGAACGATACGGATTCGGAGAACGCGATGAGCATCGCGTTCTTCTCGTCGGGCGGCCCGAGTTACGACGGGCGCATCAAGCCTGACATCGTCGCGCCGGGAACGCATGTGGCCGGCGCCGCTTCGCAGCATCCCGACTTCAACGGCGCGGCGGTCTGTGGCGAAGCGTTCGGCAAGCCCTACTTCCCGCAAAATCAGACGCTCTACACATGGTCGTCGGGCACCAGCCATTCGACGCCGCAAGTAGCGGGCGGGGCGGCGCTAGCGCGGCAGTTCCTCCTCAACCGCGGCGAAGAGCCGAGCGCCGCGCTCATCAAAGCGTTGCTGCTGGCGACGACGAGCTACATGACCGGGAGCGAAGCGAAAGGCGATCTGCCGCACGTCAAGCAGGGTTGGGGATTGATGAACCTCAACCGCACCTTTGATAACGTCCCGAAGTTTTTCGTGAATCAGACGACCGTATTTAACGACAGCGGCCAGGAGATGGTTTTGACCGGTGAAGTCAAAGACGCGACACAGCCATTCCGTGTAACGCTCTGCTGGACGGACGCGCCGGGATTTTCGGGGGCAGCCCCGTGGGTCAATGACCTCAACCTCGAAGTGACGATCAACGGCCAGGTCTATCGCGGCAACAACTTTCACGGCCAGGAGTCGCAGGCGGGCGGCGTCGCCGACACCAAGAACAACGTCGAAGCGGTCTGGCTGCCGGCGGGCACAGTCGGCACGTTCGTGGTTCGCGTGCGCGCCGCAAACGTTGCCGGCGACGGCGTGCCGGGCAATGCCGATGCGAGCGATCAGGATTTCGCGCTGGTCGTCTATAACGGCGAGCGCAAAGAGGCGCCAGTGGCTTCGGTAGCCAATGTTACACTCGCCGGCGGGGCCGACGCCTACGCCGACCCGGGCGAATCGGTGACGATGCAGATCAATATCGGCGACCTTGCGCCGGTGACGCTGGCGAGCGGCCACGGGGTGCTGGCGGCAAAGACGACCGGCGTGAGCGTGACCACCTCTGGCGCCGATTTCCCCAACATCGCGCCGGGCCAGACGGCCACGGGCCTGACGCCGTTCGTCTTTACAGTAGACCGCAGCGTCGCTTGCGGCAGCGTCATTCAGTTCACGCTCGACGTGACCAGCGGCGGGCTGCTGTCGCGCGTGCCATTCTCAATCATGGTTGGCCGTGCCGCGCCGGTCGAGCTTTTCGCTGATGATATCGAATCGGGCGAGAGCAAATGGACACACGCCAGCCTGCTCAAAAAGAAGAAGAAGAAAGTGCCGCTAGATACCTGGTCGCTTAGCACACGCCGCGCGCACGCCGGCTCGCAGGTCTGGTTCAGCACCGATCCCGGTCAGGCGACCGACACTTATCTGGCGACGCAGCCAATCACCTTGCCGGCTGACGGGCGAAACTTGCAGCTCGCGTTTTATCATATGTTCGAGTTCGAGCGCGGCATGTTCGACGGCGGCATTTTAGAGATTTCGACGGGCGGCGACTTTGAAGACCTGGGGCCGAAGATCATCAAGGGCGGTTACACGGGCACGATCTGGGAAGGCGGGAGCAGCACGCTGGCCGGAAGTGCGGCGTGGGTGGATGGCCGCCTCGG
>JBJMGU010000056.1:0-7311 GCA_045807765.1 Blastocatellia bacterium
GGGCCGCGTGCCTTGCAGTTCGGCGGTCGCTTCCAGTTCTAAGCGGCGGTCGGACGAGAATAAAAACCGCGCCGGGCTAATCATGGCCCGGCCCGCTTTTTTGTTTTGCTGTGGCGCAAGGCGGTTAGCTTGCGCTCGGACTTGCGCGAGCTAACCGCCTTGCGCCTCATTCACCCCGCACATATTTTTCGATCCACGCCATCTCGCGGCGCATCTTGTCGAGTTGATGCGCCGGCTCGCGAAGCCCGTGGCCCTCGCATTGAGCGCAGCCAATATAAGTCGAACCGCAGGCGCTGACAAGCGCCACTCGGCCTTCGCGAAGGGAGATGAATGCCGGATAGATGCGGCGCGCCGAATCACTCGGCACCGGTGATGGCTTGAATCTGTAGCTGCAAGCGCCGCAGGTTGGCTTGCTCTTCGGGCGGCAACCTCAACTCGCTGTGTGAGCGCACGGCAAAGGCCGCTTCTTCCTGCCGCAGGCGTTCGAGCTTAACGTAAAGCGTAAAAAGATAACGCCGTGCGGCTTCGACCTGGCGCTCGGTGTCGGCCTCGCGGCCCTTCAATTCCTGTATGGCTTTGTCCATCGCGAAGACGCGAGATTGCAGCTTGACCAGCTTATTGATGTCGCCGGTGTCGCGGATTTTCCGCTCGACAGCCTGCATCTGCTGGCGCTCGCGCTGACGGTCTTCGAGGACGGCGCGCGTCTGTAACAGCTTCGCCTCCATCTCTTGCAATGAGGCTTCAGCTTTCGCCAACTGACTATTATGATGGCTATTGCGTGGCAGCATAACGATCCCTGGCCCGCATCTCCCTTGCTCGTTGAATAGATTATGTTCAGTTATGCGACCGGAGGGGCAGTCTTCCAAGAGAGTAGAGCGAAGCGGCTAAGGATGCAAGAGTATTTGCAGCAGGCGGAAGGGCGAAGCTGAAAAACGGCTGAGAAGACTGCCAATAGCAGAAAGCCGTCGATGACTTTTAAGTCGTTTTTCGGGGTGACAAATCAATCCTGGGTATCTGCTAAACCGCAAAGACACTGGTGCGGGCGCGGGCCTCAAGCTGCTGCGCCTGTTCGATCATCGTGGCTAGCGTCGGCCCACTGTGTGCGACCGGAAGCCCAAGCTCGCGCTCCAGGTCGGCGAGCGTCAGGTCATCGAGAAAGATGTGTCCCGACTTCAAGCACGCCTGTTCCGGCACGATGACAAAGCCGCCGCTAATCTGCTCGCGCGCCCGCAGCACGTCCGCGCCGCCGAGCAAACCCGCAACCGTCACCTCCGGGCCGAAGAACCGATTTTGCACCGCCACGCTCTTGAGCCGCGTGCCGAATCGTTCATTTAATTCCGCGACGTAGCGCGCCAGGATCGGCTCAAACAACTGGCCTGTCACTACCGTGCCGTCGAGCGCGCCCGGCGCGAGCCTCATCGTTGATGCGAGATCGCGCTTGAGCGTCGTCCGCGTCCCTATCACAAAGCGCCGCACCATGCCGACGCCGTCTTCGATCTGCGGATAATCGCCATAATGCCGGCGACCGGGCAGCGGCAAGCCGGCGCGCAGATAAAACTCGTCGGCCAGAAAGACGAACGTCGAGCCGAAGCGCTCGCGAAACGCTCGCTGCACAGGGCGCATCTCCTTAATCAAGTCGTGCGCAAACTCCGGCGTTACCGCAGTCATCCGGTCTTTGTAGTTGTGCAATTCCGTAAACACGACCGGCACGATGGCTACGGATGAGAGGTGCGGATATAGCTCGGCCAAATCCTTAATCGTGCGACGCAGCACCGCGCCGTCATTGATCGTCGGACAGAGGACGATCTGCGCGTGCAGATCGATGCCTTGCTCGGCCAGATAGCGCATCTTGCCCAGCACGTCGTCCGGGCGCTTGCGCCCGAGCAAGTACCGGCGGACTTCCGGGTCAGTGGCATGCACGGAAACATACTGCGGCGACAGGCGCTGCTCGACGATGCGCTCCAGTTCCATCTTCGAGATCGACGACATGGTGGTGTAATTGCCGTGCAGGAACGAAAGGCGGACGTCTTCGTCTTTAAAGAAGAGCGATTCGCGCGCGCCTGCCGGGTTCTGATTACAGAAGCAGAAGATGCAATCGTTGGCGCACTGGCGCGGCGAGAAGTATTCGAAGTCGAGCCCCCAGATTTCGCCCTCGGCCACTTCGACATCGATTTCGCGGATGTCGCCCGACGCTTTGACGACTTCGAGCCGCACGCGGTCTTCGCTGCCGGTGTAGTATTGCCAGTCGAGAAAATCGCGCAGCGCGTGGCCGTTGGCCTTCATCACGCGGTCGCCGACGGCAAGGCCGATTGCTTCGCCCAGCCCGAAAGCGTCCACGCCGCTGACCGTGACGCCGCGCTCTTTTTTGATGTTAATCGGGTAGACGGTCTCAAAGAGTTCTGTGTACATAGCAAGCCCTGGCACCATGCAAGCCTCAGGCTCACACAGTAAATCATGTATTGTACACGGGCCGGCTGCGGATTTCACCGAATAATTGAGTGGTGATGGCAGTCACGGACTTGAGCAGGCAGGTTCGTGATATAATTAGGTCGGGGCCGGGCCTGAAGAGGATAGCGCTAACCTGTCAGATTGGAGGTCACAACGATGATCCGCAAACTCTTGCCACTTGCTTGTTTGACGCTCGTCCTATCAACCGCCGCACGGGTTGCGGCCCAAAGCCCGCCTGACATTGCGCTCTCGGATTTCGCATGGCGGATCACCCCTCTCGTCGATTATAACCCGAAGTTCGACGCCAGCAAGACGGGAAACGATAAGCAAGACTACGGGATTTGGAGCCTAAGCCCACCCTATCTGGGGAAGACAACGAGCCTGTTCTACGAGCCGCAGGTGACGGTGGAAAACCTGGGGCACAAAACGATCCGCACAGTTACCTGGGAGTATGTCTTTTTCCGCGACTCGGCCAACCTCAGAGTGTTGAAGAAGTATAAGTTCCGCAACAAGAAGCAAATCGCCGCTGGCGAGCGGGCGGTTTTGAAATCGGGGTGGGCCTACGGGCCGGCTCCTTCGGGCTACCAGGCTGTGCATGTGCTTCGCATCGAGTACACCGATGGCAGCCGTTGGCAAGCGCCATAAGGTTGCTGCCACCGATGGATTCGCTCCTTCGCGGTAGGCAGATAGCGCGCGGCGGGCCCTTTACAGCCCGCCGCCGCGTATGTTAACTTTTTTGGGTTCAAGAGGAACGAGAATTTCTATCCGTGTAGAGGAGAGTAGCGAACGTGGCGTTAGCGAAGGAAGCAAAGACCGGCATCATCGGTCAGTATAGAGTTCACGAGTCGGACACCGGCTCACCGGAAGTTCAGGTGGCGCTGTTGACGCAGCGCATCAACGACCTCACCGAGCACTTCAAAACGCATGTGAAAGACAACCATTCGCGGCGCGGCCTGCTGAAATTGGTCAGCCAGCGTCGGCGCTTGCTCGACTACTTGCGGCGCAAGAACGCCGAGCGCTACCGCGAAGTCATCAGTCGTCTGGGTATAAGAAAATAGAGATCACCAGGGAAAGGCCGCGCCAAAGCCAGGTTGCTTCGGGCGGCCTTCTCAGTTGTCGGCTCTCTGGCGCGCGGCCAGTCGGCTCACACCCGCCAGGCAAGAAGCAACCGTCCGGGTACAGCCAGCCTGCGCAGTTTGTTCTCGCACTCGCGCGCCGGCTTATCGGTTACGACACCTTCATCGCACATGATGACCACGGGAGCGCGCCGGCCAGGCCGAGCGGCTCACCGTGGTTTCGTTTTTTTCAGGCAACCCCCTGCACACCCCGGCTCGCCGCCCGAAGGCGCATAGTCCGGCGTGGCAGCCAGCAAAGTCGCGCAACCCAAGACGGGCCGTCCCGGCAGCCATCGCGGCGCTCAAGGACGGAAACGGGCGTGATGCACTTCGCACCACCGGATCGCAATCATGGGTCGCTCACCGAGCCGCCCCCGCGATCATCGAATGGTGCCGAAGCCGCCAGGCGCAAACGCCCTTCGCGCGCAGCGGAAGGAATAAGGAGACAGATATGGAGTTGAAAGAAAGCGTTCAATTAGGCGGTCTCGACTTTTCTATCGAGACCGGCAAAGTCGCCAAACAGGCGGATGGCGCGGTGATCGTGCGCTATGGCGACACTATGGTTCTCGTCTCGGCAGTCGGCTCAACGCCGCGCCCCGACATTAACTTTTTCCCGCTCACGGTTGAGTACCGCGAGTACGGCTATGCCGCAGGGCGCATCCCCGGCAACTACTTTCGCCGCGAAGGCCGCCCGTCGGAAAAAGAGACCCTGACCTCGCGGCTCATTGACCGCCCGCTGCGCCCACTGTTTCGCGAAGGCTACCGCGACGACACGCAGGTGATCGCGCTCGTGCTGTCGGCGGACGAAAATTATGATTCCGACGTGCTGGCGATTACCGGTGCCTCGGCGGCGCTTTACCTGTCGGATATCCCGTTTGAGAACCCCATAGCCGGCGTGCGCGTCGGCTTGATCGAAGACCGCTTTATCGTCAATCCGACCTACGACCAGACGCGCGCCTCGCAACTCAACCTCATCGTCGCAGGCTCTGAAGAAGCGATTGTGATGGTCGAAGCCGGAGCGCAGGAAGTCTCGGAAGAGGTCATGGTCGAAGCCTTGATGTTCGGCCACACCGAGATTAAGAAGCTCTGCCGCATGCAAAAGGAGATGTATCAAAAGCTCGGCGTCACCAAGCGCGAAAGGCCCGCGCCCGAGCTTGATGCCGAGATGATGAACGACATCTCTGGCCGCATCACCGATGACTTGCGCGACGCGCTCGACACCGGCAAGCACGGCAAGCTGGAAAGCTATGCCAAGGTGGACGCGCTCAAAGAGGCCACCGTCGCGGGCTACCCCGAAGAGGAGCCCGAGAAGCGCAAGATGGCCAAGACGATCTTCGACCACCTGAAAGAGAAAGTCTTCCGCGAAGACATTCTCGAACGCCGTCACCGGCCCGACGGGCGGCGCTTCAGCGAAATTCGTCCGATCTCGATTGAAACCGGCTGGCTGCCGCGCACTCATGGCTCGGCGCTGTTCACACGCGGCGAGACGCAGGCCATCGTCACGGCGACGCTCGGCACCAGCGAAGACACTCAGTTCATGGATGACCTGGAGAAAGGCGAGATCAAGCGGCGCTTCATTCTGGCTTACAACTTCCCGCCGTTTTCGGTCGGCGAAACCGGTCGCATCGGATCGCCGGGACGCCGCGAGATTGGCCATGGCGCGTTGGCCCGCCGCGCCCTTGAGCCAATGCTGCCGAGCGAAGAGGAGTTCGCCTATACCCTGCGCATCGTCAGCGACATCACCGAATCGAACGGCTCAAGCTCGATGGCGACTATCTGCGGCGGCTCGCTGGCGCTGATGGATGCCGGCGTGCCTGTGAAGCGCGCGGTCGCCGGCGTGGCGATGGGCCTGGTGATGGAGGGCAATCGTTACGCGATCCTCACAGACATCGCCGGTGCCGAAGACCACTACGGCGATATGGACTTCAAAGTCGCCGGCACGCGCAATGGCATCACGGCGTTGCAGATGGACATCAAGGCCACCGGCATCAACGCCCGCATTCTCGCCGACGCTTTGCAGCAGGCCAAAGATGGCCGCTTCTATATCCTCGACAAGATGGAGGCGACGATCAACACGCCGCGCGAAGAGATCAGCCAGTACGCGCCACGCATCCTCACCATCCAGATTCCGGTTGATAAGATTCGCGACGTCATCGGGCCGGGTGGCAAGGTGATCCGCGGCATCGTCGAGAAGACCGGCGCCAAGATCGATGTCGAAGACAGTGGGCGCATCAACATCGCTTCGGCGAATCTGGAAAAGGCCGAAGCCGCCAAGGCGATCATCGAAGGCATTACGGCGGTGCCGGAACTGAACAAGACCTATCTCGGCACGGTGCAGCGGCTGGCGGACTTTGGCGCGTTCGTCGAGATTCTGCCGGGTACGGACGGCTTGCTGCACGTTTCCGAGATTGCCGATTATCGCGTCCGCGACGTGCGCGACGAATTGCACGAGGGGCAGCAGTTGTTGGTCAAGGTGATCAATGTTGACCCGTCGGGCAAGATTCGCCTGTCGCGCAGAGCAGTCTTGAAAGACGAGCGCGCCGAGCGCGGCGAAGAAGAGCCGGAAGATGATCGCGGCAACCACGAAGGCGGCGAAGATCGCGGCCCGCGTGATGACCGCCCGCGTGACGACCGTCCACGTGATGACCGCCCGCGCGGCCCACGTCCCGGCGGTGGTGGCCGTGACCGCCGACCCGGCGGTGGCGGTGGTGGCCGCGGCCCGCGCCGCTAATCGGCTCGCCGCAAAAGCGAGTTGCTCTCACGAAGGCAACGATGGTGACGCCCGCCATCGTTGCCTTTTGCTTTCCAGGCAGATCAAATTGCGACCGGCGGCTCGGCGTGGCAATATATCTCAGGACATTCGATCATTGCCGAACCGACATTCCAGGGAGCAATGATCCATGCGTCATACCTTTCTTTTCCACCGCTTCCTTCTAATCGCTCTGATTCTGGCCGTGGGCTTCACTGCCGCGACCTTCTTCGATCACTCGGTTGCAGCGCAGCAGGACGCGACCGATCCTTTCTGGAGCGACATCAAAGAGCGGCATATTAAGAACCGCGAGAGCCGCAATATATTTCCAGAATCCTACCGCACCGTGCGCCTCAGAAAGCAAGCGCTCCGACAGGCGCTCGCCGGCGCGCCGCAGGAGTTTGCCGCTCAGACCGAGCGCAATGACGTGCAGATCAGCATGCCGTTGCCCGATGGCAGCTTCGGCAGCTTCCGCATTGAAGAATCGCCGATTCTGCAACCCTCGCTCGCCGCTCGCTTGCCCGACCTGAAGACCTATGCCGGTCAAGCCGTGGATGACCCGGCGGTGACGATGCGCTTTAGCTGGTCGCCCGATGGCTTGCAGGCCATCATCTTGTCGCCGAAAGGCAGCGTCATCGTCACTCCTTATGCCAGCGATAACAGCCGCGATTACATGGTCTATTACAGCGCCTTCGACTCTCAGGAGATGGTCTCGAAGCAATGCCTGGTGAGCGATGCGATGGAGAGAGAAGCCCTGTCGCGCGGCGCAGTTCACCCTATGACTGACTTCGCCCCCAGCGTCGTCGCCGGCACGACTTTGCGCACTTACCGTCTGGCGGTCGCTGCCACAGGCGAGTTCACCCAGCAATACGGCGGCGGCAGCGTTACGCAGACACAAACGGCCATCGCGCAGAACGTCAACCTGATTTATGCCATCTACCAGAAAGAGCTTTCCATTCGCTTCACGCTGATCGATAACACTTCGATCATCTTCACCGA
>JBJMGU010000057.1:0-4019 GCA_045807765.1 Blastocatellia bacterium
ATGTAAACGAGGAGCAGCCGATCATCTCCGACTCGCTTCAGCTCATCGCCAATCAGGAATCATTCGCCCTGTCGTTCGCCGTCGGCTCGTCCAGCAAGTCTTCCACCAGCTCGTCGACTTACCTGTATCTCTACAATCGCAGTCCGCACAAGACGGCGGCGTGGGAAGAGCTTGATAATAGCGGCGAGCCGTTCGTGCAGTTTGAGCAGGCCGACGCGGCGCGCATCGCCGCGGGCAATCGCTTCGTCGTGGTCACGACTCAGGAAATGATCAACAACGAGCCGACTTATTCGCTTTATCGCTATACCTACGATTGGCAGGCGAACGATTGGACAGGCATCGGCACAGCCTTCATCGATGCCGTGACCACGCCGCTCTACGTGCTGGCTCACAATGAATACTACCAGTGCTTGACTTATGCCGGCGCGGGCAAAGATAGCACTATGCAGTTGGCTTATCTCGACGCGCTCGGCAACTGGCAAGCGGGCGGCTCGCTGGCGCTCGACAATTTCAGTCTGGGCGATAACGACAATGCAATGGTGTGGGCCGCCGGGCCGGCGATGATTGCTTATACCATCGCGCAGGAACCCGGAGCCAACGGCGAGCCGCCAACGAATGGGACCTACTTGCTGAACATTCTCTCCTGGGATGCCGACTATCAATCGCTGTCGCTTTACACCAGCAGCAAGCTGATGGCGCTCATCGTGCCTGAGACACCGCCGCAAAGCTGGCCGCCGCAGCCTCTGGTCATCGGCAATGACACGGTCGCCAGCGGGCCGAACATCTTTCGCTTCACGGGCAACCCCAATTATGGAGAACAGGGATGGGTGACAGCGAGCTTCCCGCAAGTCGACACCGGCAATACCCGGTGGATTGCGTTTGCCTACGGCGAAGACTTTACGATTCAGGTGGTCAACACGACGACAGCGATTACCACATCGATGCTCGTCTTTGATGCCAATAGTCAGACCGGCTTCGCGAGTCCAACGCCGCTCACCTACAAGATCAATAATCCGCCGGCGACCGACGGCTATCCTTACGCTTCGGGCGATGATTATTTCACGGCGGCGGGCCAGGTCTTTTATCGCGGCGCATCAACTTCGTGGGATACGCAAACCAGCATCTTCAATCTCGCTGCGAGCATCAACACGCTGTCGCTCATCAATCAAGCGCCATCGTTTATGGCTTATGCGATCCCTGACACGACGACCCCATCCGCAAGCACCGTGCAGATGCTGGTGATGGCAAACGGCGGCGTGCGCCAGCCGCTTCCGACGCCGCTACCCAGCGCAATGTATTTCTCGATGTATAACTCCGAAGGTCAGCCCAACGGTCAGAACCCCGAAGGCCAGTACGCTGCGGGGTTGAATGGCTTCGCGGCTTATCCGGCTGACACGCCGGACGGCGAGTTTCAACACGCCACTGAGTTCACGCTCTATCGCTTCGCCGGCCAGAACATCTCCGGCCCGATCACCGATTATTATGTCAAGCTGCTCGACATCTTCGACGGCTACGAGCAACATCTTTACACCTGTTATGAGTTCAACCCGGCCACTGCCGCTTGTGACCCGAGCGGCGAGGTCGTCGAGTATTACCAGTCGACGGTCTATAACGGCTGCGCCACCCCGATGCAAAGCGAGTTTGGCCGCACGGTCAATCTTTACCTGAACGATGCGATGGCCGGCGGCTACAGTATGCTCAATGGCCAGCAGCTACAGACGGCAACCTTTGCCGGAGCCGCGCTGTTTGAGACGAGCTATAGCGCAAGCCTCGGACTTGATACGGTCAGGCCGAATCAAACGGCGCTGGCGGTTCCGGCGGCGCTCGCGCAACTGTTCGCCGACAACGGCGTCGATCTCTCATCGGAAGCGACGCTGCAACTCGTCCATCTCAACGTGCCATCGAGTGAAGGTCTGGAGCGGGTCGCGGGCTATAGCTTCTGGGTCATCGAAGACCCGACGAGCGGCGAAGCTTACAACCTCGATTTCAACGGCAACCCGACTTCCGACGCGGCCCTCCGCGCCTTCAGAGGCCGGCTCGTATCCAGCTCGACCAACGGCTGGCAACTGTTCACCTCGCGCAATGGCAATCCGCAAACGCCGGACGAGATCAAGCTGCACGGCGGCTACGCGCGCCTCGCGGCGGTGACGACGACTCAAGACGGCGTGCCGCTGACCAACACCTACAGCTACACGGCGAATGGGCTTGATTGGCCCTACACCGGCGGCGTGCAAGTGCAGTCGTGGTCATACCCGAACGTCGAAGGCGATATCGAAACTTACACGCAAACGACCACCTATGCGGCGATGGCGATCAATGTTGAAAAATCGCTGCCGGCTTATCCTGAGCTTGGAGCGGCCAATGTGTTAACGCCTGTGGCGCAACTGCTCACGCAGGTGCAGGTCGGCGACGGGTCATTGATCACCACCGCGTCGTCTGCAACCACTTTCGGCGCGTGGGCCGCTCGCGATGAAGCACGGGTGATCGACACGCAATCGCAATACGGCTGGGCGGGCGACCCCACAGGCAACGACATCGGCATGTTTCCATTCGGCAGCGCGCCCGCCGATTCGTTATGGCGGCTGACCAGCCAGACGAAAATTCGCAGCCCGCGAGGCACGGTGCTCGAATCGATGGACGAGGCGAAGTTGATTCACTCGACCGTCTACGATGTCGGCGGGCAGGCTCAGGTATTGATCGTCTCGAACGCCAGCTACGCGGGCGACGAAGTCGATTTCAGCGGCTTCGAGATCGAAGAAGGATTCATCATCGGTGAGCCCGCGCCGCGATGGACGCTCAGCGGCGGCGCGGCCATTCAAGCCGGCAACGCCCACACCGGCGCGCAGAGCTTGTATCTGCCGGCTGGCGCCGGCGCGCAACACCAGCCGCTTACGCCGACGCGCAATGACCGCGTTTACCTGTTCTCGTGCTGGTATCAGATCGACGGCGCAACCGCCGCAAGCGGCGCCGGCTTGCAAATCAAGGTCACCCAAAACAGCGCGCCGGTCGGCGACACGATCACGGCGGCGTTCACGGCATCGCCGGGCCAGTGGACGTACACGCTGGTGCCCGTAGACCTCGCCGCTTATCAAAAGCAGGCGCCCGGCACGGGGGCGCTGTCAATTGAAATCTCGACCGTGATGGGCGATGCCGCGGGGTTGTGGATTGATGACGTGCATTTCTCGCCGCGAGTCTGCACGTATGCGGCGCAAATCCACGACCCGCTGACCCGCCTTCCCATCGCCCGGCTCGGCATCACCGACCAGACCTGGCAGATGTTTTATGATCGCTTCTATCGCTTCATCGGCATGACCAGCCCTGACGGTATGGCGAAGGGGCTGAAACTTTCCTACTACTCGCGGCAGGGAAATCCCTCGGGCTTCAATCCATCTGACCCGAATGCGGATTTGAAGATCAAAGCGCAATACGGCGGCACGGTACAGAGCTTTCAAGAGGGCGACGATTGGCAGCAGGATTGGACGGCGAACAATCCGTCGGCGTGGGCGACCTCGAACGGCAGGCTCGTTCACGCTTCGACAACCGAAAGCGCGACGCTGACGCCTGCCGGTTCGATCAACGAAAACTATGCGCTTCACCTTGAGCTGGTATCGGCTGAAGGCACAAGCCAGCCATTCACGCTCGGCGATGGATTTCAGATCGCCGTCGGCAGCGCCGCGACCTTCACCTGGAACGGCCAGTGGCTGTTGAGCATCACAGACGGCGCGCAGAATCAGCCAGGCTTCGGCGCGGTTGCGAGCGCGCCCGGCTCAATCCTCGTCATGCTCACGGGCGGCTACCTGCTGTTTTATCAGGACGGCCAGTTGCTCTTCAGCCAGCCGGTTGCGATCACCGGCGCGCCGCAAATCATCACCGGAGAAAATGCGCTGGCGATCAGAAACCTCGTGCTGCTTTCGGGGCCGGCGACTCACCTGACGATGAAGGATGCCACCGGCAAGCGGCGGCAGGAACAGGTGCTGTGTGGCGCAGATTACTTTGCCAATCAAGCCATTCAAAACGCG
>JBJMGU010000058.1:0-8499 GCA_045807765.1 Blastocatellia bacterium
CAACGGCACGAAGGCCAGACGAATCTTCGGCCCACGAAAATATTCGGTCGCTGCCGCGCCGATCTGCGCGCCGATGGCGGCACCTGTGTGCATGACCAGCGCGATCAGAATATCAACGTTGCCTTTAATGGCATGCGTGAACGTGCCGTAGCTGGCCGAGATCACGACTTCAAAGAGGTCTGTGCCGACAGCCACATGCGTCGGCACACCCAGCAGGTAGACCATCGAGGGCATGCGGATGTAGCCCGCGCCGCCGCCGAGAAAACCACTGAAGATGCCGCCGACCAGCGCCACCAGCAGAATTGACCAGAGCGAAATCCGCTCAATGCCCGATACCGGCAGACTGATCATTGGCGGCAAGCGGATGCCGTGGACGCGCCGGGCGATGTGGTCGAGCGCCGATTCATCATGCTTGTCATCGAGGACGCGCGCCGCGATGCCCGACTGCTCGGCCTCGCGCTCGCGCTCGCGCTGCATGCGAATCGTCAACATGCTCTCCCAGGAGATGAATGCCGATATCGACACCAACACGACGACAAAGGTAATCCCGACGACTTGATCGATATTGGCGCGATGCTTCAACGCCTCGATGCCCTGAGCGCCGATCTCGACACCGATAATCGTGCCGAACACCATTATCATGCCGAGCTTGAGATCAACGTTGCCGAGCGCCCGATGCTTCTTGGCGGCGACGATTGACTTGCCGACGATGTGCGCTAAGTCGGTGCCGACCACAAAGTTCATCGGCACGCCGAGGGCGAACAGTGACGGCCCGGCGAGAAAGCTGCCGCCGACGCCAAAGAAGCCGCCAAGCACGCCGATGATGAAACCGATAACCACCAGGTAGAGCGGGTTGAGGTGTGTTTGAGAAACGAGAAAGTCCATCCGGTCTCCGTCATTCGGTCTTGGTGCGGATGATGCGTAACAGCAAGCTGGTCACGGTTTCTAGCACAATCCCCTGGCCGATGATCAGCAAAAGACAAATGATCGCATAGCGCGTCTTGCCGTGATCGTAAATCTGCTTGAGCCAGGCGCTCAAAAAATTCAGCACCAGCAGGACGTAGACCATGACCAGCAGGGCATAGACGGATAGTTCGAGGGCGAATGATCGGAGACGCTTGATGGCTATACGTTTCATCACTCTTTTGCCCACGGGCCAGCCGATGAAACTCAGGTAATGCAGCTATGCGCTTGCGGTCGCGGCAATGATCATAACTCACCGCGCAGCTACGCTGAAAGGCAGGCGCGCTAAAGTGTCAGCTGACGGTTTAAGATTGAGATAGCGAACAGCCTTGCGCGATTTGCGGCGTCACTTCTTGGCAATCTCCAGTGTGAAGGCCAGCGGCACGGCTTCGCTCTCGCTGACATCAATGAATTTCGTCTGCGTCAGGTAGCCGTCGAGCGAAGCGGTGACACGGTAATGGGCGCGCGTTGCCGGCAGGCGAAAGGCGAATTCGCCGCGATTGTTGGTGATGTAATCGCGCGACAGGGAGTCAATCTTCTTGTGCTCTTTCTCTTCCTCCGGGGTCGGTACCCGCACCAGCTTCAAGCGCACGCCCGGCAGCGACAGACCGCGCGTGTCAAAGACTGCGCCGCTGACCCTCGACGTGCGTTTGGCCCTGGTGAGCTGAATCGTTTTGACTTCGGTAACCTTCCCTTCTTCGACCTGCTGCATGTCGCGCATAGTGCCGCCGGCATAACCTTCGGCGTCGAAAGAGACGGTGTAGTTGTCGGGCTCAAGCTCAAGCTGGTATTGTCCGCTGGCGTCGGTGGTCGCTTCTTTAATCTGGCGCGAGCGGCTGCTCATCACCCGCACTTCAACGTCGGCGAGCGGCTTGCCCTTTTCACCTTCAACCTTGCCCTTGAGCGTTCCGGTCTTCTGCTGCGCGGCGAAGCTGCCGCCGATCATGCCAAGCACAACGATAGTTATAAGTGCCAGACGCTTCATTCACTGTCCCCTTAATCAAGAATCGCGATCTATCAAACGATGCATTGATTGTGCGGCGGCGGCGCTGAAAAAGTCAAACGCCGTTGTCAGTTGCCAGTTGGCAGTATATGAGGCATTGGCGATGATGGAGTATATGGCAGATTGAGAAGGGAGGATTAGTTGACCCGTATACCTTTCTAACTGACAACTGGCAACTGACAACGGTTATCGAATCCTCTATCATCGGGAAACGTGAGGGTCATCGGCGGAGCATATCGCAGTCGCAGGCTGCGCGCGGTCGAAGGGCTGGGCGTGCGACCCACTTCGGATCGCCTGCGCGAAACCTTGTTTAACATACTCGGCGCACGCGTCGCCGGCAGCCGCTTTCTCGACCTCTGCGCCGGGTCGGGCGCGGTTGGCATCGAAGCGCTCAGCCGCGGCGCGGCCCTGTCGGTCTTCGTCGAGCAGTCGCGCCGCGCTTGCAGCGTCATCGAAACCAACCTGCGTGAGCTTGGCATTAATGGCGTTAAGGTCATCTGCCGCGACATCAATGCGGCGCTCAAACAATTAGCCGTCGCCGACCAGCCTTTCGACCTCATCTTCTTCGACCCACCCTACGCATCAAGCCTCTATGCCACCGTCCTCAACAGCCTCGGAGAGAGCTCGCTGCTGGCCGCCGATGGCGTACTGATCGTCGAGCATCGCGACAAGCTGCCCCCTGCGAGCCAGTACGGCAGGCTGCAACAGTTTCGCCAACTTAAGCAGGGCGAATCGGCGCTGGCCTTTTATAGCGCCGAGTGAAATCTCTACGGCTTGCCCATGCTCTCGCCGATGTGCTATAAGGCTCTCTTTGCCGTTACCACGCATTTCTCATCCGTGGATGGTCAGGATGCGGATGCGCCAGCTACGGACGGCTCGTTGCTCGTAACGGCTTTTGCGGAGACGCTCATTAATCAGGCGATGAAATGGTTGGCCAGGCCAGTTGCTATCGGTGTACACAACCGACGCTGTCGGTGTGTCGCCGCGCCCGCTGCAATCACACCGCTTTTCTCCGCACCGGTGGTTCGGTTTTCTGATTCAATTCCAATCTGGCTGCGACGGTCTGTGGGTTGATTGATCGCCAGATTGCGAACGCATTTAAAAACGAAGAGGTGGATTATATGATCGATAAACTGAAGCAAGGCGCGGCGACTGCCTCGCACCGTCGAGGCTGGATGCGGGCGCTCGGCGCTCTCGCCGTCCTCGCCCTCAACGCCGGTCTGGCGCTGGCGCAGCCGCGCGAGTCGGGCCACGGCGGCGGCGAAGCCAATCTGCGGCTGCCTGACCTGTCGCGCGTCAACTTTCTCGGCGGCGTCAATGGCCACAACCTGCTGCTGGTCGGCCTGGTCATCTGCGCGCTCGGGCTGATGTTCGGCCTGTGGATATATATGCAGTTGCAGAAGCTGCCCGTACACCAGGCGATGCGCGAAATCTCTGAGCTGATCTACGAGACCTGCAAGACCTACCTGACGACGCAGGGCAAGTTCATTTTGCTGCTCTGGGTCTTCATTGCGCTGATTATCGTTCTGTACTTCGGCGTGCTCGCACCTGTGCCCGGCAAGCCGCTCGGCATCACTCTGCCGATCATTCTGTTCTTCAGTCTGGTCGGCATTGCCGGCAGCTATGGCGTCGCCTGGTTTGGCATCCGCGTCAACACCTTCGCCAATTCGCGCACGGCGTTCGCCAGCCTCGAAGGCCGGCCCTATCCGATTTATAGGATTCCGCTGATGGCCGGCATGAGCATCGGCATGATGTTGATCTCGGTCGAGCTGCTGATCATGCTTTGCATCCTGCTGTTTGTCCCCGGCGATTATGCCGGCCCGTGCTTTATCGGCTTCGCCATCGGCGAATCACTCGGCGCGGCGGCGCTCCGCATCGCCGGCGGCATCTTCACCAAGATTGCCGACATCGGCTCGGACCTGATGAAGATCGTCTTTAAGATCAAAGAAGACGACGCCCGCAATCCCGGCGTCATCGCCGACTGCACTGGCGACAACGCCGGCGATTCGGTCGGGCCATCGGCGGACGGCTTTGAGACCTACGGCGTCACCGGCGTCGCCTTGATCACCTTCATCCTGCTTGCCGTGCGCGACCAGGCGACCGTTGCCGTACAACTGCTGGTCTGGATCTTCGTGATGCGCATTATGATGGTCGTCGCCAGCGCCGTTTCTTACTTCATCAACGAAGCGATCACTAAAGCGCGCTACGCCAAAGCCAACGAGATGAACTTCGAGCATCCGCTGACCTCGCTGGTCTGGCTGACCTCGATCATCTCCATCGTGCTGACGTTCATTGTTTCCTACCTGGTGATCCCCGTGCTGGCGGGCGATTCGACGCTGTGGTGGAAGCTCTCGGCAATCATTACCTGCGGCACCCTGGCCGGGGCGGTCATCCCTGAGCTGGTGAAGGTCTTTACCTCGACCAGCTCGGCGCATGTCAGCGAAGTCGTTTCGTCGTCGCGCGAGGGCGGCGCTTCGCTCAACATTCTTTCGGGACTGGTCGCGGGCAACTTCTCGGCCTTCTGGCTCGGCATCAGCATCGTCGCGCTGATGGCGATTGCTTACGGCGTCACAGGGATGGGCCTGGGGCCGCTGATGGTGCGCGACATTGCCGCGCCGGTCTTCGGCTTTGGCCTGGTCGCCTTCGGCTTTCTCGGCATGGGACCTGTGACAATCGCCGTTGACTCGTATGGCCCTGTAACCGACAACGCGCAGTCGGTCTACGAGCTGTCGCTCATCGAGCATGTGCCGAACGTCGAGGCGCAGTTGCTGAACGAGCACGGCATCAGCGTCAACTTCGAGCGCGCCAAGCATCTGCTTGAAGAGAACGATGGCGCCGGCAACACCTTCAAGGCGACGGCCAAGCCTGTGCTGATCGGCACGGCGGTTGTCGGCGCAACGACGATGATCTTCTCGATCATCATGGCGCTGACCGGAGGGCTGACGCGGGACTTGCAGAACCTCTCGCTGCTGCACGCTCCGTTTTTGCTGGGACTGGTGACCGGCGGCGCGATCATCTACTGGTTCACCGGCGCTTCGACGCAGGCAGTGACGACGGGCGCTTACCGCGCCGTCGAATTCATCAAGGCGAACATCCGCCTGGAAGGCGTTGAGAAAGCCTCTGTCGCCGACAGCAAGAAGGTGGTCGAGATCTGCACGCAGTACGCGCAGAAAGGCATGTTCAACATCTTCCTGACGGTCTTCTTCGCGACGCTCGCTTTTGCCTTCGTCGAGCCGTTCTTCTTCATCGGCTACCTGATCTCAATCGCCATCTTCGGGCTCTACCAGGCGATCTTTATGGCCAATGCCGGCGGCGCCTGGGACAACGCCAAGAAGGTTGTCGAGGTCGAGCTGAAGGCGAAGGGCACGCCACTGCACGACGCCACAGTGGTCGGCGACACGGTCGGCGATCCGTTCAAGGACACTTCGTCGGTGGCGCTGAACCCGGTCATCAAGTTCACGACGCTGTTCGGATTGCTGGCGGTCGAGCTGGCGGTCAGCCTGACTGAGCAAAGGGGCGAGAACTTCAGCCACATCCTGGCGGCGGTCTTTTTCCTGGTGGCGCTCTTCTTCGTCTGGCGCTCGTTCTACGGCATGCGCATCCAGGCGGAAAAGAGGGACTAGGGACTAGTAAGAAAGAGGAACTGATTCACGGCCTTTCTTGCTAGCCCTTAGCCCCTAATCCCTAGCCCCTTTTGTGTGGGCCTAAAATCAAAAGAGGGAGCCTTACGGCTCCCTCTTTCCTCACAAACCATCTGACACCGCCACGTCAAGTGTAAAATAAGTAATATTCAAGCGAGCGTGCGTGTCTGTGGACGCTTGTGAGTGTTCGATCAATTTCCGAACTCGTCGGATACTACTTCAAGCGCTGTGCCATGTCCGAAGACCGCCCCTAGGAATTCAGAAATCGGAGTTTTGCAGGCTTTTTGCTAGCTTTCCAGCCCACTTCGATCAGCTATCTGTTCGCATAGACTACAAACCGGGTGTCCGGTCGCACCGCTTTCAAACACTATATGGTCGCATCCGTCGCTGCTTTGCTTATACCGAGCCGCCTTGTATGATTCTTCGAGGATGCCTTATCGGTTTAAGGAGGAATCATGCACTACTACGAAGAAGACGACCTTGAGCGTTTTGGCGACATCGGCAAACACCGTCCCGATCTTTTTGAAAAGTTCATGGCCTGGTACGAGGCCGTGCAGCAGGATGGGGCGCTCTCAAGGCGCGAGAAGGCGCTCATCGGCCTGGCCGTCGCCCACGCCTTGCAGTGCCCTTACTGCATTGACGCTTACGCTAAAGCCTGTCTCGAAGCCGGCTCGAACATGGAGCAGATGACCGAAGCGATTCACATGGCCTCGGCCATCCGCGGCGGCGCCACGCTCATTCACGGCGTCCAGGCGCACAATGCCGTAAATAAAATCTCGATGTGAATCTGCCGCCGCGCACGCCGAAGGAGCCGTGAAGTGAACCTGCCCGTATTAGTGATTAGCGACTTTGACGAGACGCTCGCCGCGCACGGCCTGGGTGAGCTGCGCGCCGCGCGGCCTGCGGCCCTTCAGGTCAACGTCGGCAAGGTCTGTAATCAAGCCTGCAAGCATTGTCACGTAGACGCCGGGCCGAATCGCACAGAGAGCATGAGCCGCGAAACCGCTGAGCAGGTGATCGAGGCTGTGCGCCGTTTCCATATCGCAACTGTAGACATTACGGGCGGCGCGCCGGAGCTGAACCCAAGTTTTGAGCATCTCGTCACGGAATCGCGCCGGGCCGGCGCACATGTGATGGTGCGCCATAACCTGACTGTCCAGTTCGTCGAAGGCAAAAAGCACCTGCCGGAATTCTTCCGCGATAACCGCGTTGAAGTCATCGCCTCGCTGCCCTACTTTCTGGCGCAGCAGACCGACGCGCAGCGCGGCGCGGGCGTCTTTGATAAGAGCATCACGGCATTGCGCCGCTTAAACGAAAGCGGCTACGGGATGGAAGAGACGGGTTTGTTGCTCAACCTCGTCTATAACCCTGTGGGCGCATTCCTGCCGCCGAATCAGGAGAGCATCGAGCGAGACTTTAAGCACGAGATGCGGGCGCGTTACGAAATCGCCTTCAATCGCCTCTACACGATCACCAACATGCCGATCAGCCGTTTCCTCGATTACCTGCGGCGTTCAGGAAATTACGAGCGCTACATGCAGAAGCTGGTTGCGAGCTTCAACCCGGCGACGGTCAGCGGCTTGATGTGTCGTGATTTGATCAGCGTCGGCTGGGACGGGCGGCTCTTCGATTGCGATTTCAATCAGATGATCGAGCTGCGACTGGCGGACGGCGCACCACAGATGATTAAGGATTTCGACCTCGCGGCACTCACCGGGCGGCGCATCAATACCGCCAACCACTGCTATGGCTGCACGGCGGGCTCCGGCTCAAGCTGCGGCGGCGCCACCGCCGGTTGAGCTATTGCGGGCCGGGGAGTGTCGGGCTCCACGAAGGCCGCGTCAGGTAATCCGAGAGCGTCAGCGACACCATAATCACCAGCCAGAACAAGCCTGCGATGACGAAGACCTTGGTGAGCGTCGAGCTCCAACGCACGTGCATGAAGAACAGCACGACGAGCGACGCCTTTATAATCGCAATGCCGAGCGCGATGATGACGTTTAACTGCTTGAGATCGAAATAGGCGACAATGACGGTCAGCACCGTCAGCACCATCAGCGCCAGAAAGACCGAGACATAGACTTTCGGTGTAACGACGTGTTCCGACATAACCTCCCTCTCAATGCGTCAGGTGCGCCCCCAGCAAATAGAGCAGCGGGAAAAGGAATATCCAGACGATGTCAACGAAGTGCCAGTAGAGGCCACTGATTTCTACAGGCGAATGATACTCCGGGGTGAAGCGGTTGCGCATCGCCATCCAGAAGATCACTGCCATGATCCCTAAGCCGATCACCATGTGCAGCGCATGCACGCCGGTCATCGCAAAGTAGAGCCAATAGAACATCTGCACGTGGCCCGAATCGCCCGGCAGCGCCTCGCCGTTGGGCTCGGTCCAGCTCCAGAAGTCGCGCAGAGGGATGTGGTGGGTGATGTACTTCTCGCGGTACTCAAACGCTTTGACGACCAGGAAGGTCGCGCCGAACATCATGGTCAGCACCAAACAGATCAGCAACCATTTCTTGTTGCCCTTCTGCGAGAAGTAGACCGCCATCGCCATGGTCAGGGAGCTTACGATCAGCACGATGGTGTTGACGCCACCCAACCGCCAGTTCAGGTGCGAGCTGGCGATGGCGAAATCATTCCCGTACTTGCCGCGGTAGAGGATGTAGGCCAAAAACATGCCGCCGAAGAACATGATTTCGGTGATCAGAAACGTCCACATCCCCAGCGAGCCGGCCTCCTTCTGCTGCTCCATGTTGTCGAAGTGGTGCGCCAGCCCGTAGTGTGTTGTTGCGTGACTGTCAGCCAAGGTCTGATTCCCCCTGCTTCAATATCGCTCTTAAGGTTTCAATCGACGCGGCTCACCCGTTGGCCAGCCGCGCCAATCAAATC
>JBJMGU010000059.1:0-6520 GCA_045807765.1 Blastocatellia bacterium
GACGAGTTGGGACTGGATTCCATCAGCATGCTTGAACTCGTCACGGCCATCGAAGAAGAGTTCGACATCACCATCGACTTCGAAGAACTGGACATTGAACTGTTGAACGTCGCCAGTTCGTTCGCCGCGCTCATAGGTCGCAAGGCCGCAGAGAGAAGCTGCTTGAGCGGATGAAGTCGGCACCGGACCCATGTATGAAGATTCACGAAGTCATCGCACACCCTGCCGAACGGGACCCGCATAAGGTGGCGATCAAGCAAGGGACGCGCGCCATCACCTATGGTGAGTTGCACTGGATCACAGAGCGGCTTGCCGAAGACCTGCGCGCGCTCGCCGGGCCGGGCACGCACATCGGCATCTGGATGGAAAACTCAATCGCTTACATCATCGCCTATTTTGCAATTGCCAAAGCCGGCAGCATCATCGTCCCGCTCAGTATCTCCCTGCCGATTGAAGGCGTTCGGCAAGAATGCAAAAGCTGCGATCTTGATTACTTAATTACGACACCGGCGCGAGCGGCAAAAGCGAGCCCGCTCGCGCCGGATGGGGGCCGACTCAAGCGGGTTCTTGGCCTCTACATTAGCGACGACTGGCGGCATTGCGAATTGCTGTCAGCCGTCGAAGAAGGTAGTAAAGCGGCGGCGAAAGATAGGCTGGCGGTGGCGGGGGAAGTTGCCGTAATGCTGTCAACATCCGGCAGCAACGGCCACCCGGCACGGGTCATGCTCTCACATTATAATTTGATTGCGAATATGCAGTCATTCCTGGGCATGGCCGGGCTGGAGCCGACGGACCGCGCCCTGATCATCCTACCGATGACGGCAAGTGGAACGAACACCACAGAGTTGCTAGCCTATCTTGCTCGTGGGTTGACGATCACCGTCTATCCTCATCAAGTTTTCTTGTTGAGCGAGTGCTGTAAGCTCTTACACGATGCCCGGATCACGGTAATCAATCTGACGCCGCTAGTGTTGAGCCTGATGCTGCGTCACAGTAGCAAGGTAGCCCGCCGGATTCCGGCGCTCAAGAAAGTCTTCTTTGCCTCATCGCCTGTCGCCATCAAACAGCTACAACAACTGGTCACCCATTTTCCTCAGGTGCAGTTCTATTATGGCTACGGCTTAACGGAAGCCAGTCCCAGATGCACGACGCTGTTGCCAGAGTGCTTACTGACCAAACTCGGCAGCGTCGGCAAGCCGCTCAACAACATTGATCTTCGCATCGTCGATACGGCGCATCAGTCGGTTCCACGCGGACAGATCGGCGAAATTGCCGTGAAAGGCCCTAACGTCATGCTCGGCTATTACAGACGGCCAGAGGATACGCGCGCGGCGGTTACAGACGGCTGGCTTTACACGGGCGACTTGGGGCTGCTCGACGAGGATGGTTTTCTATTCGTGAAGGGCAGAAAGAAGAATGTAATCGTCTCCAGAGGCATCAGTATATGTCCTGAGGAGATCGAGCAGGCTTTGCTGGAGCACGAAGCCGTTACCGATGCCTTCGTGGCAGGCACAAGCGATGACTTGCTTTCTGAGCGCGTAGTGGCCTATGTGGTTTTGCGCGAGGGCGGTTACGCAACAGAAAGACAGTTGCAGCAGTTTCTCGGCAAGCGGCTGGAACGCCCAAAGCTGCCCAGTCAGATTTTCTTCGTGCCTGAGTTAGAGCGTAATTTCAACCACAAATTGATCCGCAATCAACTGGCGGCCTGCTGAAGCGGGCGCACCGCCAGTTTGAAAATCCACGCAAGGAGAAGAATTCATGCAGCCTGTGTTAAGCCATCCCAAGAATGTAGTGAAATTTTTTGACGTCTTCCGGCAGAGGTATTTTCATTACGACAACTTTGTCCGGATCTTCAACAACTTGTTCCCGGCGGGCCATCAAGGGAAATCGGTGCTCGATCTCGGTTGCGGCACCGGCACCTTCGCCTTCACCATGGCAGAGGCTGGCTATAAGGTTATGGGCACGGACGCCAGCGACGAGTCCATCGAACTGGCAAAGCGACGCATCGGCAATCGGACGGATATCCGCTTCGATGTGCAGGATTTTCACGCGCCCAGGCTGGGCGATGAGAAGTTCGATCTGATTACGCACCTGCACATTCCGACATCGCTTGATGACATCCGCAATACAGTCGCGCAGTACAAGAACCACTTGAGGAAGGATGGCTTCATCACGCATCTGCACCTGCGCAAGAGCGCCAATGTGGTTCGCGACGACAAAGTTGAGATTGATCAGCACATCGACCCGGAAGGCGGCTTCAAGCTGGTGCGCTTCAACCAGTGGGTGCTTGAAGACCTCAGGCTTAGCGTCTTCTTCGTCATGATCATTGATGAGAATGGCAAGATGCGGATGGAGATTGACCGCTACCGCATGGAATTGTTAGACAAGGGCGCGCCGTTTGATCACGAGTTGTTCACGGAAGTCAGCAACATCCCCACGGATAATATCGATTCGTCACCGCCCTGGACGGAAGAGTTCCTGCAAGTCTTAACCTTGAAACCAGCATGAGGCCGCGATGAGTGCACGAGTCGCCCGGGATAGGCGTTTTGTCGCATTGCGCGCACTGCTGCGCGATGTGATGGCGCGCAGCCGCTTCTACCGTGATTTTTATCACGCCGCCGGAATCGACGTGGGCGAAGAGTTTCTGGCCGGCCTGCCGCAGGGCTTTCATGAGCTGCCCATTTTGGAGACCCGCCATCTGCTGGAGCGCGCCGACGACTTGCGGCTCGAAGGCGAAGACTACTTCCGCGTCACCTGTAGCGGCGGCACTTTGAATGCCCCAAAGATTCTTTATCGCACGGCGGCTGATTGGGCGAAGAGTGTTGCGAACATGGCCACGGTCCTTAGCCTCGCCGGCGTCAGGTCGGGCGATGTGTTGCTGATCGCCCAGCCGCTCGACATCTGGGGCGTTGGCTATCTCGCGCTCGACGCTTGCAAGCTACTTCGTTGCATGGCGGTTCCGGCTGGCATTCATGTTGAGGCGGATCAGATGGCCCATCTCATCGAGCGATTCCAGGTCAATGCGGCCTTTGCTTCGCCGTCGCTGTGGCGGCGGGTAACCGAATCAGCCGAGCGTCAGAGCCGGCTCCGACATCTGCGCGTGCTAGTCGCTGGCGAGAAGCTGTATGCGGCAGACCGCGAGTATCTAGCCGATTATTGGCGCGGTGGGGTTTACAACCTTTACGGCTCGGAAGAGACCGATGCGCTCGCCGCCGAATGTGACGCGCACGACGGCCTTCACCTGCTCGAACATGCCTACTTGCTGGAGTTGATGCAGGAGGATCATTGCCTTGAGCAAACCGCTGATTCCACGACCACAGGCGAATTGCTCGTCACGTCTTGTTATCATCGCGGCACACCCCTCATCAGGTATCACCTCGGTGACATCGTGGAAATCTCTCGAAGTCATCGTCCCTGCCGATGCGGCAGGCAAGGCGCGAAATTGGTGGTCATCGGCAAAAGCACGCAGTGCGTGACGCTCTTTGACGCGACCAAGTTGTATACCTATCAACTTGATGCCGTCTTGGAGCAGATCATCGGCAGAGGCGTGAGCTATCAACTGCTGGTCGAAGATGCCGAAGATGCAATCGTCAGGGAGCGGGTGACGCTGCTCGTGATGGCGGAAGACGTTGCAGGCATCGGCACAGAGAGGCTGCGAGCGGCGCTGGCCGCTTCGTCGCTCGACTTTGCCGATACCGTCAGAAGCAATCAGGTTGACCTGCGCGTCAATGCCTCGCGACCGCCCATCGGCGCGACCGCCAAAGGGAAATGGCAAAAGATTGTCGATAGACGAAAGCGTCCCAGATCCTGAATACCAGACAACCTAAGGAGGCTGTTTTATGTTGCCAAATGGTTACTCGCACGACTGGATAAAAGAGTACCCGGGGGTTGACCGGGAGTATATGGAAACCTACCCGGTCAATTTCCGCCACCTGGATGTAGAGTCGGTGTTTCAAAAGCGCAACCTGCATCTCTACATCCACATTCCGTTCTGTAGCATCAATTGCAGTTTCTGTACCTTCCTGCATTTTGATCGCACGAATGCGAGCGTCGATGCCTATGTGCCCAAGTTGCTCAAAGAGATTGATCTGTGGTTTCAGCGCGATCTATTTCGCAACTATGAGGTGCGCTCCATCTTCTTCGGCGGCGGCACGGCAACCTCTTTGGGCGCCGAACAGATCGGCGTCGTGCTTGACCGCATTCGCGCTTCCATCGATATGTCGGCGGACACGGAGATTACGGTCGAGGCGCATCCGAATTCGGTCAACGAGCAGTACCTCGCGCACCTGCGCACGAGAGGCGTCAATCGCGTGACGTTCGGCATTCAGAGCTTTAATGATCGCTTCCTGAAGACCATGGAACTCACGCAGACATCAGAGCGCAACCGCAACATACTCAAGCTGAGCAAGCGTCTTGGCTTCGAGTCGGTCTGCATGGACCTAATGTTCGCGCTGCCGGGACAAACATTCAAAGATCTGGAAGAGGACCTGGGGGCATTCAATGAACTCGATTTGAGCGGCATCAGTTGTTATCGCTACGTCATCGACCCGGAGAACAAGATGCCGCCCGACAAGCAGCAGGGGTTGCTTTCCATCGTACCCTCCGAGCCGGAAGGCAACGAAATGTATGCCTGTCTGGTCGACCGTTTAAACGCCACCGGCTACGTGCAATATACCCAGCCTGACTTTGCCAAGCCGGACAAGATTTGTCGCTACACAACGGCTGTGTGGAAAGCGCCGCAAGAAGAGCAACTCGGCCTCGGCGCTGGTGCTCTCTCTTACAATATCAACAACTACTCGCTGGTCAACGCTCACAACCTGCATGAGTACGCCGCCTATCTGGATGACAACAAGCTGCCGATCTTGCTTGGCACGCCGATCACGCCCGACGAGCTGATGCGAAAATACTTTGTTCTCGGCATTAAGTGTCTCGAAGTCGATACGCACAGGTTCGAAGAGCTTTTCGGCCTGCCCTATCAAATGTTGTTTCACGAAGAAGTCAGAAAGCTGCAACGCCTGGAGATGATCGTCGATGATCATGGTGTGTTGCGGCTGACGGCGAAGGGGAAGATCTACGTCGATTACGTCTGCAAGCAGTTCTACAGCTATCGAAACAAGGGACTGTTCCAGCCCGACGGCTATACCTTCGCGCAAATGAGCATCCAGCCGAGGACTAACCTTTCGCCTGTGGTGCAGCCAATTGGCCTGTCGCAACTGAGCCATGCAGGCCGACAGGAGGAATTCGTATGACGCGAGCCAGAACTCAAGCAATTTACTTCGCCGAAATCGTGCAAGCCCATCGCGAAACGCGGCAGATGACTTTCGATCTGCTAGAAGCGCTCTCCGCCGCGCAATTGAGCGCGCCGCTGCCGCGCCCCGACCTCGACACCTTTGGCAAGCACTTCCAGGAACTGGGCGATACGCAAGAATCCTATGCGCTCGCCATTGACAGCGGCACGATAGATTTCAGCACGATTCGCACCGAGATCGATTATGACCTGGTTGTCAGCAAGGAGCGCCTGCGACAATTTCTCGAAGCCAAAGACCAGCAAATCGACGCCCTGCTTGCCGGACGCAGTGGCGACGAAATGATCCGCTGGGACGACGACGAAGCGATTACCCTCGTCGAGCATCTGTCGCGCATGATCCGCCACGAACTATTTCACCAAGGCCAGTTCGCCGCCTACGCCTATCTCCTCAAAGTTCCCTTTCCGAAGACTTGGGTGAATACCTGGGTTCTGCCTGCGAAAAAGGGTCAACTCTACAACAACTGAGACGGCGGCGGGCTTGAGCCGCAAACTGGCCATAGCCTGTTGACCGGAGCGTGCTTATGAGATGCTTAATCATACCAAGTCCCGACACCACGTCGTTGAACATCATCATTCGCTGCCTGTCGATTGCGGCAGAGGCTATTGATCAGGGGCACGAGGTCTGTGTGCTGGCACCGCCGGCGCTGATCGAGCGGTTCCCGCACGTGAATTTCAAGAGCTACGATTATCCCTTGCCGCCAACCATCGCGCGGGTCAATCTGGAAGCCCCACCAATCAAGAAGTATGGCGACTATGCAACGTTGATCGGCTTGAACGCGCCAGCCTTCATCGAAGAATCGCTGGCCGTCGAATTGCGGGCAATTGACGAATTCGCGCCGCAGGTCATCTACTCCGATTTGAACCTGACGGCATCGATCTCTGCACGCCTGCGCGGCAAGCCACTTGCCTCACTGTGCAATCTGGCCTGGACGCCGCCCTATCTTCTCGACGAAGACTTTGTCGAAGACGGGGAGCAGATCAAGCCGTTCAACGATGTCCTGGCGCGCAACCGGCTGGCACCGATCAAAGACCTTGCCGATCTCATCTTCATGTTTAGCGACCTCAAGATCGTGCCGACCTGCCCGCAGTTCGAGCAGTTTGTTCCAAGTATCAGTAACCTCGAATACATCGGCTATCTCTACTCCGAGACGCTTGAACCGTCATCTACATCCACGCCCCTGCCCGCAGATAAAAAGAATATCCTGGTCTACA
>JBJMGU010000060.1:0-30764 GCA_045807765.1 Blastocatellia bacterium
CACCGCCACCTTACCGTTTAACTCCAAAGCCGTGTAGCCCATAAACTATCGCTTTCCTGTTCTCACAAGCGAGATTATCAATCCGGTCGGAAGAAGGACTCTGTATCACCGCGCCACAATCGATGTCAAGGTGGCGCCTTTTTTAGGATCGAACAGCGGCATTTCAAGGAGTCGGGATGAGCGCACGAGTTCAATCAACGTGAACGGTCGGCTCACACGTCTCCTGCAATCTGACCGAATGAGGTTATTTGCCGCCACTTTGGCGCTATCGAATACCTGTCCGGGACGCCGCCGAGCGATTGCCCTCCTGGTTTCTAACTCCTTACATCATCAGGGTTTATCTACGTTCAAGCGGAAGCTGTGTTGGACACTAACCGAAATGGGTGCATTGCTCGCCGGGTGGCACACGGCTTGATGCTTACGGCGCTGACGAGCAGTGCATTCGTCACCCGATTTTCTCAAGCCGCCACCAAGAAACTGAAGTAGAATCGCGAGAGTCCGGGACGCATGTAGAGAAATTCGGGTTACCAGAGAACCTGCCGCAAGCGCGAGCCCCAGTTGTTTTGGCTTCCGGCCTTGCGTGGTCTTTTTGAGAAGAGTACATGGAAAGCAAACCGCCCAGCGAGCAGCAAGGATACCTGAAGCCGTACATGATCACGGTCGTGTTGATCGGTGCGGTTGCTTTGCTCCACACGCTGGCAATCGTGCCCAGAGAGGCGCTCAATCAGCGCTATCTGCTGCTCGTTGCAGTGACCCTTATTGTCGGCTCGCGCATCACGGTTCACTTCTTCCGCTTTGATTCCTGCATCTCGCTGTCCGACATCTTCATCTTTCTGTCGTTAATGATGTTCGATGGCGAGGCGGCCATCCTGTTGGCGGGACTCGAAGGCTTCGTCTCCTCGCTGCGCATCACGAAAAAGAAACTCACCATGGCGTTCAACGCCGCCGGCATGCTGATTGCCACCTTCATCACCGTCAAGGCGCTGCGGCTGTGCTTCGGCTCGATTCCCGGGGTGATGCAGGAGGACTTCTCGTCGCGGCTCATCATGGTGACCTGCGTGATGGCGATTGTGCAGTACATCAGCAACTCCGGGGTGGTGGCCGTCGCCGGCGCCTTGCTGATTCGCCGACCCTTATGGGAGACCTACAAGAAACATTACGTCTGGACATCGATCACGCATCTGGCAGGCGCTTCGGCAGCCGTCATCACCATCAAGCTGATCCAGGCGATTGGCTTCTACGCGTTTATGGCGACGCTGCCGATCCTCTTCATCGTCTACTTCACCTATACGACCTATTTGAAGAGCGTCGAATCGAGCGCCGTGCAGGCTGAGCAAGCCGAGCGCCACCTGAAAGAGATGCAGGCCAGTGAAGAGCGCTTCCGCAGCGCCTTCGACCTGGCGCCCATCGGCATGGCGCTTGTAGCGCCAGATGGCCGCTGGATGCAGGTTAACCAGTCGCTGTCAGAGATCGTCGGCTATAGCGAAGACGAGTTCAAGTGCATGAACTTCCAGACGATCACGCACGCTTCGGACTTGCAGGCGTTTATGCAGAACGTCACAGAGGTGCTCGAAGGCCGCACCCTGACCTGCCAGATGGAGAAGCGCTACTATCACAAGCAGGGTCATGAAGTCTGGGTGCTGGTCGGCGTCTCGCTGATTCGCGACTCGCAGAATCAGCAGTCGCATCTGATCTTTCAGATACAGGACATCACCGACCGCAAGCGCGCCGAGCAACAACTGGTGCACGACGCTTATCACGACGCGCTCACAGGGCTGCCGAACCGCGCCTGGTTTATGGAGCAGTTGCAGACGTCGCTCGACCGGGCGAAGAAGAAGCCTGAGCGGCTGTTCGCCATGCTGTTTTTGGATCTCGACCGCTTCAAGCTGATCAATGACAGCATCGGCCATCTGGTCGGCGACCAGTTATTAATCGGCATCGCCCAGCGCTTGCGCCATTGCGTGCGCCCGACAGACAAAGTCGCGCGCCTGGGCGGCGATGAGTTCACCATTCTGCTCGACGGCTTGCGCGACGAGCAAGAGGCCATTGATATCGCCGAGCGCATTCAGCGGCAAGTGTCGCAGCCGTTTGCCCTGAATGGCTACGAAACCTTTACGACCGCCAGCATCGGCATCTCGTTCTCGAACATCGGCTACGAGCGCGCCGAAGATTTCTTGCGCGACGCCGACACCGCCATGTATCAGGCGAAGTTCCTCGGCAAGGCGCGCCACGTCATCTTTGACAAAGGCATGCACGCGCACGCCGTCAACATGCTGCAACTGGAAACCGACCTGCGCCGCGCCATTGATCGCCACGAGTTCTTCATCCAGTACCAGCCCATCGTTTCGCTTGAGACCGGCAGGCTCTCTGGCTTCGAGGCGCTGATTCGCTGGCAGCACCCGGAGCGCGGCTTGATCCCGCCCGACAAGTTCATTGCCGTGGCCGAAGAGACCGGCTGCATCGTCTCAATCGGGCGCTGGGTGCTTTATGAAGCCTGCCGCCAGATGCAGCAATGGCATGAGGTTTACCAGTTGCGCGAGCCGCTGTATGTCAGCGTCAACCTTTCGACCAAGCAGTTCTCGCAGGTTAATCTTTATGATGAGATCGTGCAGACGCTCTCGACGACGCGGCTCGACCCGCGGGCGCTGAAGCTGGAGATCACCGAGAGCATCGTCATGGAGAACATCGAGACCGTCAACGGCACGCTCGAACAGATTCGCGCTCTCGGCGTCGAAGTCAGCATGGACGATTTCGGCACCGGCTACTCGTCGCTTTCCTACCTGCACCGTCTGCCGATTGATACCTTGAAGATTGACCGCTCGTTCGTCACTCGCATGATCGAGAACAACGAAAACAAAGAGATTGTTCGCACGATCATCCTGCTGGCCCAGAATCTCGGCAAGCACGTCATTGCGGAAGGCGTCGAGACCAAAGAGCAGGTCGAAGTGCTGCGCGAGCTGCGCTGTCACAGCGGCCAGGGCTACCTCTTCTCGCCGCCGCTTGGGGCTGATAAGGCCGACGAGATGATCGCCGACATGACGAACTGGCAGTCACGCGTGCCGGGCCTGTCCGAGCTTTACGACGAGAACAGCTTCGGCCCCATCATCAGCAACTACTCGATGTGATTGATTTCGAGGCTGATTGACGCCTCCGGCTTGATCGCTTGCCACCACCGCCTCATAACGGCAGAAATTGAATCGTATCAATCCATTCTTCCGCTTCAGATGCTTCCCACACCATAAGCAATTCTTCAACCGCCTGGCCGATTGGCAAGGACTGCGACAGGATGAAAACGCCCGGACTGTGTCCAGTGGTTAAGTAGTCGGCAAAATGCTGCGGCATGGTATGGCGGTCGTGAGTTGCCAGTATGCGACCCTCGCGTGCCGCTAGCGTTAAGACTTCTGAATCGCCGAGGCCGCGCAAGCCTGCATCATCCGCGCTCTGAAAATCGATTGCCGGCTGGCGTCGGCGCAGCGCCCGAACAATATTTTGATTGAAGTCCGCATCCGCCTGGAATCGAATTCTCATCGCTACGTCAAAGCATGCTATGAAGAAGGAGCGGTCTTTTGCTGCTTGTGAGCCATGAGCGTTTGATAAAGTAGCGGCTTCGTCTCGCGTAATTTCTGGCTCATCTGTTGGCGCAGCGCTTCAAATTCGGCGTCGCCTTGCCGAAGATACTCATCGATCTCTTCTTGATGCGCAAGGTAGTAGGCCAGCGCGCCATGCACTTGCTCCAGGGTCAGCAGCGGATAGCTGTCAACGATGCTTTCCGGCGAGAGGCCGTTGAGCCAGGCATAGACGACGGAATCAAGCGACACGCGAGTGCCACTGATGCGGTACGCCCCTTCGACCTGTGTGACGTAATCGCTGCTCATATCTCGATAGCCCTCGCAAATTCTCTGCCTTGCGCAAACGATCTTTACTCGCATTGTATAGCGCGAGCGCGAGGCTGCCAAGATAGATTGTTTGATTGCTGCCTCTACCTTTCGCATCTTTCACACGCTATCTGGCCACTTGCTTGACACCCGGAAAATGCGCTCCGTAGTATGGAGCTTATGGCTCAGACCGAACGTAAGCGGCTCTTTCTGATTGATGGGATGTCGCAAATCTACCGCGCCTACTACGCCATCCGCGGCCTCTCCAATTCGCAAGGTCAGCCGACCAATGCCGTCTACGGTTTCACCATGACGCTCAGGCGGCTGATCAGTCAGGAGAAGCCCGATTATCTCGGCGTTGCCCTAGATTCGCCGGAGCCGACCTTTCGCCACGAAAGCTTTGAGCGCTACAAAGCGACGCGCGGCGCGATGCCCGATGATCTGTCGGCGCAGATGCCTTACCTGCTGCGCGTCTGCGAGGCGCTGCGCGTGCCCATCACCCGCGAGCCCCGATACGAAGCAGACGACATTATCGGCACGCTCGCCAAGAAAGCCGAAGCGCAAGGGCTCGACGTCATCATCGTCACCAACGATAAAGACATGTGCCAGCTCGTTACCGACCATATCAAAATTCTGCGCACCGAGCGCAGCGGCATGATGGGCCTGCTCGACCGCAACGGGGTCAAAGAGCGGCTCGGCGTCTGGCCTGAGCAGGTCGTTGATCTGCTCGGCCTGTGGGGCGACCAGTCGGACAACATTCCCGGCGCGCCCGGCGTCGGCGAGAAGGGTGCCCAGCAGATCATCGAGCAGTTCGGCTCAATCGAAAATGCCCTGGCGCACGCCGCTGAAATCTCGCGCAAGACCTATCGCGAGAGTTTGCAGAACAATCAGGAACTGATCCGGCAATCGCGCGAGTTGGCGCGCATCCACTGCGAGATGCCAATCGAACTGGACCTTGAGGCGCTGGTCTATGAAGAGCCCGACCGTCGCGCCGCTTACGAGCTGTTTTCCGAGATGGAGTTCGCGCAGCTAACGCGCGAGTTCGCCGACGCCGCCACCGCCGAAGCGGTCGCGACCGTTGCGGCGCGCAAGGCGGGCCAGCCGCGCTACGTGCGCATTGAGACCCGCGCCGATCTTGAAAAGTTCATCCGCTCGCTTTACGCGCTCGACCGCTTCGCGCTCGCTATGGCCGAGCGCACGAAAGGCCCGGTCTACGGCATGGCCATCTCGACGGCGCAGATGAACGCCGCGCTCATAGATTTTGAGAAGATCGAAGGCGCGTTACCGCTAATCAAAGAAGCGCTCGAAAACGGCTTGATCCAGAAAGCGATTCACGACTGGAAAGGCGCGCTGACGTTGCTGCACCGCTACTGCTGCGAGGTGACGCCCGCGCCGACGGATAAGGCAATCGTAAAGAAAATTACAGAAGGTGCGATGCAGGATTTCGCGCCCGAGCTACGCATCGAAGGCGTCGAAGATGACACGCTGCTTGCGGCCTACTTACTCGATCCGAACCGCGCCAGCCACCGCCTACTCGAAGTGGCGCGCGAATTTCTCGGCATCGAGATCGCCGAAACCATCGACGGCTTCGACGCGGACGACGCCCGCGCATTGCAAGCGGCGGACTTGACCTTTCATCTCGCCGACGTGCTGCGCGCCCGGCTCGAAGAGAAAGAGCTGGAGCGCGTCTATACCGAGATCGAATTGCCGCTCGTCGAAATTCTCTTTGAGATGGAACGCATCGGCGTGCGCATAGACACGCGGGCGCTCGAAGCCGCCGGGCAAGAGATGGAGCAAGAGCTTCAGCGGCTGACGGCGAAGATTTATGAGCTGGCCGGCCAGGAGTTCAACATCAACTCGACGGTGCAGCTCGGCGAGGTTTTCGAGAAGCTCAACTTCGATGTTGGGCGCAAGACGAAGACCGGACGCATCTCGACTTCGGCGGACGTGCTGGAAGAATTGGCTGCCAAGTATGAGCTGCCGCGCTTGATCCTGGAATATCGCGAGATCGCCAAGCTCAAGAGCACCTATGTTGACGCGTTGCCGCGCCTGATCGCTCCGCGCACGGGCCGTGTGCATACGACGCTCAATCAAGCGGTGACGGCAACGGGAAGGTTAAGCAGCACGAACCCCAACCTGCAAAACATCCCGATCCGCAAAGAGTCGGGCCGCCGGATTCGCGCGGCGTTTGTCGCTTCGCCGGGCTACGTCCTGATGTCGGCGGATTATTCGCAGATCGAGCTGCGAATCTTTGCTCACCTGACGGGCGATCCTGAGATGACCGATGCCTTCTTGAAGGGCGAAGACATCCACGCGCGCACGGCGCGGCTGGTCTTTGGCGCGAAGACCAAACAGGAAGAAAGCGAAGCGCGACGGCTGGCGAAGATTGTCAACTTTGGCGTTGCGTATGCGGTCGGCGCTTTCGGGCTGGCGGCACGCACAGGGCTGTCGCGGGCTGATGCGAAGCGCACGATTGATAATTACTACGAAACCTTCAAAGGTGTGCGCCGCTACATGGAAGAGATTCCCGAACAGGTGCGCGAGACCGGTTTTGTGCGCACTGCGTTTGGGCGCATCCGCCCAATCCCCGACATCAATAATAAGAATCACAATCTGCGGGCGCGCGCCGAGCGTGAAGCGATCAACGCGCCGATTCAGGGGACGGCGAGCGACATTGTGAAGATGGCGATGGTGCGCGTCCACCGGCGCTTGAGAAAAGAGAAGCTCGGCGCTCGCGTGATCCTGCAAGTTCACGACGAGTTGTTGTTGGAAGTGCCCGAAAAAGAAGTCGAGCGCACGACCGCAGTGGTGCGCGAAGAGATGGAGCGCGTCTATCAGCTCACGGTGCCGCTGGTCGTTGACATCGGCACGGGCTGCAACTGGCTCGAAGCCAAGCCGTAGTTCCTGCTACAGACTGAGCCAACCGTTTTACGGCAGCGCGAAGGCGACGACGGCGTCGCCGCGTTTGGTGCCGAGCTTGCCGTGACCGCCGGCGCAGATGACGACGTACTGCTTGCCGCCAATCTCATACGTCATGGGCGCGGCCTGAGCGCTCGCCGGCAGCTCAGCTTTCCACACTTCTTTGCCGGTTTCTACATCAAAGGCGCGCAGGTAAGTATCCATCGCCGCCGCGATGAAGACGAGACTGCCTGCCGTCACCACCGCGCCGCCGAGATTGAGCGAGCCCCATTCGCTGGCCTTAGGCAACATGCCGAGCTGCGGAATCATGCCGAGCGGCACTTCCCATCGCAAAGCGCCGGTCGCCGCGTCAACTGCCGAGAGCGCCCCCCATGGCGGCGCATTGCACGGCGCGCCACTCGGGCTAAGAAACGGCTCGCGGTACATCGCGTAAGGCGTGCCTTTCTGCTGAGCGAACTCGCCCTTCAGTCGCTCGCCTTCGTGCGATGCGCGCATCCGTGTGTATTCGTCACGCGGGATCAAGCGCGCCACCGTCGCCAGGCGATTCGTGTTGACGATGATCAGATTGCGCGCCGCGTCATAAGCCATGCCGCTCCAGTTCATGCCGCCGACGTTGCCGGGAAAGATCAGCGTGCCTTCGATGCTCGGCGGCGTAAAGACGCCTTCCGAGCGCAGCTTCTTGAGGCGCTCGCGGCAGGCTTCTTTGTCGGCAGGCGTCAATCCCCAGACATCGTCGGGCGTCAGGCGTTGCGGCACGACCGCATGCGGCAGAGTAGGGAAGGGCTGCGTCGGCGAGCTCTGTTCGCCCGCTACATTGGTTTGCGGCACGCGGCGCTCTTCGACCGCAAATAAAGGCTTTCCGGTGTCACGGTCGAGCAGGTAGAGATGGCCGATCTTGGTGCCGACCGCGACCGCATCCACACTGCTGCCCCGGCGCTTGATCGTAATCAACATCGGCTGCGCCGCGACATCGTAATCCCATAGGTCGTGATGCACGACTTGAAAATGCCAGACGACCTGACCGCTAGCGGCGCGCAAGGCGACGACCGAGTTGGCGTAATGATTATCACCTTTGCGCTCGCCGCCATAAAAATCCGGGCTCGGGCTGCCGGTCGGCACAAAGATCAGACCGCGCCGCGCGTCTACGGAAATAATTGACCAGGCGTTGGCCGCGCCGGTGCGCGTGGCGCTCTCGCCCTGCCAGCTCTGGCGCGCCGGGTCTTTGCCCTCTTTAGGAATCGGGTCCCAGCTCCAGCGCAATTGCCCCGTGCGGGCGTCGTAAGCGCGGACGACGCCGCGCTCGATTTCTACGCCGCGGTTGTCGCCGATGGACGAGCCGACGATTAACAGATCGCCGATCACTGCGGGCGGCGAAGTCACCTGATAATCGCCGCGATCCGTGAGCCTTATATCGCGTGTCAGATCAACCTGCCCCTCAGTGCCAAAGTCCTTGCAAGGCTGGCCGGTCGCCGCGTCGAGCGCGATCAATCGCGCATCAATCGTTGCGACAAAGATGCGGCGCTGCCCAGTGCGGCTATCGCGCCACGATGAGACGCCGCGCGAAGTGACTTCCGAGTAGCTGCCCGCCGGGTTAACCTTCGGGTCGTATGTCCAGCGCTCCGCGCCGCTCTGCGGGTCGAGCGCGACAACGCGGTTGAAAGGAGTGCTGAGATACAAAACGCCGTCAACAAGAATCGGCGTCGTTTCAAAGGCCGACTTGCGCCCCGCCGAAGTCTCAGGAATCGCGCCAGTGTGATAGGTCCAGGCGACGTGCAGTTGATTCACATTGTTGCGGGTGATCTGCGCGGCGGGCGAGTAACGCGAGCCGCCGGCGTCGCGCCCGTAAGCCGGCCACTCGTCTTTGGGCTTCTGCTGGCCGTAGGCGGCGACAGGCGTCAAGCTCAGCAATAAACCGACGATCAGCGTCAGCGCCCTGGCAGCGCGCGGCCCGCAGAGCGCCCGTCGCCTTTGTAATCTTCCACTCATTGCGTCCCTTCCTATACGGCGGCGATTAGCCACATCGCCCGATGCCCGGCCATCTTAGTTCGGCTTGCGATAGGTGACGCGCCATATCTTCATCGCGCCGTCGTCGGTGATGAGCATCGAGCCGTCTTTCAAAACAAGCAAGCCGACAGGCCGACCCCAGACTTCGGGGCGGTCTGCGCCGAGCATCCAGCCGGTCAGAAAATCGTCGTAGCCGCCGACCGGCTTGCCGTTTTTATCAAAGTGGATGCGAACGATTTTGTAGCCGGTGCGCGGCTCGCGATTCCACGAGCCATGCAGCGCCACAAAGGCGTCGCCGCGATACTCTTCGGGAAACATCTTGCCTTCATAAAAGGTCAGGCCGAGCACCGCCGAGTGCGCTTGAATCAAGACGTCGGGCACGACGGTCTTCTTCACCAGCTCGGGCTGCTCGCCTTTGCGGCGCGGGTCTTCGTGCGGGCCAGTGTAAGCGTAGGGCCAGCCATAAAACGCGCCGTCGGTGATCGATGTCACATAGTCCGGCACCAGATCGTTGCCGATCAAGTCGCGCTCCTGCACGGCGGCCCAGAGCTGCCGTGTGCGCGGGTTCCAACCCAGGCCGATGGGGTTGCGCGTGCCGCTCGCAAAGATGCGCTGGCCGCTGCCGTCGGGATTGAACTCAGAGATGGCGGCGCGCATCGGTTCTTCGCCGGCATCCACATTCGTCTTCGAGCCGACCGTGACATAGAGCTTCGAGCCGTCGCCGTTGAAGATCAAATTGCGCGTCCAGTGCTCGCGGTAGCCGTTGCCGGGCAGGTCGGCGACTTTTTCTGGCGCGCCTTCGGCTTTCGTCTGGCCGGCTTTGTACTTGAAGCGGATGACGGCGTTATTGTTGCCGACGTAGAGATAATCTTTCCAGAAAGCCATGCCGAACGGCGCATTGAGCCCTTCGGCAAAAACAAACCGCTGGTCAACGGTGCCGTCGCCATTCGCGTCGCGCAGGATGCTGATGCGCTTGCCTTCGGATTCGGCGACAAAGACATCGCCGTTCGGCGAGAGCGCCAGCCAGCGCGGGCGGTCGAGATTGCCTTCGGCATAGGTCGAGACCTCGAAGCCGGGCGGCAAGGTGAGCCGCGCATCAGCCGGTTTCGGGACGACGCGCGATGGATTGAGCGGCCCTCTTAGCACCTCGGGCGGCGGCAGGTCGGCAACCTTGATGTCGTAATGCCGCAGCTCGTTGGGCAATTCCGCGGGCAACGGCGAGCGCTTCGATGCCGATTGCGCGCAGGCCAGCGAAGCCATTATGAGCAGGAGAACAATTAAAATCGCGGAGTGGCGCGCGAGGCGGGCGACGGGTGCAGGATTCATTTTCAATCTCATGCATTCAGCTCCAACGTTAGCAAAGATATCTTTCAGTCCACAGGCGGCGATGCCGCCCGCATCATTTTCTCATCATGCTTCCGGCTTGTATAATGCAATTATGCAGAAGCGACAGATCGGCGTCGAGGTACTGGTGAAAGACCATTTCTGGAACGAGGCGCATGGGCGCTACGTCTATGCCTATGATTGTCCCGCCTGTCGTCAGGCGAAGCTCGTCGCCGAGCTCGGCATCCATCGCTGCGATTGCGGCTCGTGGCTGATCGTCACCAATCAGCGCTAGCCGCCGAACAACCTGCTTAGTCATGCGCCCTACCGTGAATTGTATTTTAGATTGACCCGCCAGCCATGCTGTATTAGTATTCCGGTCCTCTTCCGAGACCCGCAGAAGATTCTACGACAGGAGAAGAATATGGCCGATGAATTCCAATCCAGGGGGCGGATCATTACTCCGGCTGAGCCGGGATATCAGCAGGCGTGCCAGGAGTGGAATGAGCGCCTCGTCACACATCCCCGCGAAATCGTCTACTGCCAGAACGCTCAGGAGGTGGCGGCGGCGTTGCGTTCGGCGCTCGACCGCGGCTTGCCTTTCCGTCTGCGCTGCGGCGGGCACTCCTACGAGTGCTTCTCGATGGTCGACGAGGGGGTGGTCATTGACGTGACCGATATGAACACCATCTCGGTGAACGCCGAGCGGACGGCTGCCGTGATTGGCGGCGGGGCACGGCTCGGGGACGTTTATGCCAAGCTCTTCCAGGTAGGGGTGACCATCCCTGCGGGCACCTGCCCGGGCGTCGGCGTTTCCGGACTGACCCTCGGCGGCGGGCTGGGGATGTTGGTGCGCTCGCGCGGCCTGCTCATCGATAGCCTGCTGGCGGTTGAGATGGTTGACGCCCAGGGGCAGGTGCTGATCGCCGACCCGTCGCATCACGCCGACCTCTACTGGGCTTGCCGCGGCGGCGGCGGCGGCAATTTCGGCATCGTCACGGCGTTAAAATTCCGCGTCGAGCCGATTGCCGATGTCACCACCTTCAATATCGTCTGGAAGTGGGCCGACTTTGCCAAGACCATGGACGCCTGGCAGCGCTGGGGGCCGGAGGCCGACCGGCGCATTAGCTCATTCCTGATCCTGCGACCGCCTTCAGCCGATTCGACCATCCTGCTCGGCGAGTTTGTCGGCGGCGCCGACGAGTTGCGCGAGTTGCTGGAGCCGCTCGCCAGCGCCGGCCAGCCGAAACAGGTCGTCATCCAGACCATGCCGTATGGTGACGCGGTCAACTACATCGCGACGACCGAAGGCGTGGCGGGCGACCCTGCCTCACGGGTCAAAGGCAATTCCGCCTTCGTCGCCGAGCTTTTCGACCGGTCGGCGATCCAATTGCTGGAAGAGTGGATGGCCAAGGCCCCTGCCGGCGCGGTGCCGCAATTCTATGCCCTGGGTGGGGCCATCAGCGAGGTGGCGCCCGAGGCGACGGCCTTTCTGCACCGCCGTTCGCGCGTGCTGCTCACCTTCGCCTCGTCGTGGACGAATGCCAGTGACGACCGCGCCAACATCGAGTGGGTCGAGGGCGTGCATCAAGCCATGTGGTCTTACACTACCGGCGGCGCGTACGTGAATATCCCTGATCGCGAGCTCGAAGGCTGGCTCTGGGCCTACTATGGGGATAATCTGCCTCGGCTGATGGAAGTGAAGCGGCAGTACGACCCCGGAAACGTCTTTCACTTCGAGCAGAGCATTCCGGTGTCGCTGACCGCAGACGAGGCGCGGGGATTGAAGTTGCCGGAATCAGTGGTCGCCAGGCTCACGACTCCCTGAGGCGCTTGAGGGGTATTGGCCGCCAGGTCGGCAGCGTGACAATGATCACGCTGCCGACCTGGCGCGCGGCTCGATCTTCGGCGAGTGCGGCTGACGGCTTCCGCTTACTCTTCGCCGGTGTCGCTGGCCTTGAGCCGGAAGAAGACTTCCATCGTCACCTGGTATTCGATCTGGCCGTCGCGCAAAGCGCCGCGCTGGTCGCGAATCTCGAACCAGCGCAGCTCATTAATGGTCTGCTGGGCGCGCTCGATGGCGATGCGAATCGCTTCGCTGAAACTCTCGTTCGACGTTCCCACCACGGTCACGCCTTTGTAAACTCCGTCTGCCATGATCATTCCTCCTTAAATCTTTCTTGCCGTGCCGCGATAGAGGCTGCCGATGACGCGCGGCAGGCCGGGCATCACATCGCGCGCCAGCCGGTCTATGGTCAGGCCGGCGCTGGTAATCAGCTCATCAATCTGCCGATTGAGATGACAGCCGCAACCGACGATTTTTTGAATCGGGTTGAGCCGCTGCTGCCACTTCGCAATGTGCCCGTCGTCGCTCAGCCCGTGTTCGAGAAAGACCATCAGGCCCGTAGGCTTGAGGACGCGGCGCATCTCAAAGAGCGCCGCCGCGACATCGGCAATCGTGCAGAGCGTGAAGGTCGTCGCCACGCCGTCAAAGTGGTCATCGGCAAAAGGCAACCTGCCGCTGGCGTCGAGATACATCTTGTCAACCGGCATCCGCGCGGCGGCGATGCGGTTAGCGACGCGGCTGGCGAGCATGCGTTCAGGATCAATGATCGTCAGGTGGCTGACGGTTTCCGGGTAATGCGGCAGATTCAGGCCCGTGCCGAAACCGATCTCCAGCACCCGCCCCCGAAGCGGCTCAAGCGTCACCCGCCGGTAACGACTGACTTCATCGCCGCGCAATAGATAATCGAGCGCCCGCGGAAAGATCTGTCGTGAATAGAAGCCCATCGCTCACCTTGCCAGTGAGCCAATACTTTACAACGACCGCGGCGGCTTAGAGAAGCTGTGAAGGCCCGAATATCCTAAAGGTTTTCTTTTTGTTGCGGCCCTTGATAGGGCGGCGCGGGTTCAGATAGACTCATTACAGACGGTCGAATCCAGACTGCTGACGAGTGCCCTTGCGAGAATCTACGGGAGAGAATTCATGATGCCTTTTGTTCGGGCGATCACCGCCTGCCTTGCTCTATTGCTCTTTGCCGCGAGCAGCGGCGCGCAGACGTTCGACGTCAAGACGCAGACGCTCAAGAACGGCATGAAGATTCTTGTGCAGGAAGATCATTCGATCCCGAACGCGACGCTTTACGTCTTTTACCGCGTCGGCTCGCGCAACGAACGGCCCGGCACGACCGGCCTGTCGCACTTCTTCGAGCATATGATGTTCAACGGCGCGAAGAAATACGGCCCCGGCCAGTTCGACCGCGTCATGGAGGCCGCCGGCGGCAGCAACAATGCCTATACCAATAACGATGTGACCGTCTATCAGGACTGGTTCCCAAGCTCGCAGCTTGAGCTGATGTTCGACCTCGAAGCTGACCGCATTCAGAATCTCGCCTTCGACCCGAAGATCATCGAATCCGAGCGCGGCGTCGTTGCCAACGAGCGCCGGCTGTCGGTGGATAACGACAACTTCGGCACGCTCTACGAACAGATGTACGCGACCGCCTACACGGCGCACCCGTACCAGTGGCCGGTGGTCGGCTGGATGGTTGATATCGAAAACTGGAAGATGGAAGACCTGCGCCATCACTTCGAGATGGGCTACTCGCCGTCGAATGCAACGATGGTCGTCTGCGGCGACGTAAATGCCGATCAGGTCTTCGAGCTTGCAAAGAAATATATTGAGCCGATCCCGTCGCACGCGCCGCCGCCGCCGGTGACGACACAAGAGCCCGAACAGCAGGGCGAGCGCCGTCTAGTCCTCAAGAAGTTCGCGCAGTTGCCGCTGCTGATGGTCGGCTATCACGTGCCGCAGACGGCGAGCCATGAGTATTACGCTTTGCAGGTCTTGCGAACGATTCTCTTTTCGGGGCAAAGCTCGCGGATGTACCAGCGGTTGGTGGATAAAGATCAACTGGCGATCAGCATCACTTCAGACATGGAGTTTGCTTTCGACCCGACGCTGCTGCTGGTCACGGCACAGCCGAAGGCCGGAGTGGCCACCGAAGCGGTCGAGCGCGCCATCTATGACGAGTTTGACAAAGCGCGGGCGCAGCCGGTCAGCGATCAAGAGATCGCCAAAGCCAAGAACATCCTGCTGGCCAACTTCTACCGCGAGATGAAGACGATCAATGGGCGCGCCAACACGCTTGGCAGCTACGAAGTTTTCTTCGGCGATTATCGAAAACTTTTTGACGCGGTGCAGGAATACAACAAAGTGACCAAAGACGATGTGCGCCGCGTCGCTGAAAAATACTTTGGCGATAAGAACCGCACTGTGGCGACGCTGGTGCCTGAAGCGGGTGATGGGGGCCGAGTATCAGGTGATGGGGAGAAAAAATGAGACGCGCGGAGATAAACAAAGTGGATGGCCCGAAGCGGCTTCACCCAACACCTGACATCCAACACCTGACCCCGGGAAATATTATGAAGCGATTGCTCACTCTTTTGATTGTCATTCTATTTACCGCGTCCGGCAGCACGCCGGCGCACGCCGCCGATGGCGCGCTCAAGCTGCCGCCTTTTAAGAAGGTCAAACTGCCGAACGGCCTGACCGTGATGTTGATGGAGCAGCACGAAGTGCCCATCATCAGCTTCAACTTTGTCATTCGCGCCGGCGCGGTTGCAGACCCGGCAGGCAAAGAGGGGCTGGCGGCGCTCACCGCCGGATTGCTGCGCAAAGGCACGCGCTCGCGCAGCGCCGACCAGATTGCCGCGGAGCTGGATTTCATCGGCGGCACGCTGAACACTTCGGCGAGCTATGATTACTCGAACGGCTCGGCGGAGTTCGTCAAGAAAGACATCAATAAAGGGCTCGACCTGTTTGGCGACGTGCTGCTCAACGCAACGTTCCCGCAGGACGAAGTCGTCAAGCTGCTCAAGCAGCGCGGCGACGCTATCAAAGCCGCCAAAGATGAGCCGCAAGCGGTGATCGGCAATTACTTCAGCGCATATCTTTACGGCAATCATCCGTACGCGCGGCCCGTCGGCGGCGACGAGCGGACGCTTGCGGCAATCACCCGCGACGACGTGGTGAAGTTCTATCAAACCTATTACACCGCGCCGAACGCGATTCTTGCCGTCGTCGGCGATTTCAACACCGCAGAGATGCAGCAGGCGCTTACCGACAAGCTCAGCGCGTGGGGCGGCAAGGCGACCACCCCGGCGAGCGCACCTGAAGCGCAGCCTTTCACGGGCAAGAAGCTGTTGCTGATTGATAAGCCCGACGCGACGCAGACGTTTTATCAGATCGGCAACGTCGGCATCAGCCGCACCAACCCCGACCGCGTTTACATTCAGGTGATCAATACGCTGTTCGGCGGGCGCTTCACCTCGATGCTCAACAGCGCCCTGCGGATTCAGAGCGGCCTGACTTACGGGGCGCGCTCGACCTTCAATCAGTTGCGCGCCGCCGGGCCGTTTGCCATCTCAACCTTCACGCCGAACGCAACGACTGAGAAAGCCATTGACATGACGCTCGACGTCTTGCGGCGGCTGCACGACAAAGGCATCACGGAAGAGGAATTGAAATCGGCCAAGAGCTATATGAAAGGTCAGTTCCCGCCGACTATCGAAACCAGCGACCAGTTGGCGGCGCTGCTGGCGCAGTTGGAATTTTACGGGCTTGATGAAAGCGACGTGAATAACTACTACGCCAAGATCGATTCGATGACGATGCAGGACGCCGAGCGCGTCATCAAGCAGTATTTCCCGGCAGACAATCTGGTCTTCGTGCTGATCGGTAAAGCCGGCGATATTCAGAGCGCGGTCAAGAAGTACGCCACGCAGTTCGATACGAGATCAATTAATCAGCCGGGATTTTGAAACCGCTTTGCCTTAGCTCAATGACTCGACGGCAGACCGATCCCTTTTGGAAAAAGATGAAAAAGCTCCCAGCTATCGCAATCCTATTCACCCTTTTGATTTCGCCGCTCGGCCTGTATGCCGATGACGGGATGTGGACGTTCGACAACCCGCCGCGCAAGCAGTGGAAAGAGAAATATAACTTCGCGCCTGCGGACGCCTGGCTCGATCATGTGCGGCTGGCCAGCGTGCGATTGAATGACGGCGGCAGCGGCGCGTTCGTGTCACCCGATGGCTTGCTGATGACCAACCAGCACGTCGCCAGCGGCCAGTTGCAGAAAGTCTCGACCAAAGAGCGCGACTACACCAAAGAAGGTTTTTACGCGCGCACCGCCGCCGAAGAGCTGAAATGCCCTGATCTTGAAATCAACGTGCTGGTGGCGCTCGAAGACGTCACCGCCCGCGTCCGTGGCGCGGCCAAGCCGGGCGCTTCCGATAAAGAGGCCAACGAGCAGCGCAAAGCCGAGATGGCGGCGATTGAAAAAGCCTCCGCCGAAAAGACCGGCCTGCGCTCAGAAGTCGTGACGCTCTACAGCGGCGGCGAGTACTGGCTCTATCGTTATAAAAAATACACCGACCTGCGGTTGGTCTTTGCCGCCGAAGAGCAGATCGCTTTCTTCGGCGGCGACCCCGATAATTTCACCTACCCGCGTTATGACCTCGACGTTGCTTTCTTCCGCGTTTATGAAAACAATCAGCCGCTCAAGACGGAGCATTATTTCAAATGGTCGGCAAATGGGCCGGCGGACGGCGAGTTCGTCATCGCCAGCGGCAACCCCGGCTCGACGGCGCGGCTGCTGACGCTGGCGCAGATTCAGTTTCATCGCGACGCCGGCAACCCGCTACAGATGCAGACCTGGACGGCGCGGCGCGACGCGCTGGCAAATTACGCGAAGCGCGGCCCGGAGCAGACGCGGCAGGCCGGCGCCGGATTGCGCTCGCTGAACAATTCGCTCAAGCGGCTGGCCGGCCAGCAAGAAGGCTTGAACAACCCGCGACTAATGGCCAAAAAAGAGGCCGACGAGAAAGCCCTGCGCGATGCGGTTGCCGCTAATGCTGAATGGCGGCAGAAGTACGGCGACGCCTGGGAGCAGATCGCCGCCGCTTATCGTGACCTGCCGCAGATGGCGCGGCGGCAGGCGTTGACGACGCTTGAGCCGTCGCGGCTCGGAAAGATTGCTTCAACCCTTGTGCGCTATGGCGACGAGATCGGCAAGCCGAACAATCAGCGCTATGACGAGTTCCGCGACTCGAAGCTCGAATCATTAAAGTTCACCCTCTTTTCGCCGGCGCCGGTTTACGCAGAGATGGAAGAGGCGATCCTTGCCGCCTGGCTTGAAGAGGCGCAAAAAACGCTCGGAGCCGACGACCCGTTCGTCCGCGCTGCTTTGCAAGGCTCGACGCCGGCTGCCGTCGCCAAAAGCGTGGTTAGCGGCACAAAGCTCGCGGAGGTCGCGACACGCAAGGCGCTCTTTGAAGGCGGTGCGGCAGCCATTGCCAAATCCGACGACCCGCTGATTCAGATGGCGCGGCGCGTCGAGCCGATCATCCGCGAGCTGCGCGCCTGGAACGAAGAGCGGATTCAGAGCGTCGAAGCGAGCGCCGGCCAGCGCATCGCCGCGGCGCGCTTTGCCGTTTATGGCAAGACTGTGCCGCCGGACGCGAATTTCACGCTGCGCCTGAGCTATGGCCGCGTGCTCGGTTACGAAGAAGACACCACCTTTGTGCCTTACAAGACGACGCTTTATGGCCTCTATGATCGCGCCCGCAGCTTCGACGAGAAGCCGCCCTATGATCTGCCGCGCCGCTGGCAGGAAGGCGAAACGAAGCTGAATCTTGCGACGCCGTTGAACTTTGCCTACTCGGCGGACACCATCGGCGGCAACTCCGGCAGCCCGGTCATCAACCGCAACGCCGAGATCGTTGGCCTCAACTTCGACAGCAACGTGCAGAAGCTGTCGAACCGTTATTGGTACATCGAAGAGAACGAAGGCAGTCGCGCCGTCGCCGTGCATAGCGCCGCAATCATCGAGGCACTGCGCAAGCTGTATGGCGCCGAGGCGCTCGCCAGAGAGATCACTGGCCGTTAAGAGAATCGAACCTTGCCCGTTGGCGTGACGTAAACGGTATTTGGCCTTGCCCAGTACGCCATATTTCGATTTTCTTTGCAGTCACAACCCATCAGTGGAACCGCTTGAAAGGAGTCGTGTGATGACCAGAGTGTTCGCGCTCGCCCTGTTGTTGCTTGCGCTGTCAATTTCTTCGTTTGCACAAAGCCCAAGCCCAACCTTATTTCAAAAGCCGACGATAAACCGTACACACATCGTCTTTGTCTACGCCGGCGACCTGTGGATCGTGCCGCGCGAAGGCGGCGATGCCAAGCGCCTGACCGTAGGCGTCGGCACCGAAACCGACCCGCACTTTTCGCCCGACGGCTCGATGGTCGCTTTCACAGGCCAGTACGACGGCAACATGGATGTCTACGTCATCCCGGCGGCGGGCGGCGTGCCCAAACGGCTGACCTACCATCCGGACACCGACCGCGCCGTGGGCTGGACGCCGGACGGCAAGCAGGTGCTGTTCGCGTCGGGCCGCGACAGCACGTCGAATTATGCGCGACTCTTCACCGTCGCTCTGGATGGCGGCGGCTTGCCCGCGGAACTGCCGCTGCCGGTGGCGTCCTTCGGCGCGTTTTCAGGCGACGGCTCGGCTATCGCTTACGAGCCGCTCAGCCAGTGGCAACCCGACTGGAAGAATTACCGGGGCGGCCAGACCATGCCGATCTGGGTGGCGCGCCTCGCGGATTCGTCTATCGAAAAGCTACCGCGCGAAAATTCTAACGACCGCTACCCGATGTGGATCGGCGATAAGATTTACTTCTTGTCGAACCGCTCGGGTGCCGTGACGCTGTTCGCTTACGACACCAAATCAAAGAAGGTTGATGAGCTGATCAAGAACAGCGGGCTCGATTTCAAGTCGGCGTCGGCAGGGCCGGGGGCGATAGCCATCGAGCAGTTCGGCACGATTCAACTGTATGACCTGAAGAGCGGCAAGGCGAGCCCGGTCAATATCCGCGTCAACAGCGACCTGCTCGGCCTGCGCCCGCATTTCGAGAAAGTCGGCAACCGTTTGACGAACGCGGCGATCTCGCCGACGGGGGCGCGCGCTGTGTTTGAAGCGCGCGGCGAAATCCTCTCGGTGCCTGCCGAGAAAGGCGACCCACGCAATCTGACGAACACCACTTCGGTGATGGAGCGCGATCCATCGTGGTCGCCCGATGGCCGCTGGATCGCTTACTTCTCCGACGAGTCGGGCGAATACGAGTTGCACCTCCGCGACCAGCGCGGCACCGGCGACGTGAAGAAGATCAAGCTGCCGGCGACCTTTTACTATACGCCGACCTGGTCGCCCGATAGCAAGAAGATCGCCCTCTACGATCATCAACTGACGCTCTGGTACATCGATCTCGATAAAGGCACGCCGGTCAAAATTGACCGCAACCCTATCGGCATGAACAGCGACGTGCTGGTGCCGGTGTGGTCGCCTGATAGCAAGTGGGTGGCTTATGCCAGGCACTTGCCGAATCTGCTGCGCGCCATCTTCATCTACTCGCTCGACACGAGCAAGGCGAGCCAGATCACCGACGGCTTGAGCGACGCGCGCTACCCGGCGTTTGATCGCAGCGGCAAGTATCTTTACTTCACGGCGAGCACCAACCTGGGACCGCAGATCAGCTTCGCCGACCTGTCGGCATTCGGCTCACAGGTGACGCGCAGCGTCTATGCGGTCGTGCTGCGCAATGACTTGCCGTCGCCGCTTGCGCCCGAAAGCGACGAAGAGAAAATCCAGCCGGAAAAGAAAGACGAGCCTGCTCCTGCCGCTGCGGCGACGGGCGGCGACAAGAAGCCGGATGAGGCGAAGCCTGAAGAGAAGAAGCCCGAAGCCGCGCAAGGTCCGGCTGCCGGCGGTCCGCCCGCCAAGAAAGCGCCCGAGCCTGTGCGCATTGACCTCGACGGCATTGACCAGCGCACCATCGCGCTGCCCATCCCGGCGCGCAACTACATTGACCTGCAAGTCGGCAAAGGCAACCTGATTTATATCGTCGAAGCGCCGTCGCAGGCGGGCGATGGGTTCGGACCGCCGACGCTCACCGTGCAAAAGTATGACTTCGACAAGCGCAAGTTCGACAAGGCCATTGATGGCGTCGGCGCTTTCATGGTCTCGGCCAACGGCGAGAAGGCGCTCTACCGCCAGGGGCCGAGCTGGGTCATCGGTGCGACCGCGACGCTCGGCCAGCCGATGCCGCCCGGCGCACCCGGCGGGCCGAACATCCTCAGGCTCGGCGACATGGAAGTTCGCGTTGACCCGCAGGCCGAATGGAAGCAGATGTACCACGAAGTCTGGCGCGGCGAGCGCGACTTCTTCTACGACCCGAACCTGCATGGCCTCGATTTGAAGGCGACCGAAAAACTCTACGAGCCTTACCTGAACGCCGTCGCCCACCGCGCCGATCTGAACTACCTGTTCACAGAGATGCTCAACAACCTGACCATCGGCCATATGTTCATCTTCGGGGGCGACCAGCCGCGCCCGAACTTCGTGCCCGGCGGTCTGCTCGGCTGTGACTATAAGGTCGAGAATGGTCGCTACCGGTTTGCGCGCGTCTTCAACGGCGAAAACTGGAATCCGCAACTGCGCGCGCCGCTCACACAGCCCGGCGTCAACGTCAAAGCCGGCGAATACCTGCTCGCCGTCGGTGGGCGCAACCTGACGGCTGCCGAAAATGTCTATCAGGCGTTCGAGAGCCGCGCCAGCAAGCAGGTGGTCATTAAAGTCGGGCCGAACACTGACGGCAGCGGGTCACGCGAAGTGACTGTGGTGCCGGTTGCCGACGAGAGCGGTTTGCGCCACTTGGCCTGGGTCGAAGGCAATCGCCGCAAGGTTGACCAGTTGAGTGATAGTAAGCTGGCTTACATTTACATCCCGAACACTTCAGGAGCCGGCTATACCAGCTTCAACCGCTACTTCTTCGCGCAGACGAACAAGGAAGGCGCGGTCGTAGACGAACGCTTCAACGGCGGCGGCGCGCTCGCCGATTACGTCGTCCAGCACCTGAGCCGCCAGTTGCTCAGCTACATTCACTTCCGCTATGGCTCGCAGGACGTGCCGGTGCCGGCGGGCGCGATCTACGGCCCGAAGGCGATGTTGATTAACGAAATGGCCGGCTCAGGCGGCGATGCCATGCCGTGGTACTTCAAGAAGACGGGCGTCGGGCCGCTGGTCGGCAAGCGCACCTGGGGCGGGCTGGTGGCGGCATTCCCGGCTCCGCAGTTGATGGACGGTGGCGGCGTCACCGCGCCCGACGCAGCCGTGTACGGGCTCAAGGGTGAATGGGAAGTCGAAAATCATGGCGTCGCTCCCGACATCGAAGTCGAGATGGACCCGGCGGCGTGGCGGCAGGGCCGCGACCCGCAATTGGAGAAAGCCGTCGAGTACCTGATGGGCGAGCTTAAGAAGAACCCGCAGCAGAAACCGAAGCTGCCGGCTTATCCGAACTATCACAATGGCGCCGCCACGACGGCGAATAAGTAAGGAGCAAAGTAGGGGCAGGGCAAGTCCGCGGCCCGCGACTCACCTGCGGTGGGTTCCCCGGCAGGCGATGACGCGTCATGGCGCACAGCGCCATCCGGGCAGGGACGAGGGCTGCCCCTACAAGGCACCCAAGGAGACTGTGTTATGAAAAAAGTATTGCTCTCTCTTCTCTTCATCATCGCACTGGCCGCGGCGGCGCTGGCGCAACCCAACAAGCCGTTGTTGATGCGCAATCCAACTGTGAGTCAGACGCAGATCGCCTTCTCGTACGCCGGCGACCTGTGGACGGTGTCGCGCGAAGGCGGCGACGCGACGCGGCTGACGAATGGCGTGGGGAACGAAGCCAGCCCCATCTTTTCGCCCGATGGTCGCTGGATTGCCTTCACCGGCGAATACGATGGCAACGTGGATGTGTACGTCGTGCCGGCAACGGGCGGCGTGCCGAAGCGTTTGACCTATCACCCCGGCCAGGATGTGGCGGTTGGCTGGACGCCGGACGGCAAGCAAGTGCTGATGGTGTCAGGCCGCGACAGCGCTTCGGGCCGCTATTCGCGTCTCTTTACGATGCCGATTGATGGCGTCTTCCCGACACCGCTGCCGCTGCCGATGGGCTACGAAGGCTCGTACTCGCCCGATGGCTCGCACCTGGCTTATGTGCCGCTGCCGCGCGGCTTCAACTCGTGGAAGCGTTATCGCGGCGGCATGACGACGCCCATCTGGATCACCAATCTCGCCGACTCGCAGGTCGAAAAACTGCCGCGCGAGAATTCCAACGACTTCAACCCGATGTGGGCCGGCAATAAAGTTTATTTCCTCTCCGACCGTGATGGCTCAATCACGTTGTTCGCTTACGACACCGGCTCGAAGAAGGTCGAGCAACTGGTTCGCAACGACGGCCTCGACATCAAGTCGGCATCACTGGGACCGGACGCTATCGTCTATGAGCAGTTCGGCTCGTTGAACCTTTACGACTTGAAGGGCGGCAAAGCCCGCAAGGTCAACGTCACGATCAACGCCGATATGCTGGCGGTGCGCCCGCACTTCGAAAGAGTCGGGCCGCGCATCAGCAACGCATCGCTCTCGCCTTCGGGAGCGCGCGCTGTGTTTGAAGCGCGCGGCGAAATCCTCTCGGTGCCTGCCGAGAAAGGCGACCCGCGCAATCTGACCAACACGACTTCGGTGATGGAGCGTGATCCATCGTGGTCGCCCGATGGCCGCTGGATCGCTTACTTCTCCGACGAGTCGGGCGAATACGCCCTGCACCTGCGCAGCCAGAACGGCATGGGCGACGTGAAGAAGATCAACCTCGGCAACCGCGCTTTTTACTATACGCCGACCTGGTCGCCCGATAGCAAGAAGATCGCCTACGCCGACAATCACCTCAACCTCTGGTACGTGGACATTGAAAAAGGCACGCCGGTCAAGGTGGCGACTTCGACGCGTGGGCGAGTGAACAATGTGAGCTGGGCGCCCGACAGCCGCTGGATCGCTTACACGCAGCCGGTGGAATCGTGGTATGGCGCGGCCTTCATCTACTCGCTCACAGATAACAAGAGCACGCAGATCACTGATGGCATGAGCGATGTAGCGCACGCGTCATTCGATGCGAACGGCAAGTACCTCTACTTCTCTGCGAGCACTGACATTGGCCCGGCAGTCTTCGGGTTTGACATGACGAGCTACCCGCACCGCCCGACGCGCAGCGTCTATGCCGTTGTGCTGCGCAAGGATTTGCCGTCGCCGCTCGCACCTGAAAGCGACGAAGAGAAAGTTCAGGAAGAGAAGAAAGACGGCGACAAACCCGCCGACAAGCCTGCCGATATGTCCGCCGAAAAGAAAGACGGCGCGGCTACTCCAGCGAGCGACAAGAAAGCCGACAGCCCGCAAGCCGCGGGTCCCAAGCCTGCCGGCAAGAAAGAGGCGGAGCCTGTGCGCATCGATTTTGATCGCATTGGCCAGCGCATCATCGCCCTGCCGATCCCAGCGCGCAACGTCGTCGGTCTCGGCACAGGCAAGCCGGGCGCGTTGTATGTCATCGAATTTGCTCCGCCCACAGCGCCGACGCCGGGGCAACCCGTAGGCGCGACCGTCTACAAATTCGACATGGAGAAGCGCAAGCTCGACAAGGTGCTCGACAATGCCGGCTCGTTCGACCTGTCGGCCAACGGCGAGAAGGCGCTCTATCGTCAGGGCCAGAGCTGGTTCATCGCCAACGCGGCGACGCTCGGCCAGCCGATGCCGCCCGGAGCGCCGGGCGCGCCGAATATGCTCAAGACCGGCGAGATGGAAGTCTATGTTGATCCGAAGGCCGAGTGGAAGCAGATGTACAGCGAAGCCTTCCGCATCGAGCGCGACTTCTTCTATGACCCGAACTATCATGGCCTCGACCTCAACGCGGCGGCCAGGAAGTACGAGCCTTACCTTGATTCGCTGACCCATCGCGCCGATCTGAATTACCTGTTCGCCGAAATGTTCGGCGACCTGACCGTCGGCCACCTCTACGTTTCGGGCGGCGACATTCCCAATCCCAACCGGGTTGCCGGCGGCCTGCTCGGCTGCGACTACGCGATTGAGAACGGGCGCTATCGTTTCGCGAAGATTTACGATGGCGAGAACTGGAACCCGCAACTGCGCGCGCCGCTCACACAGCCCGGCGTCAACGTGCAGGAAGGCGAGTACCTGCTCGCCGTTGGTGGGCGCAACCTGACTGCAAGCGATAACCTCTACGCTTTATTTGAAGCGACAGCGGGCAAGCAGATCGTCATCAAAGTCGGCGCGAACGCGGACGGCAGTGGGTCACGCGAAGTGACTGTGGTGCCGGTGCCGAGCGAAAGCGGCCTGCGCAACCTTGCATGGGTCGAAGGCAATCGCCGCAAGGTCGAGAAGATGAGCAACGGCAAGCTGGCCTATGTCTGGCTGCCCGACACGGCGGGCGGCGGCTACACCAACTTCAACCGCTACTACTTCTCGCAGCTTTCCAAAGACGGCGCGGTGATTGATGAACGTTTCAACAGTGGCGGCCAGGCGGCGGATTATGTGATCGATTATCTGCGCAAGCCGCTCAATAGCTACTGGGCGGTGCGCGACGGCGAAGACTTTCGCCAGCCGTTCGGCACCATGCCCGGCCCGAAGGTGATGCTGGTGAACGAGTACGCCGGTTCGGGCGGCGATTACATGCCGTGGATGTTCCGCCGCGCCCAGATCGGGCCGCTGGTCGGTAAGCGCACCTGGGGCGGGCTGGTCGGCATCGGCGGCACACCGTCATTGATGGACGGCGGCGCTGTGACGGCGCCCAACTTCGGCTTCTACTCGCCCGAAGGCAAGTGGGAAATCGAAAATCATGGCGTCGCCCCCGACATCGAAGTCGAGATGGACCCGGCGGCGTGGCGGCAGGGCCGCGACCCGCAATTGGAGAAAGGCGTCGAGGTGCTTCTCGAATCGTTGAAGAAGAACCCGCTGCCGCCGCACACCAAGCGCCCGCCGTTCCCGAACTATCACGATGGCAAGCCGCAGGATGCGAGCAAGTAGCCCGCGCCTCCGCATGGAGTCCTGCCTTCAGGCAGGACTCCATGCGGCCTGCAACCAAGGAGACTCCGTATGAAAAAAGCAATCTTTCTTGTGCTCCTCATCCTCGGCATGGCGAGCGCCGGCATGGCGCAGGGCGATAAGCCGATGCTGTTCCGCCAGCCGACTCTCAGCCAGACACATATTGTTTTTGTCTTCGCCGGTGACCTGTGGATCGTGCCGCGCGCCGGCGGCAGCGCCGAGCGGCTGACTACAGGTGTCGGCGTTGAAGCGACGCCGATCTTTTCGCCCGATGGTTCGATGATCGCCTTCACCGGTGAATATGACGGCAATGTGGATGTCTTCGTGGTGCCGGCGGCGGGCGGCGTGCCGAAACGTTTGACCTATCACCCCGGCCAGGATGTGGCGGTCGGCTGGACGCCGGACGGCAAGCAGGTCGCCTTCCTGTCGCCACGCAACAGCGATACATTTTATAACCGTTTGTTTACGGTTTCCGCAGACGGCGGCTTCCCGACGCAGGTGCCGCTGCCGATGGTCGAGCAGGCGTCTTACTCGCCAGACGGCACGCGCCTGGCGTACCTGCCGCTGGCGCCGGCCTTCCAGCAGTGGAAGCATTATCGCGGCGGGCGGACGACGAAGATCTGGCTGGCGCGGCTGGCGGATTCGAGCGTCGAAGAGATTCCGCGCAACAACTCGAACGACTTCGACCCGATGTGGGTCGGCGATAAAGTCTATTTCCTCTCTGACCGCAATGGCTCGATCACGCTCTATGCGTTCGACACGCGCACGCGCCGCGTGACGCCGGCGATCAGCAACAACGGAATGGACATCAAGTCCGCATCGGCGGGACCGGGCGCTATCGTTTATGAGCAGTTCGGCTCGCTGCACCTCTACGATCTGGAATCGGGTAAGACCGAGCGCGTCAACATTCAACTGGCCAGCGATCTGCCCGGCGTGCGCCCGCATTACGACAAGGCGGCGCCGCGCATCATGGCCGCGGGCATCTCGCCGACGGGCGTGCGTGCCGTGTTTGAAGCGCGCGGCGAAATCCTGACGACGCCGGTAGAGAAGGGCAATGCGCGCAACCTGACCAACACGCCGGGCGTGATGGAGCGCGACCCATCGTGGTCGCCGAACGGCAAGTGGATCGCTTACTTCTCAGACGAGACGGGCGAATACGCTCTACACCTGCGCGACCAGTCAGGCATGGGCGAAGTCAAAAAGATCAGCTTCGGCAACTCGGCGTCGTTTTACTATTCGCCGATCTGGTCGCCCGATAGCAAGAAGATCGCTTTCACTGACAAGCGGCTCAACCTCTGGTATCTGGACATCGAAAAGGGCACGCCGGTCAAAGTAGACACCAACACCTTTGATAATCCCTTCGCGGTGCTTGACCCGTCGTGGTCGCCCGATAGCAAGTGGATCGCTTACACGCGGCAGTTGAAGAATCGCCTGTGCGCCGCCTTCATCTACTCGCTCGATACAGGCAAGTCACAGCAGGTGACCGATGGCCTGAGCGATGTGCGCTATGCGGTCTTTGACCAGAGCGGCAAGTATCTCTACTTCACCGCCAGCACCAACATCGGCCCGACGACGGGGTGGCTCGACATGTCGAGCTTCCCGTATCAGGTGACGCGCAGCGTCTACGTCGCGGTATTGAAGAAAGACCAGGCGTCGCCGCTCGCGCCCGAAAGCGACGAAGAGAAGATTCAGGACGACAAGAAAGCCGACGGCCCGCCGAAGCCCGGCGCTAAGAAAGAGCCGGACCCGGTGCGCATCGATTTCGACGGCATCGGCCAGCGCATCCTGGCGCTGCCCATCCCGGCGCGCAGCTACGCCGACATGAAAGCAGGCAAGGCCGGCATGGTCTTCATTCTCGAAGAGGTGCCGCAGGTTGGCGCCGGCGGCCCGCCGGGCAACGTCCTGCACCGCTTTGATATGGAGAAGCGCAAGTTCGAGAAGGTGATCGAAGGCGTCGGCATGTTCGCGGTCTCGGCCAACGGCGAGAAGATTCTCGTCGGCCAGGGGCCGCCGCTGCCGCCGGGCGTGCCGATGATCGGCTATCGCTTCCAGGTCATCCCCGCCGCGCAGCCGCCCAAGCCCGGCGAAGGCGGCGTCAACACCGCCGAGATGGAAGTCTATGTTGATCCGAAGGCCGAGTGGAAGCAGATGTACCACGAGGCGTGGCGCGTGCAGCGCGACTTCTTCTACGATCCGAATTATCACGGGTTGGACCTGGCGGCGACCGAGAAGAAATACGAGCCTTATCTGGAAGGCATCGCGCACCGCGCCGATTTGAATTACCTGTTCGCCGAGATGCTCGGCAATATGTCGGTCGGGCATCACTTCACCTTCGGCGGCGACGTTCCGCAAGCGCCGCAGGTTCGTGGCGGCCTGTTGGGGTGCGACTATGCGATTGAGAACGGACGTTATCGCTTCGCCCGAATCTTCAATGGCGAAAACTGGAACCCGTCGTTGCGTGCGCCGCTCACACAGCCCGGCGTAGAGGTCCGCGAGGGCGAATACTTGATTGCCGTTAACGGGCGCAATCTGACTGCAAGCGATGATGTTTATGCCGCCTTTGAAGGAACGGCGGGCAAGCAGATCGTCATCAAAGTCGGCGCGAACGCTGACGGCAGCGGCTCACGCGAAGTGACCGTGGTGCCGGTAGGCAACGAGGGCGGCCTGCGCAATCTGGGTTGGATCGAAGGCAACCGCCGCAAGGTGGCCGAGCTTTCGGGCGGGCGCGCGGCTTATGTCTATCTGCCGAACACGGGAGGCGCCGGCTACACCAACTTCAACCGCTACTACTTCTCGCAGATTGATAAGCAGGCAGCGGTGATTGACGAGCGCTTCAACGGCGGCGGCTCGGCTGCCGATTATATGATCGATTACATGAAGCGCACGTTGATGAACAAGTGGGCGACGCGCGAGGGCGAAGACTTCGTCACCCCTGTGGGAGCGATCTTCGGGCCGAAGGCAATGATCATCAACGAGTATGCCGGTTCGGGTGGCGACGCCCTGCCGTGGTACTTCCGCGAAGCGAAGATCGGGCCGCTGGTCGGCAAGCGCACCTGGGGCGGGCTGGTCGGCATCTACGGCTATCCGACGCTGATGGATGGCGGCCAAGTGACCGCGCCGCGCGTGGCCTTCTATAACCTGAAGGGCGAGTGGGAAGTCGAGAATAGCGGCGTCGCGCCCGACCTCGACGTTGATCTCGACCCGAAGGCGTGGCGTGGCGGGCACGATTCGCAGCTCGAAAAAGCTGTCGAAGTCGTAATGGTGGCGCTCCGTCAGAACCCGCCGGCGAAGTATCGCAAGCCGGCATACCCGAACTTCTACAGCGCCGCGGGCCACGCCGTGCCGACGCCGACGGCGCGTGCCAGGGCGACGAAGCGCAAGCCTGCGGCGAAAGCCAACTAGCGAGCGCCCAACACATAACAAGGTCGCAGCAAGACGCGAGTGTTTGAGATTCCTCAGGCGCTCGCGTCTTGCTTTCGTCATTCGCAGTGATTTCATCTACGGATAGGCTCTATTGCATTTCCGGCGGGCATGGTAAAGTTGCAGCAAATGAGCGAGGCGCTGAAGAAAATCTATAACGCCTGTGACCCTTACAAACCGGCTACGGACGAGTATTATTGCGAGTGCGCCACGGCAAGGGGCGAGAGCGCGCTGGTGAAGAATTTTCTGCGTCATTTGAATCTGTCACAGGTGCCGCTATGTTTTTTGTTCTCCGGGCACATCGGCTGCGGCAAGTCATCCGAGCTGGGACAGCTGTGGGAAGCACTTGAAAAACCGGCGGCTGACTGTGCGCGCTACTTTCCGATCTTGTTGGACGTTTCTGATTATCTCGATGATTATGATGTGGCGACGACCGACATTCTGTTAGCCATCATGACGGAGCTGGCCGCCGAGTTGCGCGACCGGCTGGGCATCGAATTGCAAGACAGCTACTTTGCCAGGCGTCTCAGTGAGATTAAAGAATTCTTTCTGAGTGAGATCGAAATCAACGAAGGTGAGCTGCCACTGTTCGGGGCCAAGCTGAAAATCCAGCGCCTCAAGAAAGACCCGGACGCGCGCAAGAAAGTGCGCGCCGCGTTAGAGCCGAGGCTTTCGACGCTGCTTGAAGAGATGAACCTTGCCTTTGTTGAGGCGAAACTGAAGATCAAGACCTATCAAGTCCCGGAAGGCGAGCAGCCGTATAGCGACCTTGTCTTGATCCTCGACAATTTGGAGAAGATTCGCAAGATTGAAGGCAAGCCGGAAGGGCTCGACTCGCAACGCGAATTATTCCTGGAGCGCTACACACAACTGACGGGAATGAGCGTGCACGTCATCTATACGGTGCCGTTGCGGCTTGTGCGCTCGGCCAACGGGCCATCGCTGGAGCAGCGTTACGGGCCAGCGCTGGTGCTGCCGATGATCAAGATTTTCGAGCGCGGCCAGCGCCAGCCCTTCGAGCCGGGACTGAGCGGCCTGCGAAGCTTACTGCAAAAGCGGTTGGGCGACATTCCTCTGCAAGACGCCTTTGCCGCCGACGCGCTGGATTTCCTCCTTACCTACAGCGGCGGTCATGTGCGCAACCTGATGACGTTCGTTCAAAACGCCTGCGCCTACACGGACGCCATTCCCATTCCGCTCGTTGTCGTACAGCGCGCGATTCAGCAGGCGGCGCGGACTTTCAGCACGGCCATCCCGGATCATCACTGGGAGAAGCTGGCGCAGCTTGACCTGTCCGCAGACAATCAAATACCGAATGGCGACAATGACTATCTGGTCATGCTCGAAAACCTCAGCGTGCTGGAATACCTGGATGGCGGCGACGACCCGTTTGCCGCCGCCGGGCCGTGGTATGTAGTGAACCCGATTGTCCGCCAGTTGCCGAAGTTCAAAGCGGCTCGCGCGGCACAGCAGCCGGTCATCTCATGAGCAGTGACACCCTTGAAACTATCGATGCATTTGCTGTAAATTCGCCCGACGAAGAAGGCGAGATGCGGGCGCTGGCGCAAGCCTTGCGGCTGGCCGAAGGCTTCAAGCTGATCTTCGCGCGCTGCAACCAGCCGCAGCAGCAGAAGCGAGTGATCGTTGCGCTACGCCAGCAATTGGCCGACTTGAAGATTCAAGAGATTCGCTTCGATCAACCAATCACCCACTTGCTGGATGCGCTGCACGAGCGCCTTATGCAACCGCCACCGCAGGCCATCTTCGTCTCCGGCCTTGAATACTCATTGCCGACGGCTGCCGAGGCGCAAAAGACAGAGTTCGTCGCCAACCTGAACGCCTCGCGCAACTCTTTCCCGCAGACTATCCCGTGTCCGCTAGTGCTGCTGGTTCCTGAATACGTGCTAACCGCGATTGCGCAGGGTGCGCCGGACTTTTTCTCAATTCGTTCGGGCCTCTTCTTTTTCGCCGCCACGCCGGGCGAAACGATTGATACGTTCCGCTCCTTGACTGCGGACCGTGCTAATTTGATTGCTGATCTGCCATGGCAGGAAAAACAGGCCCGAATCACTGCCATACAGAATTTGCTGGCCGACTATGAAGCGTTACCAGCTAATCAGCGTGATCTCACCGCAGAAATGCGATTACACCAGCGACTAGGAATTATATTAGCAGAACTCGGCCTCTTGGATGCGGCTAGGTTCCATCTTCAACGAGCACTGG
>JBJMGU010000061.1:0-15997 GCA_045807765.1 Blastocatellia bacterium
CCGTTCCATCCCTGCACGGTGCTTATCCGGTATTACTGGTTCTGCTTTCCTGGCGCAAACTGCGTTGGCCTATGGTCGCCGTGATGGTGGTTTATGCCCTGTTGATGTGGGCGGCAACGGTGATACTCAATCAGCATTATGTGATTGACCTGATTGCCGGGGGCTTGCTGGCCGTGGGCGCGTTCTCGGTCAGTGAATGGCAGATGCGCCGTGCCCGCCGGACAGGGCGCGCGAAAGCGGCGAGCGCCCTCAGAGACTAGGCAGCGGCAGGAAATTCCGCGCACGGCTTGTCGGCTGAATGCCTGGTCAGGCAAAGCAGCCGTTCAAGCACCGCCCTGGCTTCGAGCGACGCCGCGCGCGAGTCCGCGTCACCCTCCATACGGTACATCTCGGCCAGTGCGGCAAGGTATTCGATCTCCATCGATAAGTGCTTGATAACGCTTTCCATATCCATTTAGTTAGAAGCATTAGCCAGCCGATACGATGCTTGTTCTTATGGCCTTGACCACTGCCGCCTACCTGATTGAAAATCAGCAACGCCACCGCTGAATGAATCTCCGCCAAGCTGCCAGTTTCTTCTTGCAACGGTGTTTCATTCGTGATACATTGACAAATTGAAAGGAGTCTTGAATATGGCCAGTTTCAACAAGATCATCATTGTCGGGTATTTGGGCCGCGACCCCGAACTGCGCTACACGCCGCAGGGGACGCCGGTTTGCGATTTTTCGATTGCGACCACCGAACGGCGCAAGGACAAGTCGGGCGAGTTTCAAGATCACACGACGTGGTTCCGTGTCAGCCTCTTCGGGCGTCAGGCCGAGGTCGCCAGCCAGTACCTCAGCAAAGGGCGGCAGGTCTATATCGAAGGCTCACTGTCGCAGCGCGAGTACACCGATAAGGAAGGCAACGCGCGCACCTCGCTTGAAGTCCGCGGCTCGGACCTTCAATTCATTGGGTCTGCGGGGGATGGTGAACATGCGCCGGCGGCCCGTGCCACCGCGACCAGCGCGCCGGCGCCGCGTAAAGAGGCTCCTGCTCGGCCCGCGCCGGCTCCGGTTGATGAGGACGATATTCCTTTTTAAGCGTGGCCTGGAGTTTTGTGGGGTCAGCCCCTGAGCTGGTAAATCAGCAGCGGTAGAATGCGCGGCTGGCCCTCAAGCTCGTAGACATTCTCGCCGATTCTCGTAGCGCCCATGCGCTCGTAAAAGCCGACGGCATTCGGGTCAGCTTCGATTTCGACTTCCGCCGCGCCCAGTTCTTTCGCCGTTGTCATCGCGTGGGTGAACAGGCGCTTGCCAATCTGCTTGCCAAGCTGCAAAGGGGATAGCCAGAGATGATCAAGCGTCACTCTGGCACCGCTTCCTATCAACGCATAAAAGCCGACGATTTCATATTCCACACGGGCGATAAACACCTCGTTTTCAGCGATGAAATGTGGCGTGATGGTTAAAGTATCGCGCCAGTGCTGTATCCAGCTCTCAGGGTAGCCCCAATACCGTTTGGCCGCATGGGCAATATCAGTTAAGGTTTGGTGCATCTCCATGCTGGCCTTTTCAATTTGAACATTCATCTCTGGCCCTCAGCGCGTGCGGGAATCGCTTGCAACTATAGAAATCGGCCTCTGCCAAGTCAATGCGCCGTTTGATGAATCGCTTGTGAGTTGGTGGCACCGTTGCTATAATCGCAGCCCCAAGCGGGGGTGGACGCGGCAGATTTAATTGAGTTTCCTTCACCGAAGGCGCTGGCCTTGAAATCCATCTCCTGACGCGTGAGCGTAGAAGAATTCGAGCCCAAAGTCTCTAAGTAATCGCCGGGCTCTGATGCGAATTCAGGATCGATCAGAGGGTGTTATGCTCCAGTCGAGGCCATCCCGCATATCGTAAGGCTTGCTAGCGGTTTGGCCATATTCATTGGTTCTTAATCATCTGGCATAGTTTTGTTGATTGATGTAATCAATCAACCTTGATCATTCCGCAACCTGTCTTCGAAGTTCATGTCGAAGCGAATGAAAACAGGAGCGGCCTGCCCATACCTCACGGGCTCTGCCCGCACAAGAGACTCACATGAAGCATCCCTTGTGCGCCCGGAGCAAAGACCATCCCTCCATAGGAGAAGCGTATGAACCTGACGACTCGCACCAGGAAAACGGCTCTGGCATTGCTGCTGGCGCTTGGCGTAGTTTTCGTAAATCTTCCTGCGTTGAATACGCAGGCTGCTGACCATGGCGATGCGCCGCTTGCCGATGAAGATCGGCCCGCGGACATCGATGACGTTTATGTTTTTCTCGACCCGAATGACAACTCGCGGCTGATTCTAATTGCGACGCTGTATGGCTTCATCGTGCCCGGCGAAGCTGTTAATTTCAGCGCCTTTGATCCGCGCGTGCGCTATCTGTTCGGGATCGAAACCACCGGCGACGCGCGCGCCGACCAGTTCATTGACATTCGCTTTTCGCCGCGAACCTCGACGACGGTGCCGCAAACGGCCACCATTATTATGCCCTTCGGCGAAGTCCTGACCGCGCCAACCACCGTGCCGACGCTGGCAGACAATCCCAACCCGGCGACAGTGACCACGGATTCGACGACCGGCGTGTCATTCTTTGCCGGTGAAACGGACGATCCTTTCTTCTTCGACATTCCCGGCTTTAACCGGTTTGTCGCTTCAGTTATCGGAGGCGCGCCGAATGCCTCGCTGTTGCAGCGCGGACGCGACAGCTTTGCGGGATACAATGTGCAAGCCATAGCCTTGAGCATCCCGGTCTCTTACCTGCGACTGCAACGGACGAATGGTAATCCGGGGGGGAGCGTCATTGGCGTTAACTTCCAGACGCAACGCCAACGTCGCCAGGTCATCGGACGCGATGGCGAAATCACCACCTCTGGCGGTTTCCAGACCGTTGATCGCATGGGGAATCCGGCCATCAATGTCGCGCTGATTCCCTTCGCGCACAAGGATGCCTATAATTTTGCCTCGACTCAGGATGACGCTAATGGGGCGTTTGCCGGCGACATCGTCGGCACGTTGAAAGCCCTCGGCACCAACGACACTAACATCGGCATACTGGCGAGCGTCGCTGTTGCTAAAGGTGATTTCTTACACCTGGACACGTCATTGGCCAATAGCGGGACGGGGGGCGGCTCGAATGCCGGCTCAGGCTTCCCGAATGGGCGGCGCTTGCAGGATGATGTCATTGACACGATCCTGTTTTTCGTCGCCAATCAAAACGCGCTCGGAGATAACGTTAACGCCAACGACGTCGCTTTCCGCAGCGCCTTCCCGTTCCTTGCCCCGCCACAGCAACCGCGGGCTTCGGGCACGGACGATAACACGCGCAATTAGCCGACTGCTGACGGCCGACCGTTGGTCAACGTCGAGCGTTGGTCGGCGGTCGGCGGTCACCTGAAACAGAGAGACAATGGAACGTGATCTGAAGAAAAAAATTCTGCTTTGCTTGCTGATCGCCGCGCTCGCCGCTTGCTTTACGGGTTGCGGGCGGCTGTCATCGTCGGCGGCAAAGGAAGCGGTTGCGCCTCCACCGGCAGCGCCCTTGCCGGCAAATAGCGAAGCCCCTGAAACGGCGATCCGATTTCTCGAAGACCGTGTGCGTCGCGACCCCGACGACTTCATTGCTTTCAACAAACTTGCAGGCTACTACCTGCAACGCCAGCGTGAAACTGGCAGCGTGAACTACCTTACACTGGCGGCGAAAGCGGCGAAGGCTTCGCTGGCGGCGATGCCCGCCGAACAGAATGTCGGCGGGCTCGGCCAGTTAGCCTTGACCGAATTCGCCTCGCATGAATTCACCTCGGCGCGTGACCATGCAATGAAGCTGATCGAGCTGGAACGGAAGAAGGCGTACCCTTTTCAAATCCTCGGCGATGCCTTAAGCGAGATCGGCGAATACGACAAGGCGATCACGGCCTACGCCAAAATGATCGAGATCGGCGGGCGCAGCGTCAGCGGTGAAACCAGACTGGCGCGTGCCGACCTGTTGCGCGGCAACACTGACGGCGCCATCGAACGATTGACCTTTGCTCTGGCGCTGGCCTCTGCGCAAGACCCGCCGCCGCGCGAGACCATTGCCTGGATTCGCTGGCAACTGGGCGAGATCGCTTTTTCGATGGGCGATTATGCGAAGGCCGAGCAGCATTACCGTGATGCCCTGACGACCTTCGCGGATTACTACCGCGCGCTTGCGGGACTTGGCCGCGCGCTGGCTGCGAAAGGTGATCTGACGGGCGCGATTGAAAGCTACGAGCGCGCCGTTCAAATCATTCCCGACCCGTCGTTCATGGCGGCGCTCGGCGACCTCTATAAAATCGCGGGTCGCGATCAAGAGGCCGCCGCCGAGTACGCACTGGTTGAGCAAATTGCCAAACTCAATGCGGCAAACGGGATGCTGTATAATCGGCAAATCGCCCTGTTTTACGCCGATCACGATACCCGGCTCGATGAAGCGTATGCGCAGGCGAGGCGGGAATACAATGATCGCCGTGACATATACGGAGCCGACGCACTCGCCTGGACGGCGATGAAGGCGGGCAAGACCAGCGAAGCGCAGGCGGCCATGAAAGAGGCTTTGCGATTGGGAACGCGCGACGCTCGATTGTTCTACCATGCGGGGTTGATTGCGCAGGCGGCAAATGACTCGCAGTCGGCGCGGGAATTCTTAAAACGGGCGCTTGCCCTATCGCCGCAGTTCGACGCTTTGCAAGCGACGAAGGCGAAGCAAGCCCTCGCGGCTCTCGGCGAATAGCGAACGGTTGATGATGCGGAAGGCACGGCCCGGTGATTCTTATGAGAAAGACATTTATCATGGGTAAGCGATTGCGGACAGCCGTTCTTACGGTGACGGTAATTGTGCTGGGCATAGCTACTTGTGCCGGCGCGCACCCACTCGGCAATTTCACTGTCAATCACTTTGCGCGCATCGAGCCGCGCGCGGATCGCATCAGCCTCCATTATGTGATTGATATGGCCGAGATACCGGCCTTTCAGGAGTTGCAAAAGATCAGCCGCGATGCTTCGCCTTCAAGCGACGAGCTGACGGCCTATGCTCGACAGCTTGCTCCGCAACTGGCGGCTAACCTGCTCGTGATGGTTGACGGCCAGCCGCTAACGCTAAACCTGGTAGAAAGCCATGCAATGACGGTGGCGGGCGCCGGCGGTCTGCCGACGCTGCGCATTGAATGCGATTTTACCGCCCCTTTGAATTCCACCTCGGCAGCGACACGGCATCGTTTACGGTTCGAGGACTCGAACTTCCGCGAGCGGCTTGGCTGGCGCGAGATCAGCGTAACTCCCGGTACTGGCGTCAGCGTCTTTGACAGCACAGCTTTTGGCAACTCGGTTACCGACGAGCTAAAAACTTACCCTGAAGATTTATTGGCGGCGCCGCTCAATGAGCGCAGCGCCGAATGCGCGTTTGCTGTCGGCCTCGCCCCTGCGGAAGCAACACCATTGATGCGGCGTGACGGACAAAAGGTGGTGTCGGCGCGTGACCGGCTCGCAGAGCTGATCGCTGTACCTGAGGTAACTCCGATGATCGCGCTCCTGGGACTGTTGTTCGCTGTCGCTTTAGGTGGGCTGCATGCCATGTCGCCGGGACATGGGAAGACGGTGGTCGGCGCTTATCTTGTGGGCTCACGCGGCACCGCGCGCCATGCCGCATTTTTAGGGCTGACGGTAACGATCACGCATACCGCAGGCGTCTTCGCGCTGGGGCTGGTGACTTTGTTCGCATCACAGTACGTGCTGCCGGAAAAACTTTTCCCACTTCTTAGCCTGGTTTCGGGCCTGATCGTTGTTGGCCTGGGTGGCAGTCTCTTTGTCCGCCGTTTACGCCTCGCTCTGCGCAGTAGGCATGACCAGGCAGCCGCACACCCTACGCACCATCACGATGAACATCCGCATCACCACGATCATGCACATAGCGAGAGTCAGCCGAATGACCATGCGCATGACCACTCCCATAGTCATTCGCATGACGGCGTCCACGCCCACGGCGGCGTTGAGCATTCCCACCTGCCTCCGGGAGTTGACGGTTCGCCGGTGACATGGCGCAGCCTGCTGGCGCTCGGTATATCAGGCGGTTTGTTGCCTTGCCCGTCGGCGCTGGTGGTCTTGCTCTCAGCCATCTCATTGCATCGCGTCGGCTACGGCCTGCTGCTGGTGATCGCCTTCAGCGTCGGGCTGGCTGGCTCGCTCACTGCGGTCGGGCTCGCCTTCGTTTATGCCGGCAAGCTCATCAAGCGGCCTTTGCCTTGGGGTTGGCTGCCGCGTGTATTGCCGGTGGTGAGCGCCTTCGTGATTGCCTGCGCCGGGCTGGCGATCTGTTATGAAGCGTTGCTTAGCGCCGGATTCAATCCTGCCGCCTGGGTCTCGCAATGGTTTAAGGCTGGAGCCAACAGCGCATCCGATGGTGGCCATCTTACAACCGCATCGGCGCTCATCTTCGGCTTGATTTTCGGGCTTAAACACGCCGTCGAAGCCGACCACCTCGCTGCCGTCGCGACGATTGTCAGCGAGCGCAAGAGCCTGCTTAGCTCATCGCTAGTCGGCGCGCTCTGGGGCGTCGGCCACACGCTGGCGTTATTGATTGCCGGCCTCGCCGTGCTGCTGCTCAATATCAAAATCGGTGATCGCGCCGCATTGGCGCTTGAATTTGTCGTGGCGTTGATGTTGATTGGGCTTGGCGTCAACGCCTTACGGCGCTTGTTCGCAGGCGGCAAACTTCACCTTCACCCACATCGCCACGGCTTGCGCGCCCACGCGCACCCGCACACCCACAAGCCGAATGAAGAGCCCATTGTCGGCTCACATCATCGCCTGCGATTCGGCGTCCGCCCGTTGATCGTCGGCATGATCCACGGGCTTGCCGGGAGTGCCGCCTTGATGTTGCTGGTGCTAACGACTGTGACTTCGAGGATGGCCGGTCTGGCGTTTATCGCCGTGTTCGGCGCGGGCTCGATTGGCGGCATGATGGCAATAAGTCTGCTGCTCGGATTGCCTTTGCAATTGACGGCGAGCCGCTTCGCGCGCACGCACAAAGCCGTACAAGCTCTGGCGGCGATCTTCAGCCTCGGCCTCGGTCTGATGATGGCTTATCGGATTGGCATCCTTGACGGATTGTTCGGCTAGATAGGCGAGATCACTCTTCAACTATAACGCCGGCAGGCTTCGACATAGTTCATCGCTGTCAGGCCGCCGTCAGGATGAACCTGCTCAATCATTCGCTCAACCGCTTCAACGTTCACTGAGTGCAGTGACAGGCTTTGTACCTGACGCTTACCGAATACGACATTGGCAACCTCTACCCAGCCGCCCGCTAAATTGTATTGTGATCGAACCTTCTTTGTTCCTACCTGCACGAGGGCAGGCGTCGCTTGACCGAGAAAAGCGAGGGCATGGTCAGAGTCGAAGCTGTCGCCATAAAGCGCGTCGTCTGGAACCGTGACATCGAGCAGCCGCGCCGCTAGCTGTATCGTAGTCAGGGTGACCGGGAAAGCGAACGTCCAGCGCGCCGACTCGTGATAAAGCTCGATGCCGTCGGGCTGTTTATCGAGCAGAAGCTTGAACTTCAACACCCAGCCTTTCTCTGTAAGCCGCAGCTTAACGTTCTGCTCGCTCGTCGGTGAAATCAGGTAAAGATCTGTGCCCGTTAGGTCGCGAATGCCGTTGCGAATCGGCAGGGTTTCGACAATCGCCGAGGTTTCGCGGCTGATTTGCCCGAAACCGCGCCACTCCCATATTTGTCCTTCTTCGGGTGGCTTGCCCATCGGTTTTTAATCGCCGCCTTCGGCCCGCATCGCTTCCTCGGCCACAGCTTCTTGCTCAAGATGGCCGAAGAGCTTGTCTTCGATGAGCGCCAGGATGCGCTCGGCGGGCTCATCCTCTAAAGCCATGCGCTTCGCTTCAATGACCAGCGCAGCAATCTCCGCCGCGCGACCCGCAAAACGCGGATCGGGTTTGATCAAATCTTCGATGACCCGCAACTCGCGCTCGCCGCGCGGCGCATCTTTCGCCAGGTCCATTGCTACAGCCAACTGCTTGGGAATTGTTTTGTTATTGATGATCAGTCCGAGAGGGCGCAGCTCTTCGATGGCCTGTTCTTTCAGTTTGTTAAGCTGCAACAGCGAATTCTTGAAGGCTAACGATCCGCGCAACGACAGCTCAATGATCGGCTTCTGCTCGTCTTCGACTTCGCCGCTCGTGATGATTTCGCGGCGCAGCGTGTCGAGGATTTCGGCGCGGATCGTCTCTGGGTCTTCGCTGCCGCTGATCCGGTGTTCAATTCGTTTGAAGGGGCGCTGGAAGTAATGCTCGCCGGCGCGCAAAAACTCCGTCTTGATCGTCGGGCCATCGGCTTCGACAAGCAACGCGCCACGCTCGACATCCGCCTCTTCGACGCTGCACGCTTCGAGTGAGCCGGGATTAAACGCCCAGTTCTCAATCTCAAAATGCTTGTGGGTGTGACCGAGCGCCAAGTAATCCACCGCGTCGCGCATGGTCACGAGCTTAGAGATCGACACGGCGTGCTGCACGGGACGGTTCAACTGGCCCTCGACGTCTGAATGAAGCAGCATGATATTAGTGGCGTCCGGGCGGCGATTCTGCCTGGCCGCCTCGCCTAACAACGGCAGCGCCGCGCCGACGGTCGAGCCATACCAGTTCGACCCGAAGACACGCGCCCCGGCGATATCTACGTAGCTGCCGGTTGCCTCATCCTCGTCCCAGGGCTGCATATGTGCGCCGTTGTCCCGCCAAACCGGCTCCAGGAGCTTGATATAGCGCCATTGCGAAAAGCTTCGCAGCCACGAAAACCGCGTCGTTGATTCGTGCTGATCATGGTTGCCTTCGATAACGATGACCGGGATGCGCGCTTCGCTGAGCTGTCGCAGCATGACCATCGCGTGATTGGCGGCCTGCGGATCAACATTGCGGCGATCAAAAAAATCGCCGGCGATAAGCACAAAATCAACGCGGCGCGCCAGCGCTTGGTGCTCGATGACATCGCACCAAGCGCGAAAGAAGTCGCCGGTACGATCCGGCAGGTTGTAGCGCTTGATGCCGAGATGGATGTCTGCGATGTGTAGAAATCTGGCCATTAAAAATCGGCGCACGCAAAGACGCCGGATAGCTTATTAATCAAGCAGACCGAATAAATTGCCGTGTGCCTTTTGATTATACTGATGGGGCGCGGGCTTCAGCCACTAAATTTTGTGAGGCTTTTCGGCACGGCCACAATTTGTGGTAAACTGTAGATCAGAAACCCCGACATCTTGACACGGAGTCTGTGCAATGTCCGAAGACCGCGTCATCTCGCCCGCCACCTCAGGCGATGATGAAAACCAATTTGAGCTGAGCCTGCGCCCCAAGTGGTTGCGCGAGTACATCGGCCAGAGCAAGGCCAAAGGCAACCTCGACATCTTTATCAAAGCGGCCCGCAAGCGCGGCCAGGCGCTCGACCACGTTTTGTTGTATGGCGCGCCCGGCGTTGGGAAAACTACGCTCGCTCACATCATCGCCAACGAGATGGGCTGCGACATCAAGTCGACGGCCGGGCCGGTGATTGAAAAGGCCGGCGATCTGGCGGCGCTGCTGACTAACTTGCAGGAAGGCGACGTGCTTTTCATAGACGAGATCCATCGCCTGAATCCCGCGATTGAAGAAGTCCTCTACCCGGCGATGGAGGATTATCAGCTCGACATTATTATCGGCCAGGGGCCGTCGGCGCGCTCGATCAAGCTCGACCTTCCGCCGTTCACTCTGGTCGGCGCGACGACGCGTGCCGGTTTGATCACCGCGCCATTGCGGGGGCGCTTCGGCATCCCGTTACATCTCGATTTCTATCTCGTTGAAGACCTCGAAGTGATTGTTAAGCGCTCGGCTGAAATTCTCGGCGTTCAAGTCGAGGCGAGCGGCGCCCGCGAGATTGCCCGGCGCTCGCGTGGCACCCCGCGCATTGCGAACCGCTTGCTGCGCCGCGTCCGCGACATGGCTGAAGTCCTATACGATGGGCGCATCACCGACGAGGTCGCTGCCGACGCGCTCAACCGCATGGACGTCGACACCTACGGTCTGGATGAGGTGGATCGGAAGTTGTTGATGACGATCATCGATAAATTTGATGGCGGCCCGGTCGGGCTAGGTACGATCTCCGCATCGATCAACGAAGAGAAGGACGCCATCGAAGAGATTTATGAGCCTTACCTGATTCAGATCGGTTTCCTCAACCGCACGCCGCGCGGGCGCATGGCGATGCGCCTGGCGTATGAACATTTTGGTTTGCCTTACCTCGTCGGTGGGCGCCGCCCTGAGCAGAACACTCTATTTAGCGAGGATGAGCCGGCGCATTGAGCCGCTGACCCACTTCGGGCCATCCCGCCGTCACCGCAGTCACAATTCAAGCAGCGCAAGACTTGGCCTTGCGCTGCTTTTTCTTGCACCCGCTAGAGATGCGCGGCGCGTATAAAATTACAGGTTTTTACAATTTGGAAAAACTTTCTTGCAACCTTTAGGGTAGACTGGTCACGTACACAATGAACCGGTGCGGCAGTTGGCTCGCAAGGTGGTTGAGAAAAAATCGAACTGGCGCCGGTCGTCGTTGTTTACTAAGGAGTAAGCAGTAACAGGCGGGTCGGATGATTGATGAGGGCGGTTATGCAGAACGTAGCGAAAAAACAGAGCGCAACCATCGGGATGGCTTTCCTGTTCGTGAGCCTGCTGTTAACTCCGCTGTCTCTGAAAGCCATCGGCATCTCGATTGATCTTTCGGCGGGCGCTGATGCGTGGCGCCAGGTCGCCGGCATCTTCACGGACAGCTATCAACCGGCAGGCGCCGCGGAACTTCTGGCCCTGAACCTGATGACTGAAGAATCTCGGCGTGAAGACGTGGAGCCCTTAACGGCCAGCCGGTTCGCATCGGCTGTGATGCCGGACGTTCAGTTGGATGACACCACCTCGGTAAGCACTGATAATCGTGTCGCCGAGACGCCTTCAACTGTTGGTTCGTCTGCTGGTCGTTGCACAAAGCGAGTCCGGCCTGCGGCGCACGTCACGCTGCCCGCGCCGGTCGCGACGAGCTTCATCGTACCGATTGAAGGCGTTGCCGCCGTTGCGCCGAAAGCCTTAGAAACGGCAAGAGTCGTCGTGCCGGTCAGCAGGGAAGTCGTGCGCACTTACGAACGAGAGATGGCGAATTACCGCTTTACGCTTGGCGAGGCGATGCGAAATGCGCCGAAAGAATTCAAGGTGATGCTCAAAGTGAAGACGTCTGATTTTCCGGCGCTTCCTGCAACTTCGACCTGTGCATTTCGCAAGGCGTTGACGCCCGAAAAGTTGAAACAGATACGTTCCGTCTGGTCATTCACAACCGAGCATATTAACGAATCCGCCGAAAAGAGCGAATTGTAGAACTCCCCGATGGCGGCTGTCTCTCAATAGACAGCCGCTGCTTTCCTGCCTACCTGGCTAGCCCCAATTGTTCCGCCGTCAAAGTCCAAAAATTTCAAAAAGTTTCGGCCTCTTGCGTGCTAAAAATTGACGCCCTGCATCTCACCTTCTACAATGCAGACCATGTGACGGAGGCAAGACGAATAGGCTATGTCAGATAAAAAAGAGAAGAAGAAGAAACTGCGCGAGCTGCTGCTGTTCGTGCCCAACCTGATGAAGCTGCTTTACGACCTGCTCAGAGACCCGCGGGTCTCGCGGGCCGACAAAGCGATCCTTGCCGGCGTCATCATGTACGTGATCGTGCCGATTGATGTGATTCCGGATTTCGTGCCGTTTGTCGGCATGGTGGATGATTCGTATCTGATTGCGATTTCGCTCTTGCGCCTGCTAAATCGTGCCGACCGAAAGGTTGTGCTTGAGCACTGGAAGGGCGGCGTAGACATCAAGCAACTGGTTGAAAACATCGCCAACATCGCGGCCTACTTCATGCCTGAGCGCATGCGTAACGCCTTACACGGCAGGATCGAAGTGAAAGGCCGTCTGCACGTCGTCACCGACTCGCCGGCTGCTAAAGAAGTTTGAAAATGAAGCCGGGCGATCTCCTGGCCGGCCATGAGTACGCCTTACGAGCCCATACCGCTCAACACCCTTAGAAGTTTGTCGTGAACGCCGCCGAATGAGCCGTTAGACATCGCCACAACCACATCCCCCTCTCTCAGCTTTGGCGAAAGGTGGGCCACAATGTCATCCGCCGATGGGATGAAATCCGCCGACCGCCCGCTGCGCCGCAGATTATCAATCATTTCGTCGGGTGAGATGGCAGATGACTTCGTGTAGCGTTCGGGGTGGAATAATCCGGCGATGATAATCACGTCAGCTTCCCGCAGTCCGTCTTCAAAGGATTGTTGGAAGTCCTTGATCTGCGCGGTGTAAGAACGCGGCTCGAATAGCGCGATCAATCGGTGGCCGGGGTATTTGGCGCGCGCCGCTTTGAGCGTTTCCATCACCGCCGTCGGATGATGCGCGAAATCATCAATCACTGTGACGCCACGCACAATGCCGCGCACCTGCATGCGTCGCTTGACGCTCTTGAACTCGGCCATTGCATTGCTGACTGCCTGACGATCTAGCCCGAGCGTTTCGCACGTAGCGATCACGGCGAGGCAATTGCGAACGTTGAAAAGACCGGCCAGCGGCGTGCGATAACGGCCCAACTCCGCGCCATCCATGCTGACCTTGAAGCGAGTCATCTCGCCAGTGAAATCAAATTCCGTCGCTTGCCAACTCGCGCCCGCTTCCGTGCCGTAACTGATCACCGGACAGAAGGCGTTCTTTGCAAGCTCGCGCACGGCAGGTGAATCCCAGCCGGCGACGAGTGCGCCGCGTTGCGGAATCAGATTCACAAGACGGCTAAAGGCCCACTTCACGGCGTCGAGGTCGCGGTAGATGTCCGCGTGGTCGAATTCGACATTGTTGAGAATTACTGTGTCCGGCAGGTAGTGCATAAACTTCGGCCCTTTGTCGAAGTAGGCGGTGTCGTATTCGTCGCCTTCGATGACGAAGTAAGCGCTGTCGGTAATGCGGAATGAGGACTGGAAATTCTCGGCAACGCCGCCAATCAGAAAGGAAGGGTTAGCTCCGGCACATTCCATCGCCCAGGCCATCAGTGAAGTCGTCGTCGTTTTGCCGTGCGTTCCCGCGACAACGACTGAATGGTGGCCGCGAATGAAATTCTCCTTCACGACCGAGGCCATCGAAGTGTAGGCCAGCTTCTCGTTCAACACGAACTCGACTTCCGGGTTGCCTCGTGAAATGGCATTGCCGACGACTACGATGTCGGGCCGCTCGCGGAGATTCTCTTGCCTGTAGCCTTCGGCCACGGGGATGCCGAGCCGTTGAAGCTCAAGCGACATGGGCGGGTAAACGTTTGCGTCAGAGCCCGTGACTTTGTGTCCCTGGGCGACGAGCATCCCGGCTAAAGAAGCCATCGCCGTCCCGCAGATGCCGATCAGGTGATAGTGCTTGACTGTCAATTGCCTTCTCCATTGGTCCGCTTAATCAGCCAGTATAGCGGGCTGGCGGCGGCTTTGAAAAGTTGAGGCGATGCGTGGCTTGCTTGTCGCTACCGGGTGTGAAAGAATTTTTTGCCCGCACCGGCGGCGAGCGAACATACAGGAGAAGTATGGTTCAAAGCAGAAAAGGGATCGTCTCTGAATTCATCCATCTGGTAATAGCCCTCCTGGCGGTGGGCACGGCGTTTCATTCGATGTCGGTAACTCCAGCGGCGCAAACGCAGAGCGCGCCTACGGTCACCGACTCGCCAGTCATCAGCAGTATGCAGGCCGATCCGCGCGATGAGCCGGCAATCGCCGTCAGCCGCACGAATCCGCAAGTGATCGTTGGCGCGTCCAAATGGGTCGAAGGCGGCGCATCGGGAAACGGCAACGCGCGCGTGGCATATTATTACTCGTCAGATAGTGGGCACACCTGGGGCACAGGCGTGCTGCCGCTTGAAACCCCACAGAAGACTTGGAGCCGTGCCGCCAGCGCCACAATCGCCTCAGACCTCAATGGCACGTTTTACCTTTGCGCCCTGATGTTAGACAACTCCAGCTTTGACACGGGAATTTACGTCTTCAAGTCATCCGATAATGGACACACCTTCACATCTCCCGTGCCGGTTGCGCTTGACATCGGCAGCAGCACTGCGCCGAAGCTCGCGAAACAGCCGCGCCTTGCGGTTGATACAACGGCGACGAGTCGCTTTAAGAATACTGTCTACGCCGTCTGGGTCAGCGTCGAACCGGATCGCACCGTCGTATTGACGAATCACTGGCGATCTGGCGACGACGGATTCTCTGCGCCTAAGACGATCAGCCACAATGGCGATATGCGCAGCCCCTCGATCACTACGGGGCCGAAGGGCGAGCTGTACGCGGTATGGGAAGGTATCGGCGACCCGAAGCGCATCTACTTCAACGAATCGCTTGATGGTGGTGAAACCTTTCTGCCGCCAGCGGCAGCGCCACAGACGGATGCTTACATTTATGACTATGTCGGGTCGCTCTCGGACCCGAATGCGTCTCTGATCATCCGCCCGGTAAGGCGAATGAATAGCTACCCGGTGATTGATGTAGACCGCAGCAATGGCGCGAATCGCGGCATGATCTATGTCGCCTGGGCCGAAGCGCGCAACCACATTGACGCAGACGTTCTGATCGCGCGGATGCCGCCGCCGAATGGCGACCATCCGAACATGGGGCATCCGCTGAACGTGGTCAGAGTAAATAATGACGGCGCAGGCGCAGACCAGTTCTTCCCTCGACTAAGCGTAGACCCGGCAAACGGACAGGTTGAGGTCGCCTTTTATGATCGCCGTAATGACCCGGCGGGCAGTACGCTCGACGTTTACCTGGCGCGCTCAACCGACGGCGGGGAGAGCTTCGCCGAGAATCTGCGTGTCAGTTCCGCAGGCTTCGATGCCACGATTCAGAGCAGCGTAGTACAAGCCGGCAGCGCCAGCTTGATCGGACTTGGAGATTACATCGCGCTCGAAGCCTTGGACGGCAAGGCCAATCTGATGTGGGCCGACACGCGGCGCGGAGCACAGGAAATCTTTTACGGCAACGTGGCGTTTGAACCATCCGGCGGCGGTGGTGGAGGCGGCGGCGGTGGCGGCGATTCGACCAACAATAATTGTGCGACACCGCGCGTCATTTCCTCCGTGCCATTCCAGGACGAAATGGATACGCGCGCGGCGACGATCTCGGCTGATGACCCGGCGACCTGCGCCGGCGGCCAGGGTATGGCTTCAGTCTGGTATTCGGTGACGCCGACGGCGAATACCACCCTCGGAGTTGATACGAGTGGCAGCGATTATGACACGGTCGTTAGCGTCTACACAGGCTCATGCGGCGCACTGACGGCGGTGGCTTGCGATGATGATTTTGCTAATGCGGCCACCGCAAAGAGCCGTGCGTTGCTCACCTTTCAGGCGAGTGCGGGCAATACTTACTTGATCGAAATTACCGGAAAGGGAAGCGGCAGCTTGAATTTGCGTGTCGGCTATCCAACGATCACGGCGGTCGAATTCCCGCCTGCCGCTAAAGGTAGCGAGGTGCTGAAGATTACCGGCTCAGGCTTCAGCGAAAACAATGTTTCGGTGGCAATGAGCATGGATGGGAGCGAAATTACTTTACCGACCGTCACCTTTTCTGGGCAGCGTCAGGGGGACGGCACCTTCAACGAGATAACCGCGACCCGCAAGAAGCTCCGCAAAAAACTCAGGTCAGGCGACACCGTGATCGTGACCGTCGAAAGTCCCACAGGCAGCGGGCGCGTTTCCAACCGGTATCTATTCACGAGGCCCTGATGAGAGCATTGCGCTTCGACGGCACACTGCATTTCGTTGATGATGCGCCGCTGCCCGTGCGTCCGGGCGAAGCGCTAGTGCAAGTGCTGCGGGCGGGAATCTGCAACACCGACCTTGAGATCGTCAAAGGGTACGCCGGTTATCAAGGAACACTCGGTCATGAATTCG
>JBJMGU010000062.1:0-22372 GCA_045807765.1 Blastocatellia bacterium
ATGGGAGCCTGCGTTCGGTCGGGATTCAATGTGCCCTCTGCCACTCGACCGTCGATAACTCATTTGCTCCGGGCATCGGGCACAGGCTGGATGGCTGGGCGAACCGCGACCTCAACGTCGGCGCCATCGTGGCGCTGGCTCCTGATCTCAGCCCCATGGCCAGTTTGCTCGGCGTCAGCCAGGACACCGTGCGACAGGTGTTGCGCAGTTGGGGGCCGGGAAAATTCGACGCCGAGCTGATCCTGGACGGCAAGGCGTTTAATCCGCAACAAATCTCTAACGGCGTGGTGACCGGCAGGAATGTGCCGGGCGCGACGCTGATTCCGCCGGCGTTCGGACTTGCCGGAGTAAACCTTCACACCTGGACGGGATGGGGGTCGGTCACGCATTGGAATGCCTTCGTGGCTACTCTTGAGATGCACGGCAAGGGCAGGTTCTTCGATCCGCGCTTGAACAACGCCGCGCAGTTTCCGATTGCCGCCGCGCATGGCTTCGCCGACCTGCCGCATATTGATCCTGACGAAGACTTGATTACGAGCAAGCTTCCTGCGCTTCACTTCTATCAGCTTGCCATCCCTGCGCCGAAGCCGCCCGACGGAAGTTTTGACAAAGCGGCAGCGGAACGTGGCGATGCGCTCTTTGAAGACAAGGCGGGATGCAACAACTGCCATGTGGATCCGCTCTACACAGAGCCGGGCTGGAACCTGCATACCGCCGCGGAGATTTGCATTGACGATTTTCAGGCGAATCGCGCGCCCGACAGGCGATATCGCACGTCGCCTTTGAAAGGGCTATGGACGCATCAGAAAGGCGGCTTCTTCCACGACGGTCGTTTTGCGACTCTGCTGGATGTCGTCAATCACTACAACACGTGCTTCCACCTGGGGCTGACCGATCAAGAGAAAAATGATTTAGTCCAGTACCTGTTGTCGCTTTGACGCCGTTTCTGAGTTTCGCCGCATTGGCACAGGCTCGATAAAGGAACGAACCGGCGATTCAGGCAATGCGATGACGCTATGACCGTTATGGGCGGGTCATCAATGGGCCGGCCAATAGCGACCTTGCGCGCGTGGACGACTAATAAAGAGCCTACGACGCCGTCCATGAGCAGATTCTGCATATGGCCGACATGCTGAGCGCCGGCATCATCGACCAGTTCCCGAAGAAGTTTTGATGGCGGCAGCGCCTCGGTCTGACCTTTGTTCCGGCGCGTTTGTGAGTCTACGCAACTCCTTCGGCCCCTCCCGGTGTCGCTTGATGGCGGCGCACCGGGCAACTTATAATCGCTCGCGATAACCAGAGCGCCTACTGCCTCAGGGCAGGTGAATTTGATGGCCGCATGCGTGAAACGTATCGCGGCCTGGAGTCAAAAGATGAAGCGCATAATCGCACTGGCGCTCGTGGTTGCTGCCGCCACCGCTGCCTGGATCATGTCACAAAAAAGAGTCGTCACGCCCGCTGATGCGGCGCCGCTTGCAGCCGCAATCAAGTCATCTGCCGAACCGCGCCCGGATACGCCGTTAAAATTGCCGCTCGCCGCGCCGCACATCCTCGTCAAGAAAGGCGAGCGCCGCTTGTTGCTGTTCGACGGCGACCGTCAATTGCGCGTCTACCGTGTCGGCCTGGGCTTTACGCCGATGGGCGACAAGACGCGACAGGGTGACGGACGCACCCCTGAAGGCAGCTTCTATGTCTGCGTCAAGAACGAGGCGAGCAAGTTTTATCGCTCGCTCGGCTTGAGCTATCCCGACAAAACGCACGCGGCGCGCGGCCTGCGCGACGGACTGATCAACCGCGCGCAGCACAACGAGATCATCAGCGCCCTCGACCGCCACCAGCGCCCACCGTGGGATACGCGGCTGGGCGGCGAGATCTTCATTCACGGCAACGGCTCGTCGAACGATTGGACGTGGGGCTGCGTGGCGCTCGACGACAAAGACATGAAAGAACTCTTCGAAGCCATCCCCAAAGGCGCGCCGGTCGTCATTGAGCCATGAGGATTTCCGCCATCGGGTGTGGCGCAAGGCGGTTAGCTTGCGCGAGCCATAGCGCAAGCTAACCGCCTTGCGCCACAAAAAGGCCCGCGCTGTTGAGAGCAGCGCGGGCCTTTCGCCTTTGCGATGGCGCGGCGGTTATTGAACCGTCAACGCCGTGTCGTCAATCACGAACGAAGTTTGCAGGCTGCTATCTTCCGTGCCCAGGAAGTAGACGCGAATCGTCTGCCCCGCGAACGACAGCAGATTGAAGGATTTCTGACTGTAGCCGGCGGCCTTGTTCAAATTCGAGTAAGTCGCCAGCGTCGAAAGCACGGTGTTCGACGTGTTGCGGATTTGCACTTGCAGCTTGTCGAACTGAGTCGTCGTTGTGGTTTCGGCTGAATCAATGTGCAGCCAGAAGGTCAGCGTCGCCGAGGTCGCCGTCGAAGGAATGGTGATGGTTTGGAAACACGAGTCGGTGTGTGTCGTGCCGTAGCCATCGAGCCACGCCTTCCACGTCCCGCCGTGCGCCGCTTGCGAGGCGCTGTTGGTAATCACCCCGGCGGTCGCCGTCCAGTTGACGTTGCCCGATTCAAAGCCGGGGTTCAACAACAACTGCTGCGTGCCGCCGCCGCTCGAAACCGTCAACGTCACAGGCACCGTCACCGGCGTGTTGGTCGCGCCCGTCGCGCTGATGGTGATCGCGCCATTGTAGGTTCCCGCTGCCAACCCGCTGATGTTGACCGAGACGGTCGTGGCCGAAGGCGCGGTGCCCGAAGTCGGGCTGACGCTCAACCACGTCTGGTTGGCGCTTCCTGTCCAGTTGAGCGTGCCGCCGCCGGTGTTGCTGATCGACAGCGACTGGCTCGCCGGGTTTGCGCCGCCGGCGGTCGCCGAAAAGCTCATGCTCGACGGGCTGACGCCGATGGTCGGATTGGTCGGTGAGCCGCTGTTGCCGTTGTAAGCAACCAGCGCGAAATCTTGATCGGTCGTGTCGGCGTTGCCCGGCACGCCGTCGCCGGCGATGTTGGTCGCCTTGACGGTGATCGTGAAGCTCCCGGATGTGCCCGCCGGTAAAAAGACAGACTCGGCGTTGTTCTTCGCGTCTGCGGTGCCGCCGCTGATTGAGTTGGCTCCCGAAAAGACATTGCCTTTGTAAGTCACACCGCCGACCGTCACTTCAAGGTCGAGGTTGTTGACCCACGGCGCGCCGGTCGTTGGCCCCGGCGCGTCCGACCACGCCAGCGTGACGCGGAACGGTTTCGTCGTGTCGGCGACCGTGCCGGTGACTTGATAGGTCTGGCCGGTCGTGCCCAGCACTTGCGTCTGATCCACACGGATGCGCGCCGTGGTGTCAAAGGCGCGGCCCAGATCCATGCGGCCCATGCCCTGGCTGTTCGACGGCAGATTGCCGCCGGTGCCGGTGCCGCTCATGTAAGCCGCCGCATTCATCAACGTCGCCTTGACCATCGCCGGGGTCGGCGCGGCCAATCCTTGGTTGAGGAAGTCTTGATAAACCAATGCCGCGCCGCCGGCGACCGCGGGCGTCGAATGTGATGTGCCGCTCGACCAGCCGTAGAGCGTCTGGCCCGCCGGCCAAAACTGATTGCAGACGCTGCTGCCGTCATAATTCGATTGCGGCACGCCGGCTTCAATGTGGGTGCCGGGAGCGACGATGTCAGGCTTGATGCGGCCATCGCCGCCGGTCGAGTTCACCGGGCCGCGGCTTGAGAAGTCGATGATGTCGTTGGCGCTGTCGGCGCCGGTGTTGGCAACCCCACAACCGTCGGTGCCGGTCTGGCGGACGTTTTCGCTGGCGCCGACGCAGATGACGTTCTTGGCGGTCGCCGGGCTGCTGACCGTGTTCGAGGCCGAGCCGTCATTGCCGGCGGCGAAGACGACCGTGAGCTGCTGCAAGCCCGCTGTGCCGCTCTGCGCGTCGCGCACGATGGCGTCATAGGACTGCGCGCTGGCGTCGTACTTGGCCACAGGGCCGCCGGTCTGCGTCTGGAAGCCCCACGAGTTGCTCGATATGCGCGAACCCTGCCCGTACGCGGTGTTCTCCCAGACCGTGCCGCTCGATGAGGTGTTGCCGAAGATGGCGGTGATGCCGACGCGGGCGAACGGCGCGATGCCAAGGCCGTAATTAAAACCGCTGGCGTCTTCGAACGCCGAGCCAGTGCCGCTGTTGAAGCCGCCAATGATGTGCGAGTTCAAGAAGCCGTGACCGCCAAGCACGCCGGTCTGGTTCGTCGGATTGTTGGTGAAAGCCACGCGGCTCGCCGGCAGGTCGGGATGACCGGCCAGCGTGTAGGTATCGTCAGCGACGTTGACCGCAAACGAAGTGAACTGCGAGCTGGTGAAGCCCTTTGACGCCAGCCATGAAAGATAGCCGGGGCCGGTCGGCAGGTTGCCGCTCAGGTTGCCGGCGACGATCTGTCCCTGTGCTTCATCGAGCTTGCGGCGCGAGCCACGCTCTTCGATGCCGAACACATTGTCGTACTGCGCCATCTGCGCGAGCCGTCCGGCCATCACTTGCAGCTCGACGTTGTGATAGTTGAGTACACGGTACGACTGCACGAACTCGGTCGCCAGTGCCTTGAGGTCGCTGATCGTCTGCTCGGCGTCGGGGCCGTCAATCACCTGCACGGTGACGTTGAAGGTTGCGGCGTTGTCGCGCAGGCGCATCTCGCGCAGGTAAGGCGAGACGCGAAAACCCGGCTCGTAATCGCCGACGAATTGCACGGTCGGATCGTTCTTGCCGAGCTTCATCAGCCGCCGCGCCGCGCCCGCCGAGCCGCGCACGACGTAGGCGTCGGACGGCATATAGCTGACGATCTCTGCGCCCGTCGCCTTCAAGGACTTGAGCCATTCGTCCTGGATGGGGCCAACGAACTGTACGAGGTAAAGCCCGCCGGTCGGCGCCGTGCCCGCCGCCGAGGCGATGGAGATGTCCGATCTGCGCAGGTCGGCGGGGAGCTGATTGTAAGTTGCCGCCGGGTTGGTCGTGTCTAATACATAGCCGTTCAGGGCGATGAGATTAAATTCATCCTGCAATGCGCTGCCGAGCGATTGCATAGCCATGCGCCCCCCCATTGCACGCTCGTCTACGACCAGCATGCGGAAGCTGCCGTAGTTGATCTCGTCGTGGATGGCGCCTTGCTCGCTCAGCCGGTTATAGGTTGCCTGGTCTGCCGCGTCGAGGATGACCTTGTGCAATGCGCTGTCACTGACATAGGCATCCGGGGCGGCAGGGCTGGCCGATTGCGGCGTGTTGTCTTGCTGCATCAGGGCGCTGGCCGACAGGAACAATACCGTCAGTATCAGCGCAAAAAGGAAAACGGTTGAACGCTTCATTAAATCCTTCTCCTTATGCGGCCCACAGGCCGGGTTAGCGGGGAGGCGCAAGCGCCTGAGCTGAACTCCCGGCAGTACGAGCGGAAGGGTGCTGCCGAAAGCGGATTGTGGCGACCCGTGATGATTGTCGCGTTCGGGCCGAAAGCGCGTGTGATCGAAGCCGTCTCTGTTTTCTCATGCGCCGACTGCGCATGGGAACGCCTGATCGTTGACGCCTTCAGACGCTTTCAGCCTGCCAATCATACCGGATGGATTGAACGACTATAGAAACCGGCAAAAGAACGGGGAGGAATTGCTTGGATCCTTCCTCTCTCTGTCTGTGAGAGCAAGGCAAGATATACCGGGTCATAAGGGACTGTCAAGCCCAATTTCAGGAATGCAGATTACATTGCAAAGTCGGGGTGGCGCGGGATGTGGCGGCCACCGCAGACATCAGTCGAGGAGGTCGCCGAGGATGCGCCGCGCCAGTCGCTCGCGGTCTTCGCGGCGGCGGATGGTGCGCCGTCGGTCGGTGCCTTCGTTGTCGAGCCAGGTGACGCCCTCAATGATGACGAGCGTGTCTGCGGTGTAGCGGGTCGAGCGCCGCCGCTCCATCTTGCGCCGGTCAATGACCGCGCCGCGCCGTTCCATGCCATTCCACACACTCATATTGACCTCGTGCTTAGAGACAACGCCTGGGGAGGCGAGGTCGGTTGCATAGAGCCAATGAAACCCTCGCATCTACAAAATGACGATTACGATAAAAGTTTCAGTAAACGGTTACAAACGCCGGCGCGATTCATTCGGGCGACAGATCGACGCGCTCGGCGCGGCGAAAGTAAAGAGCGCGCGGCGCGGCGCTCGCGACCGTCGCTTCGCGGTCGGCGGCTGCCGGAGGCAAAGTCAGCGCCGCGGCCCGTTCGATGGCGGCCAGCACCCCGGCTTCTTCGCTGCGAAAGACCTGCTCGCGCAATGCCGCCGCCTCGTTGCTGAGCGCCGTGATCTTGACGGCCAGGGCGTCGCGGTCGGCGCGCAACGCTGATCGCTTCAGTGCCAGGCGGTTGATCTCGGTCTGCCGCTCTTCGATCTCGCGCTCCAGTAAGCACTCTTCATCTTCGCAAACGGCGGCGCGACGGTACAACCCTGCCGCCTCGTCTTCGAGCGCTTCGGCCATCTGTTCGAGCATACGCATCTTGGCGCGCATCACCGGCGCTGCGGCGTCCTGAATCTCTTCGTCTTCAATGAGTAATGCCATAAACGGCTTCCCTTCCCTTTGCAAACTTCAAATCGAGCGTCCCAATTTCTACAACGCGGCGCGCGCGGCGACGTTCCCGCCGCGCGCTGCCGACGCGCTTTGTTTGCGCGCCGCTTTGTCGGCGTACATGCGCTGGTCGGCAATCTCCATCAACTCCTCTATCGCCGTGCCCTCAAGCCCGTAGGTTACATGGCCGATTGAAATGCCGACGTGGGCAATGCGGCCTGGTCGCACTTCATAAGCGCAATGATCAATCGCCGCTTGCAGTCGCCGCTTCAGATCGGTAACCACTTCCGGGGTCGCGCGGTGCAGCAGGGCGACGAACTCATCACCGGCATAACGAATCAGCAGGTCGCCGCTGCGCATGCAGGCGCGCAGGGTCTCGGCCACCCGTCGCAGGATTTCGTCGCCGACGTGATGACCATAGGTGTCGTTGATCTTCTTGAAGCCGTCAAGGTCCATCATCATCAGCACCAGCGGATAGCCGTAGCGTTCGGCGCGGCTGCGTTCCTGGTCAAAGAAGCTGTACATAAAACGCGAGTTCGGCAGGCCGGTCAAGTTGTCCGTGAGCGCCGATTCCTGCGTGCGCTCAAACGCCAGAGCGTTGTGGATGGCCGCTGCTGTGTGCGTGGCGATGGTTTCAAGCAAGCGTAATTCGTCGGGCGTATAGCCGCTGTTCTGTTCGCAATAAAACGCCAGCGCGCCGACCGTTTCGGCTTCATGAAGCAGCGGGAATATGGCCGTCGAGCGGTAGCCTGCGGCGAGGCCGCCGAGCGGACGTTCGAGGTCCGCCAGCGGCGAGCCGCCGATCAACATCTGCCGGTGCTCGGCCACCCAGCCGGCGCCGCCTTCGCCGATGGCCATCTGCCAGCCTTTCAGCGCCTCGGCGTTCTTGCCCGTGACATAGGCGACGCGCAGGCGATCACCTTCCGCCAGGTAGATCACCTGCGTCGTGAAGTTGGCGATGCATTCAAGCTTGGCCGCGACCACCGGCAGCACCTCAGAGAGCTTCAGCGTCGAGCCGAGCGTCTGGGTGATTTCATAAAGCGACAGCGCCTCGCCCTGTGCGGCGGTGATGTCGCGCAGCGCCTTCTCGACGCGCGTGGGCGGCGGTGAGTTCAAGCCGGGATCGAGCAGCCGACCGGTCGTCAGAGGTTCGACTTCGAACGCCTTCAGCGCCTGAAGGTTGGCTACCGGCACGTGATCTTCGAGCGTGTCAATGATGGCGATGAACTGGTCGAGCAATAAGGGATCGAACATACGCCCGCGCTCGCTGCGCATGACATTGAGCGCATCGTCGCGCCCATAGCTCTGGCGGTAGGACCGGTCGGTCGTCAGCGCGTCGTAGCAATCGACAATCGTCAGCAAGCGCGCACCGACGGGAATCGCTTCGCCGCGCAGGCCGCTTGGATAGCCGCCGCCGTCATAGCGTTCGTGGTGATGCTTAACGATGGGCACGACCTCGTAAGGAAATTCGACGTTGCTGAGAATGTCGGCGCCGACCACCGGGTGAATCATGATCTTCGAGTATTCGGCGGTGGTGAGCTTGCCCGGCTTGTTGAGAATGTAATCCGGCACCGCCAGCTTGCCGATGTCATGCAGCAGTGCGGCGGCCTTCAATCCTTCCATCTGCTCTTCCGCGTAGCCGACGGCGCGCGCCAAGCCTTCGGCCAGCCGGCTGACGCGCTGGATGTGGCCGCGCGTCAACGGGTCTTTGGCATCAATGGCCAGAGTCAGCGATTCAATCGTCGCCAGGTGCAGTTGCGTCAGCTTGTCTATGCGCTGGCGCGACGCTTCGACCTTGCCGAGATAAGTCTTATAAGTCACATAGGTCAGCGCCATCACCGGCAGAGTGATGAGCAGCGAAGTGAAGCCGCAGACTATGATCAGTTTCGATACCGCGACGGCGACGCCCATGCCGACGATGAAGGCCACCCATGTCCACAGGTAATCTTCGCGCCAGGTCTTAAAGAAGGGCCGGTTTTTCCAGAGCGCGATACAGCCGGCGACGATGGCCGTGTTCAACAGGTAATTGACCAGTGCCGCCAGCGCCGCCGCCATCAAGAATTGATAAACCTGTCCGTTGTCTCTGAGCAGCGCCGGCAGCGGCCCGAAAGCAAGCGTCGCCAGCAGCAGGGCGCTCAACACCGACAGGCTCATGGCACCCAGGTTGACGCCGAAGGTGACCGGGCGCATGCGCCTGACGACGCGCGTCGAGCGCGCCAGCCCGTCAATCGCAGCAAGCACGGTTGCCGCCCACGGCCCAAGCAGCAGCGCGCCGGTGAAGATGAATGCGTCGGTGAGCGTCACCTTGCTGTTGATGCCGGGGAGTCGGACTTCGCCCTGCCAGGTGACAAAGGCCATGCCGGCCAGCAGCAACAGCCAGTCGAGGCGAACGGGTTCCAGGACCAGGTGATAGACCGCTACGCCGAGCGCGGCGGCGCCCGCCACGGCCACAGACCAGGCGTATAGTTTGGCCTTGAAACTTTCGGCTTGCGCCACGCTCACCTCAACCTTAAATTGAATCGGCAACGGATGAGTCACACCAGGAGACGGCGCTGCCGCCTCCCGAGTGATTGTGGGGACAATAGGCGCGCACTCGGCAAACGTCCTGAGGCATAAGACCAGATGATCCAAACCGACAACGCACCACCTATCAGGGAATCTCCTAGTCAACGCTCGTGCCGCAGACGGAACCGACCGGAATTTTTTTTCAGCTTATATCTTCAGACAGTTAGCGAACAGCAGCGATTAAGCGCCGCCAGCGATTCTGGCCCTACCAGTCAAACTGGCAATCGCCGCCCGATTGGTTCATTCACAATGACGGATAGTAGGCGGTAGGCGGTAGGCGGTAGGCAGTCATCCGAATTATCGACCTTCCGCTGCATCGTGGCACGTCACGCACGGACTCTTAACTGCCTACGGCCTACTGCCTACCGCCTACGGCTTTCGGTAATCGTCATAGCGCTCGATGATGCGGCGGACGTATTCGCGGGTGGCAGGAAACTGGATGCGGTTAAGAAATTCATCAGGCGACAATTGCACGCGCTCGCTCTCTGCCGACCAGCGGTCAACGTTCGTCGGGCCGGCGTTGTAAGCGGCCAGCGTTACTGCCAGGGCGTTCGGCTCGTCGCGGTAGCGATTGAGCAAGGTGCGCAGATACCAGCAGCCGACGTGCAGGCTGGTGGCCGGGTCGCGCATGGCCTCGTTAAACGAAGAGGTGACCGGCAGCGGCGCGCCGCCGGCGACCCCGGCAATGGCTTCGGGGAGCGTGCGTGCATGGGTCGCGCTGATTAACTCTTCGCCAACCACTGGCGTCACCTGCATCAAGCCGACAGCGTTTTGCGAGCTGTGAGCGCTCGACCTGAAGAACGACTCTTCATAGACAATTGCCTTGACCAGCAGCGGGTCAAGATTGTGCTGCGCCGCGACGCTATAAATCAGCTTGTCGTAGCGGTGCGTCCAGTAATGCAGCGCTGCCAGCACGCCCAGCACGATAATCACAAGGCCGACAAACAGGGTGAGCAGTTTCTTGCGCATGGGACTCATCTGGCGTAAGTTTCAGGACACTCAGCGTCTCGACAGATTATAGCGGCAAGGCGGCGCGCCGCGCACGCCGAGGCAAGCGGACAGGCCGGCCTTCTTGTGATGGAAAAACCGATGTGCTATAGATGTGGCGCAATGCGGTTAGATTGCGCCACACGGAGACCATACAATGCACAACCTGATGACCAGCCTGAGAAAACTCTGTGCCCTCGCGCTCATCTGCTTGCTGCCGACGATTGCGGCGGCGCAGACGCGGCAGGCCCCTGCTTTCGACGTGATTATCCGAGGCGGCACCGTCTATGACGGCACCGGCGGGCCGCCGCGCCGCGCCGATGTCGGCATACGCGGCGACCGCATCGCGGCGGTTGGTGACTTGAAAACTGCCACCGCCGCGACGGTCGTCGATGCGACGAATCTGGCGGTCGCGCCCGGCTTCATCAACATGCTGTCGTGGTCTACGGATTCGCTGATCATCGATGGCCGCTCGCAGGGCGAGTTGCGCCAGGGGGTGACGACACAGATATTCGGCGAAGGCGAATCTATGGGGCCGCTCAACCCCGAGATGAAAAAGCTCATGCTCGCCAGCCAGGGCGATCTCAAGTACGACATTCCGTGGACGACGCTTGCGGAATATCTCAGCTTTCTCGAAAAGCGCGGCGTGTCGCAGAACGTCGCCTCATTCATCGGCGCGACGACGATTCGCGAATACGTCATCGGGCTCGAAGACAAGCCGCCGACGCCGGCCCAGCTCGAAGAGATGCGCCAATTGGTGCGCCGCGAGATGGAAGCCGGGGCGCTCGGCATCGGTACGTCGCTGATCTACGCGCCGGCCTTTTATGCCAAGACCGAAGAGCTGATCGAGATGTGCAAAGTCGCGTCGCAGTACAAAGGCAAATACATTTCGCACATGCGCTCGGAAGGCAATCGCCTCATCGAAGCCGTCGAAGAACTGATGCGCATCAGTCGCGAGGCCAATATCCCTGCGGAGATTTATCACCTGAAAGCTGCGGGCCAGGCGAACTGGGAGAAGATGGACAAAGTCATTGCGATGATCAACGAGGCGCGGCGAAAGGGCATGAAGATCACCGCTGATATGTACACCTACCCGGCGGGCGCGACGGGGCTGGACGCGGCGATGCCGCCCTGGGTGCTGGACGGCGGCTATGAGGCGCTGTTCAAGCGTTTGCAAGACCCGGCCATGCGTAAGAAGATCGCCGACGCGGTACGCACGCCGACCAGCGAGTGGGAAAATCTTTACCTTGCCGCCGGCTCGCCCGACCGCGTCCTGCTGGTTGAGTTCAAATCCGAAAAGCTCAAGCCGTACACCGGCAAAACACTTGCCGAAGTCGCCCGTCTGCGCGGCGAAGACCCGGTTGAAACGATCATGAACCTGGTGCTTGAAGACCGCTCGCGCGTCGGCACGGTCTATTTCATGATCAATGAAGAGAACATCAAAAAGCAGTTGCGGCAGCCGTGGGTATCGCTCGGCTCGGACGCTTCTTCGATGGCTCCTGAGCCGCCGTTCACACGATCTTCGACGCACCCGCGCGCGTATGGCAACTTCGCGCGCTTGCTTGGCAAGTATGTGCGAGATGAAAAAGTGCTGACGCTACAGGACGCGGTGCGCCGATTATCTGGATTGCCGGCGACGAATCTCGGCTTAGACCATCGTGGCTTTTTGCAGCCGGGAATGTTTGCTGACGTGGTGGTGTTCGACCCGGCGACCATCGCCGACCGCGCGACCTTCGACAAGCCGCATCAGTACGCCGTCGGCGTCCGCCAGGTCTTCGTCAACGGCGCGCAGGTCATCAAGGACGGCGAGCATACGGGCGCGAAACCGGGCCGCGCCCTCTGGGGACCGGGGAAAGTGAAATAGGGACTAGGGACTAGGGACTAGGGACTAGGGGTTAGGGAGAAACGGAAGCGCTTCGCGCCTTTCTCTACTAGCCTCTAGCCTCTAACCCTTAGCCCTAGCTCCTAACCCCTAGCCCCTAGCCCCTAGCCCCTAGCCCCTATTCTTTGTAGGTGGGGTCAACGCGGTCAAGCTTGCGCAGCAGCGCCGGCCAGACAAGGTTGCTGCCCATGCCTTTCGTCACCTGCTCGACTTGCGTGAGGATGCCTTTGAGTATCGGCTCGCCGATATGGGTCAACTCCGAGCCGCCCGATTGCGCCAGCACCTGAATGCGGCACGAGGCTTCGAGCATATACATCGCCAGGAAGGCTTCCGCCGCCGAGCGCCCGACCGTCAGCAATCCGTGATTGCGTAGAATCAGCGCCCGATTCGTGCCGAGGTCGGCGACCAGCCGCGGCTTCTCTTCGGCGTTCAGCGCCAGCCCTTCGTAATCGTGATAACCAATCGCCATCAGTGGCATAAGCGAGTGCTGCGAGATCGGCAGCAAGCCATGCTTCTGCGCCGATACCGCAACGCCGTGCAGTGTGTGTGTGTGATAGACGCAGAGCGCATCTTCGCGCGCTTCGTGAACGGCGCTGTGAATCGTGAAGCCCGCCGGGTTAATCACATACGGCGTCTCCATCATGGTGTTGCCCGCGAGGTCAACTTTGACGAGGCTCGACGCCGTGATCTCTTCAAACAGGAACCCGTATGGGTTGATGAGAAAGTGATGCTCCGGGCCGGGCACCCGCATCGAGATGTGCGTGAAGACGAGGTCGTCCCAATGATAAAGCGCCGTCAGCCGGTAGAGCGCCGCCAGATCAACGCGCGCCTGCCATTCTTCCGCCGACACCTGCTCGCGAATGTTCATTGCCTTGGCTGCCTGCATAAGCTGTCCTCCTGAGTGATCGGTTGAGCCAAATCGTTATAGCAGTGACAAGTGATGAGTGACAAGTGACAAGAAGTGAGTGATGAGTAAGAAGACAGCGCGCTGAATGCCTCGCTCTCTTCACTCATCACTTTCCACTCATCACTCATCACTCACTTCTTGTCACTTCCTTTGAGTCGTAGATGGCCAAAGGCAGCGGCTCCCGGCGACGAGCCGGAAAAGAGTTGCGGCGCGCGTCCGGTTTCGCCGGCATAACGTTCTGCGATATTTATTACGGTCGTTTGAGCATGCTTTCGCCCGAGGACGGCGACTGTGCCACCGCTGCCGCCGCCGGTGATCTTCGCGCCATACAGTCCGCAGGCCGCGCCGGCTTGGCGCACCAGAGTCACCAGCAAGTCAGTTCCTTCAGAGCCGAGCCCGCAGGCCGAATAGCTGGCGTGCGATTGGTACATCAACTCGCCGAGCAACTGACAGCCGCGCTCGCTCGGCGACTTCGCCAGCAGCTCGGCAAAGGCGCGGACGCGGAAATGCTCGTAGACGGGATGCGCCGTCGGCTGTCGCACCGCGTAGCTCCGTTCAGGCTCAACCCGCGTCGCCGCGTCGGTCGTGCCGGTGAAGCGTGCCAGGAATTCGCCGCCCGCGATCCGCTCAGGCAAACGCGCCGCGTAGTGCTGCTCGAATTCCGACGGCGTAACATTCGCCACATAACTCTGCCAGCGCGGATCAGCGATCTTGAGGCATGCGCCTTCAGCGGCTTCAATCGTGAGGCCGGCCATCTCGGCAATCATGCGATAGCCCATAAATGCGCCGACGCGCACCGAGCCGTAATCCGCACCCGACACCGAATGGCGAATGCCCGAATCGATGCCCCAGACGGCCAGCTCATCGGGGATGGCGACGGTTCCCTGTAACTCGGCAGGCTGGCAAAACAACGCCAGCAGGCGACCGCCTTCACCGCAACTGGCGGTCATTTGATCCATCACGCCGCACGGCGCGCCGACCACGAAGTTTTCGACTTTCTGGCACAACAAAGCGGTTTCGCGCGCATCGATCTTAATATTGAAAGCGGCGCTGACGGCCTGCATCACGGCGACTTCAATAGCCGCAGACGAACTGACGCCTTTGCCTTCCGGCACACTTGAATCGATCAGCAGGCACGCGCCGTGATTGAAACGAATATTACATTCGCGCATCAAGACGAGAAACGCGCCCGCCGCGTAAGCTGCCCAGCGCGTCGCTGGGTCGCGTTCAAAGTAAGCGCGGGCCGTGGCGTAATCCACAGGCTCACCGTCGCGCTCGAAATCCGCGAGCGGCATCATAAACGACGCGGCGCGCTGATTCGCTTTCGCGCCAAAGCTGACGATGTGCAGAGCGGGCTCGGCGACGGGTTGCAGGGCAACGAGGGCCGCTTCGCGAATCGGCAACTGCAAGACCAGCGAGCCGGAATAATCGGCGATGCCGCCCATCACATCGAGTCGGCCCGGCGCTCGCGTGACAATGATCTCGCCGTCGCCATCGAACAGCGAGCTTGCCGCCGCAACGTCGCTCTGATCGAGCCGATTGAGCGTTTCGATGAACCGCTCGACGTCTGCGAGTCCCTGCGTTGCGCCGTGCGTAATTTGCATTTGCACTAGCCTTCGGGAAATTAGGAACCACAGATGAACACAGATGAGAAGAAGATTTTCTTATCTGTGTTTATCTGTGTTCATCTGTGGTTTCATTTTTCTTCGCTCAACAAGCCGCGTTCAGCAAGCGCGCGCCTGAGCAGCGGCTCGATCTGCGCGCGAATCGCGGCATTCGCGTAACCAACCCACGCCACGTCGGCTTCCGTATCAAGCGGCGCATTGAGCGGCTGACCGTGCGCGTCTGTGATGATGACGCCCAACTCGCGTGCGATCAGCTCGGTGCAGAGATCATACGGGTGGCAGCAGATGCCTAGAGACTGGCCGCGCCGTTCGAGCAACTGCTCCATCAGCGGACGCAGGTCGGCGACGAAGCGGTCATGGCCGGCCATCAATTCGTAAAGCTGCCCCCCCGTAGAGATGTATTGATCTTCGAAGCAATGCGCCTTGCCGTGAAGCGGCGGGCCGAGCGCGCCGCGCACGATCTCTTCGTCAATCGCCGCCAACTCTTCGCGCGCGCCGGGAAAGAAACGCGCCACCATCGCGAAGCCGTGCGCGATGCTTTTCGCCCGCGACGGCTGCAAGATCAATTGGTGACGCTCGCCGCTCAGACGATTGAATCGCTCGCCCTGCACCCCTTCGCCGCGCACCGCCCACAGCGTATCGCTCAGGTGTTGCTTGATGAGCGGAATCTCTGTCTGTACCGCAAACTCGATATCGGCGAGACCAGTCTGTGCGCCGCGATTCGCGGCCACGCCGGTCAGTATCCAGGCGCTGCGCTTCTGATACATCAGGCCGCGCGTACCGTCTATCGGATCAACGATGATGCGCCACATGGCGTCGGCTTCGTTGGCATCGCGCGGCAAGATCAGTTTGCCGCCGTGCAAGCCTTCGGCGATCAGCACGACCGGCGCAGGCGCGCTGATTTCGCGCTCGACGAAATCGATCAGCAACTCTTCGCTGACGCGATCAACCGCGTAGATCGTATCGCCTTCGTCGTCGCGGTCAATGCGGGCGAGGTCTTCGACGGCGGCGCGCTCAGTCGCCGCGACCACTTCGTCGCGGATGCGCGCGTGCAGGCGCAGAATCGGCTCCAGCAGCGCCTTTGTGTCATTCATTACAAACTCTCCCGTGCCGCTTGCTTGTAATGAATGTCGGGCTGGGCGCGCAGCTCGGCGGCTTTCTCTTCGGGCGCAGTGTCGCTCAGAAAATTGCCGCCACCGATTTCGGGGCCGGCCAGGTACTTCAACAGGTTCGGCTTGCGCAGGGGCGGGTGGAACTCAATGTGAAAATGAAAGCCTGCGTAATCGCCGCCATCCGTGGGCGCTTGATGTAGCGGCATCACGTAAGGAAACGGCATCTGCCAGAGGTTGTCGAATTTCACCAGCGCCCGCTTCAGTGCTTCGGCAAAGTCGCGCCGCTCATCATTTGATAACGCCGCGAGACTCGGATGCGTCTGTTTGGGCGCGACGAAGACTTCGTAAGCGTAGCGCGCAAAGTACGGCATAAAGACGATGGCCGAGTCATTTTCGTAGATGATGCGGCGGCCATCCTCGTGCTCGGCTTTGAGGATGTCTTGAAAGAGCGCGCGGCCCGTTTCTTCAAAGTGGCGACGGCTGGCGCGCGCTTCGGTCTCGATGGTTTTGAAGACAAAGTTGGTGGCGTAAATCTGGCAATGCGGATGCGGATTCGAAACGCCGACGACTTCGCCCTTGTTCTCGAAGATGAGGATGTGATCGATCTCCGGGCGGCTGCCGAGGTCAACATATTGTTCCTGCCAGACCGCAAGCAGCGTTTCAATCTCTGCCGGCGCAAGCTCTGCGAGCGTCAGGTTGTGTCGGGGGCTGTAACAAACGACGCGGGCGATGCCGCGCGCCGGGCGGCTGCGATAGATGCCCGCAGGCGGCGGGCCTTCTGCCGGCGCGTCCGGGCCGACGCACGGATGATCGTTGTCAAACACGAACGTCTGTTGGTAAGCGGGATTGACTGCGCCGCTCACCCGTTGGTTGCCGGGGCAGAGATAGCAATCACTGAGATATTCCGGCAACGACTCTGCTTCGTGAGTGACGGTTTCGCCGATCCACGGGCGGTTCTGCCGGTGCGCCGCGACGATCACCCATTCCTCGCGCAGCGGATGCCATCGTTCTTCCCAGACCACTGCTTCGCCTCCTGACTGTGCTTGGCTACTTCTTCAACACTCTATATTCGAACGCCTTGAGCGTCACGGTCGCGGGCGACGCTTTGTCTGCAAGCAGATCGTAATACCCCGCGCCGATCTGAAGCGTCACCGGCTCGCTCGCGTGATTTAGGATGAAGGTGTAGCTCACGCCGTCTTTCGTGCGGCGTGTGACTTCGACCTCTTTCGGCAAGCCGGTGAACAGGGGCTGCAAGTTCTGCTCGGGGGCATAGCGCTTCAGCAGGTAACGCGCCGCGTCGGTGTTGAAAAACGAGCCGTAATAAACCGCCTTGCCGCGACCCACGCGCTTTTCGGTCGCCGCCACTCGGCCTTTCAGGTAATCGCGATTCCAGGTGGCAATCACCTGCGCGCTCTTCGGTTGCAGCAGGTCGGCAAAGACGTTGACCGGCACCATTGCGCCGTCTTCAAAGCTCAAATCGTTCTTGCCGCGTGACGGCGGCTGGTAACAGTTGAACTCGTCGCGCTCGACGCCGAACAGATCATCGAGCAGGATCGGCACGATACGTTGGGTCATCGCGTTGTCGCGGTCTTTGACGGCGCTGTGCGCCGACATCACAAAGATGCCGCCCTGCTCGACGAAGCGCTTGATCTTTGCGGCAAGCCCGTCATCCATCAACACCAGTTGCGGGCCGAAGATGATTTTGTATTTGCTGAAGTCCGCCGCCGGCGGGATGAAATCGATGTTGTACTTCATCTCTGACGCCGCTTGGAAGAAGCAGCCAACCGACGCATTGACGTTCACTTCGTGGGTGAAGTACTGGTGATCGAAGACCCACTCGGCCTCGAAATCTTTGATGACCGCGATGTCGGAAACGATCTGCGAGCCGAGAATCGCTTTGCCAACTTTGTTAACCTCGGCGCCTTCTTTCTTGAACTCCTGGTAGCGGGCACGCGGGACGTTATCGTGCTCCAGCACTCCCGACCAGTACTCTTCCGCGCCGCGCCAGGCGGTGCGCCAGCGGAAGTGCAACATGCCGTCGGCGCCGTGAGCAATGGCTTGCCACGCCCAGAGGTTCATCTCGCCCGGTCGCGGGCTGCGCAGCAAGTAAGTCTGCCCGCCCGGCCCTGTCTGCTGCTCCATGATCATCCAGCGGCCATTGAAGCCGCGCGTCGCGGTGTAGCTCGCGCCGTTGCCATACTGCGGCACATCGGAAAAGGTCGGGTAGCTGTCATACGAATAGATGTCGAGGTCGCGAGCGAACTGATAATAATCGATCCCCTTGAAGACGCCGTTGGTGGTGATGAACGCATCAGGCTGCTGGCGGCGGATGAGCGCGACTTGCAGCGACTTGTACGAGTCCGCCGAATCCGAGCCGAAGCGTTTGAAGTCGAGCATCAAGCCGGGGTTGTGAAACGACATGGTCTGGCGCGGCAGCTTGATCTGCTGCCAGTCGGTATACCACTGGCTCCAGACGCGCGTGCCCCAGCGCTCATTGAGCGCGTCGAGCGTGCCGTACTTCTGCTTCAGCCATGCACGAAAGGCGACAGCGCACGGCTCGCTATAGCATTCGTGGTTTTCGCAGTTGAGCTCGTTATCGATCTGCCAGCCGATAATGTTTGGGTTGTCTTTGAAATGCTTGACCATCGCTTCGACGATGCGGCGCGTGTAGTCGTGATAGACCGTGCTGTTGTAGCAGATGTGGCGGCGCGATTGATCGTCGGCGGGCCGCCCGTCGGCGTTGACGTGCAGGACTTCGGGGTATTCCGCGGTCAGCCATTTCGGCGGCGTCGCGGTCGGTGTGCCGATAATCGTCTTGATGCCGTGACCGGCCAGCACGGCGATGGCTTTGTCGAAGAGTGAAAAGTCATAGGTGCCTTTCCGAGGTTCCATGACGGCCCAGGCGAACTCGGCCATGCGCACGACGTTGACGCCGCATTCCTGCATGCGTGTGGCGTCCTGCTCCCAGTAACTTTCGGGCCAGTGCTCCGGGTAGTAGGCGACGCCGAAGAGAAATGTCTGATAGCGCTCGGCGGCGCGCACCGGCGGAATGATGAGCGCAACCAGCACAGCGATGATGACGAAAGCGAGTGTCCTTTTCATAAGCCTCCCGTGTGATTCGGTCTACTCGGTATAAGAAACCAAGGCGACTAAAGTCAAGGCGAAAGGGGAGAAACCACAACTCCTTGATTTGACAATCGGCGCAGGATTCGCAATAAATTATCCCGCATCACGCATGAAATCCGCAGTGACACTCTGACCACGGGGGAAAGCATGAAACTCACTTTTCACACCAGACTGTTTGCCTGCCTGCTCGTCGCGCTGTTGCTGTTCGGCTGCTCGACCGCCAGCAAAAAGAAGAAGCTGGCCTTTGTCACGAACAACGCGGCTAACTTCTGGACGATTGCCAAGCGCGGCTGCGAGAAGGCTGACCAGGAGCTAGAAGATGTAGACGTTGAATTCAAGATTCCCGGCGAAGGCACTGCCGCCGAGCAGAAGCGCATCATTGACGACTTGCTCGCCAAAGGCGTCGACGGCATCGCCATCTCGCCGGTTGACCCGGCAAACCAGACGCAACTGCTCAACGACATCGCCAAGCAAGCGCTGGTCTTCACACAGGACAGCGACGCGCCGCAAAGCAACCGCGCCTGCTATCTCGGCACAGACAATCATGCCGCGGGCCTGCAAGCCGGCCAACTGGTCAAAGAGGCGCTGCCCAACGGCGGCAAGATCATGGTTTTCGTCGGCAAGAGCGACGCGCAGAATGCCAAAGAGCGTTTCGCCGGCCTGAAAGAAGCGCTGCAAGGCTCGAAGGTCGAGATCATCGATCTGCGCACGGACGAGACAGACCTGGTGCGCGCCAGGGCCAACGTTGACGATACGCTGGTCAGGTATGCAGACATCGCTGGACTGGTCGGCCTCTGGGAATACAACGGCCCAGCCATCTTTAACGCGGTCAAAAACGCCGGCAAGCTCGGCCAGGTCAAAATCGTTTGCTTTGACGAAGCCGATGACACCCTCGCCGGCATCAAGTCGGGCGGCATCTATGCCACGGTTGTCCAGCAGCCTTACGAGTTCGGCTATCAGTCAATCAAGCTGATGGCGGCAGTGCTGCACGGCGACAAGTCAGGAGTGCCCGCAAGCAAACAGCTCTTCATTCCGACCAAGGCCATCAAGCAGGCCGACGTCGACGCCTTCATCGAGCAGATCAACAAGCTGCGAGGTCGTTCCTGAGATGGCAGACGCAGTGCTGGAAATGCGCGGCGTCACCAAGCGCTTCCCCGGCGTCGTCGCGCTCAATGCAGTTGACCTGGATGTCTACGCGGCGGAAGTCGTCGCCTTGATCGGCGAGAATGGCGCCGGCAAGTCAACGCTGATGAAGATCATCGGCGGCGTCTATCAGCCGGACGCGGGCGAGCTGCGCATCAATGGTCAGCCGGTGGTGATCCATTCGGTGAGCGACGCGATTCGCTTAGGCATCGGCTTCATCCATCAAGAGCTGAACGTTCTGGATAACCTGGATGTCGCGAGCAATATCTTCATGGGCCGCGAGCCTGTGCGCGGCGGGCCGCTGCGATTGATTGATCGGCGGCGCATGGAGCGCGAGGCGCAAGTCTACATCGAGCGCCTGGGTCTCAACGTTTCGCCACGGACGCCGCTCGACAAGCTGTCGATTGCTCAGAAGCAACTGGTTGAGATCGCCAAGGCGTTATCGCAAAACGCCCGCATCCTGATCATGGACGAGCCGACATCGAGCCTGACCTTGACCGAGACCGGGCGGCTGCTCGCCGTCGTCAAAGAACTGCGCGCTCAGGGCGTCAGCATGATCTACATCTCGCACCGGCTCGGCGAGATCGAAGAGGTTGCCGACCGCGTCGTGGCGCTGCGCGACGGGCAGAACGCCGGACGGCTGACGCGCGAAGAGATTCACCACGACCAGATGGTACGGCTGATGATCGGGCGCGAGCTTAATAATTTTTACGTCCATTCAGACGCCGAAAAACAGCCGGGCTATTTCGCCATCGAGAATCTGCGCACGGCGCGTTACCCGGACTCGCCGGTGTCGATTGAAGTGGCGAAGGGCGAAATCCTCGGCCTGTCCGGGCTGGTCGGCGCGGGCCGCTCGGAAGTGGCGCAGGCCATCTTTGGCACAGACCCGGCGGCAGGCGGCGCACTGCGGCTCGACGGCAAGCCGCTCGTCATCCGCTCGGCGGAAGACGCCATCCGCCACGGCATCTACTTGATCCCCGAAGACCGCCGCAATTCGGGCTTGGTGATTGACATGACGATTCGTGAAAACATCACCATGCCGGCGCTGGCGCGTTATGCCTCAGGCGGGCTGATTCAGCGCCACCGCGAGCGCGACCGGGCGGCAGAGATGAGCAAGCGGCTGAACGTCAAAGCGCCAAGCGTCGAAGAGCGCGTCGGCAACCTGAGCGGCGGCAATCAACAGAAAGTCGTGTTGGCGAAATGGCTGTCGCTGCAACCGCGCGTCTTGATCTTTGACGAGCCGACACGCGGCATTGATGTTGGCGCGAAGGCCGAGATTTATGCGCTGATGCGCTCACTCACACGCGAAGGCGTCGCCATCATCATGATCAGCAGCGACATGGAAGAGGTGCTCGGCGTCAGCGACCGCGTCGCCGTCATGCACGAGGGCCGCCTGACCGGCATCCTCGAACGCGAGGCGTGCAGCGAAGAAGCCATCATGCGCCTGGCCGTCGGCAAGACCGTTGACGCGCCCGACGCCCGCCCGATGTGAATCAACGAATACAGTCATGAAAAAAGAGCTCGGCATCTTCATCCTGCTAATCATCCTGTGCGTCGTCGTGGCGGCCATCAACCCGCGCTTTCTGGGCGGCGCCAACCTGCAAAACATGGCGCGTCTGGTCGGCATCTATGGCATCTTCAGCATCGGCATCGGCATGGTAATTATCACCGGCGGCATCGATCTGTCGGTCGGTTCGGTCTTTGCGCTGTTGGGCGTCCTGCTCTCGCAGATGTTGATGGAATGGCACTGGCCGTCGGCGCTGGCCGTGCTGGCGGTGATCCTGCTTGCCATGTTGTTGGGCGCGCTGCACGGGTTCTTGATTACCAAAATCAACATCCAGCCCTTCATCGTGACGCTGTGCGGGCTGTTGTTTTATCGCGGCGCGGCGCGCTTTATCGCCCACGACGAAACCAAAGGCTTTGGCGGCGAGGAGAGCGGATTTGAGACCTTGCGCACGCTGGCATCGGGCAGTCTCTTCGGCATCCCGATGCCGTTCATCTTACTGCTCATCATCAGCGCCATTATGTGGGTGATCCTGCACCGCTCGATCTATGGCCGCTATTTGTATGCGGTCGGGCGCAACGAAGAAGCGGCGCGCTATTCGGGCATCAACTCGCGGCGGGTGATCGCCAGCGCCTACATTTTGTCGGGCGGACTGGCAGGGGTGTCGGGCGTGCTGATTGCGTTTTATACGAACTCGATATCGCCGTCATCGCACGGCAATTTTTATGAGCTGTATGGCATCGCGGCGGCGGTGCTGGGCGGTTGCAGCTTGCGCGGCGGCGAAGGCTCGATCATCGGCATCTTGATCGGCGCGACCTTGCTACAGGTCTTGCAAAACTTGGTGAACCTGCTCGGCATTCCCAGCTCTTTGAACTTCGCGGTGATGGGCGCAGTGATCCTGCTGGGCGTCGTCACCGATCACATCCTCAAGCGCCGCGCCGCCCGCAG
>JBJMGU010000063.1:0-5843 GCA_045807765.1 Blastocatellia bacterium
GAATGCGAGCAACGAACGAAGATGTATGATACCGCGCTGATTGCGACTCGTCACGCACCACTTGCATTCTGCGGAACGCCGGCAAGATAGTCAACACGGAAAATGATGAACGATGAATGATGAATGATGAATTGAGAGAGGAAGCGGCAACGGATTGTCTATAGAAAGAATCCGGCTTCCTTTTCCTCTTTAATTCATCATTCATCATTCATCATTCATCGTTGCAGCCTCATCGGCGGCGCAGTCGTTCAATCGCCTGTCGGAAACTCTCGCGCATCTGTTCGAGGCTCGCGGCCAATCGGCTGACCTCGTCGCGCGCCGTGAACCCAGCCAGCGCTTCGATCACCGGCGGGCGATCTTTAGCCGGCGCCGACAGGTCGCCGACGCCCCAGCGCGTCACCGCTTCATTCAAGTCCTCGATCCGTGCGCCCAGAGTGCGGCCATAAAAGAATCCACCAGCGCCTGCCGCCAGCGCCGTAATCAGCGTGATCAACAGCAGCGCCGTGCGCGCTGCGGGAGTCGCGCCCCTGAGCGCCCGCGTGTCGCGTGCTACGCCGACGTGGCCGACCTCTGCGCCGTCTATCGCCTTCATCGGTTGCCAGCCGACGGTGTAACTTTCATCACCTTGCGCGATCAACCCGGAGACTTGCGCTACATCACAGAGCGCGCCCATGAGCGCCGTGCCGGTTTCGCTGCCGCTGCCGACGACGCTCGACGCGATGATGGCGTTTTGATAAGCGACGACGGCGCCGGCGTCTTCTTCGTTCTGACGATAGAGGGCCTGGCGAATCTCGGCGACCAGCGGCGTTTGCAGTGTGTTTGCGCCCGGTCGCGGCTTGGAGTCGTTGTTGACCATCTGGCCGATCAAGACGACGCCGACCGAGCGCCCGCCGCCTTGAACCGGCGCGGCGGCTTCGGTCATCAACGCTTGATCGATGATCGCGCCGTTTATCAGTTTCACCTGTGCGCGCATATCGAGGCCGAGCGCCTTTAATCGCGCCGTGCCTTCGCTGGCGACGGCGGCGACCGGCTGGCCATTGCTCAACACGGCGGCGGCTAGCTGGTTGCGGTTGTCGCCTGTGGTCAGCATTTCGGTCGGCGCGGGAAGGTCGTTGTGGCGCGCGATGACGCGGCCTTGCGTGTCGGCGACGATGACAAAATCGAGCCCATCATCTTGCAGCGCCCGCGACAGCAGATCTTGAATGCGCGCCTGTGGCGTTGTCGGGCGACTGCCGGGGGCGCTCTCACCCGCGGCGAGCGCGCGGTTGGCAATGTCGTCTGCGAGCCGCTGCGCCGCCGAACGCAACTCGCTCAATCGTTTGTCAGCGATGGCCGCCGCGGCGCGCGCCTCGCGCTGCAAGTTGTCTTCTGATTGACGGCGGGCATGTGAGGAGAGCTGTGACAGGACGACGAGCGCGGTAATCAGCAGGGGTAGAATCACAATGCCGGCGCCCAACGCGCCCAGCTTTTCGCTTAATCGCATAGCAGTAGGCAGTAGGCAGTAGGCAGTAGGCAGTAGGCAGTTGTCAGCACCGGAATTGTCATATGGCTTGAGCCGTGTACAGGAGGTCGCATTTGCATATTTTCGTCAACCGGCAACTGCCTACTGCCTACTACTTCACATCTTTCGCGCAACGGAAGCCGGTCTTGGGATAGGCGAGACTGGCGTCGAGAAAGCCGCGGTACGAGCCGTCATGCTGTTGGCTGCCATCAAAGGCGCCGCCGCGAATCACTCGATAGGTGACGCCCGGCTTGATCTTCAGATCGGCCTTGATCTTTGGATCATCAAGGGATGCCGAGTTGCCGGGATAGAACTTGAACTCGTCCGCCGTCCACTCCCAGACGTTGCCGACCATATCGAGCGCGCCTGCGGGGCTCGCGCCCTGCGGATAACCGCCGACCTCCATGACCTGTAGCGGGTACTGGTTGTCCGCGGTTGGCTCGCCCGCCTTGACGCCGATGTTCGCCTGACCCGGCAGCCATTCGTTGCCCCAGGGATAACGCCGGCCTTCGGGGCCGCGCGCCGCCGCTTCCCATTCGGCTTCGGTCGGTAGCCGCTTGCCCGCCCACGCCGCGTAATCCGCTGCGTTCTGCCAGGTGATTCCGGTCACCGGATAGTTGGAGTGACCCGTCGGGAAGTTGTTGCCTTGCCAGTTGACCGGCGGCTTGTGATTGGTCGCGTCAATGAATTGCTTGTAAGCGTCGCAGGTCACTTCGGTGCGGTCGATGAGATAGGCCGGCAGGGTGACGGCGTGCTGTGGTTTTTCCAGGTCGCTCGCGTCATCGCGGCCAACCGTGTAATTACCCGCCGTCACCGGCACCATGCCTTCGGGCACAGCAGGCGTAGTGGATTTTGGCGGCTCGGTCGGCGTTGCCGGCGCAATCGGCGTTTCGGTCGGCGTTGCCGGCACGACTGGATTGGCCGGCTTGCGCCCGGACAAGAACCACCACGCGCCGAGCCCGATGCCGACCACGAAAAGCATGATGAAGATGCCGACGTACAAGCCGGCGCGGCTCTTCTTTCGCGTCACTGGCGGAGCCGGCGTCACCGGCACGGCAGGCGTCGGGTAATGAACGTTACTTTGACTGAACGCGATTGGCGCTGCCTGCTCGATGGGTAGTGTCGGTTGCGGCGATGGCTCATAGCGGCGAGCGGTTTCGCGAATCGCTTCAGCCGGCGGCGCGATGCCGCTGATGGCTTGACTGGTTTCGGTGACCGCGCGGTCGGCGTCTGAAGCCGGCGCGAGCGGTACATTCGGCGGCGGTGGCGGCGCGGCCTGATTGCTCGAGATAAATGGCCCAGGCGTCGGCTCCGCCTGATTCTCAAAAGCGGCGGGCGGCGCGCTGCCGGCGCCTAAGGCGACGGTGCCTTCGGGCGGCGTCGCCTCAACGTCGGAAACGAAGGTGAAGGTTTCGTACATCGATGGCGGCGCTTCACTTTGCGAAGCCAGCTCATCGGTGTTCGGGCGCGTCATCGGCGCTGCCGACCTGCTCAACTCGCCCGAAGGCGGCGCGACCATCTCGCTCGAAGGCGGCGCTTCCGCTTCATCAGGGGCGGCGGTCTCGTCTTCGACAGGGCCGGTGTCGCGGCCCATGCTGAGTGAAGCGGTCGTCTGCGGCTGCTCGAATCTGGAACCGGCGACGCCCGGCAAGAGGCTGGTGTCGCCGCCCTTCGGGTGCGTCTGTATGGTCTGCTGCGACGAGGACACGGCGCTGGTCAGCCCATCCTGAAGAACTTCGGTGCCCGGCGATTGAATCGCCTCGGTGGTCTGCGACTGAAAGGCATCGGTTCTCTGCGGGTCAAAGGCCAGCGTCGAAGCGCCCGGATCAAGCTCAAGCCCGTGCAACGGCGAGCCGCGCTCAAGCGTCAACGGCGGCTGTGGGCTCTCGCGCTCGGCAGTCGGCTGGCGGTACTCGCTCGACTGGCGGTCCGGCATATGATCAGCAAGATCAGGCAGAGTATCTGAATTCTTTTCGATGACCGGCTGTGTCGGCGGCTGATCCGCAGCCATCGTGCCCGCAGTGACAATCAACGACGCGCCGCAGACGCGGCAGACTGCCGAGCCGACAGGGTTGAAGCTCTGGCAGGCGGAGCAGATGATGGCCGACTCGCCGAACGGCGTTTGTTGTTCGTAGAGCGCCGCGCCGCAGCCTTTGCAGTAGACGCTGCCCGGATCGATGCGCTCGCCGCAGGTCGGGCAGAGGGCGATGATCGTCGTGCTTGGCGTTTCGCTCACCGCTTCGCTATTCGCATGCAGGTTATAGCCGCAGTTGAGACAGTGCAGCGCGCCGGGACTGACACTGGTGCCGCATTGCGCACAAGTAGTCACCACCGACTCGCGCGGCGCGGTCGTCAGCCGCACGCCACAGACTTTGCAAAACGCCCAGCGCGGCTGCACCGCCGCCGAGCAGTTCGGGCAGAAGTGCAGCTCACTGGTATTGCGGCGGCGCTCAACCAGCGTCTGGCCGCACCACTTGCAGTAACGCAGCCCTTCCGGGAAATCAATATTGCATCGTTCGCAGTACATCATGGGAAAAGGGGCTAGGGACCAGGGGCTAGGGGCTAGTCAGAAAGGTAAGCCGATAATAAGGAACCTGGAACGCGGCGCGAATCGGCAACCGTCTCACTAGCCCCTAGCCCCTAGTCCCTAGCCCCTAATCTATATCACATCTCGCGCTCGACAATGAAGCGTGGAACGCTCATCAGGGCCTGGCGATAAGGCGAGTGGGGAAAGAGGTCGAGCGATTCGATGGCCTCGTTGGCATAGTGCAGCGCGGCGCGGCGGGCGCGTTCCAGCGTGCCGTGCTCATCGATCAAGCGCAGCACCTCTTCGCGCATGACGCTCTCGAAGCCGCCTTCGCGCATCACCGTTTCAACCATCCCCCGGTGATCGGCGTCGCCCGCTTCCAACAGGTAGATCAGCGGCAGCGTCAGCTTGCCTTCGCGCAGGTCGTTAGCGACCGGCTTGCCGAGCTTGGCCTCGGTCGAAACGAAGTCGAGCACGTCGTCCACGAGTTGAAAGGCGACGCCGACGGATTTGCCATAATGCGCCAGCGCCCGCCGCTGCTCGCGGTTGGCACCGGCGAGGATGCCGCCGATCTCCGAGCAGACGCTGAACATATAAGCCGTCTTGCGCTCGACGATGTCGAGATGCTGGGCCTCTGTGATGCGGCTGTCGCCGATCAGCGACAGTTGAATGATTTCGCCTTCGACCATGCGACGCGTCATGCGCGTCAGGCTGTCGAGGATGTCGAAATTACGCTCGCGCAAGGAGAGATCGAAGGCCGTCATGTAGAGCCAGTCGCCGATCAGCACCGTCTTGTTGTTGCCCCAGCGAGCGTTGGCCGAAGGCCGCCCGCGCCGCACCCTGGCTTCATCGATGATGTCGTCATGCACGAGCGTCGCCGTGTGCAGCATTTCCATCACGACGCCCATACGCACCGCCGCCGCACCCGCCTCGCCGCCGGTCATACGCGCAGCGAGCAGCAAGAGAGCCGGGCGCACGCGCTTGCCGCCGCCTTCGTGCAGGTAACAGCCCATCGCCGCGACGACTTCGGGCGCGTCGTTGACGGCGTGCTTGAATTCGACTTCGACGAGTGCCAGGTCGCTTTGCACGAGCGCGAAAATCTCGGCGCTCGTCATCGGCGGCGCGCCGGTGGGCGCGTCCATTTCCAGGCGGCTGTGCATGCGTTCGATTTGCTCCGGTGTCAGTTTGCTGGCCCTGCCCCTCTCTGCTCAAACGACGCTCATCATAACAAATCCGCGTCAGATGGGGAAACGAGGAAACGATGAACGATGAACGATGAATGATGAATTGGGGAGACAAGTCCCGTTACAAGGGGCACTAGCTCCGGCAGTTCATCATTCATCATTCATCGTTCATCATTTCTTCTTTCCCCTCTGTTTGTTATAACGGCTCGAATTTGAGTCTGCAACCAGCGCGGCATGGCGGCAAACGTCTTAAGCTTGCGGCTTGTAAAAGCGGGCGGGCGCAGGCTACAGTCAGAGGGGGAGATAAGCGAATGGAACCACTCGAAAGCACAGCGCCAACCGGCGAGCCCGTCGAGGCGCGCGATCTGCCGACGGTGGTGATTCTCGGTCGCCCGAACGTCGGCAAATCCACTCTATTCAATCGGCTCACCGGCTCGCGGCGCTCAATTGTCGGCGACGAGCCGGGCATCACCCGCGACCGCATTTATGGTCGCGCTGAATGGCGCGGGCGGGCGCTCAAGCTGGTTGACACCGGCGGCATCATCCCCGACGACGCCGAGTTGTTCCCGGCCAAGAGTCTGCGCCAGGCGCGCGCCGCACTCGTAGAAGCCGGCTTGAGCTTGCTGGTCAC
>JBJMGU010000064.1:0-21284 GCA_045807765.1 Blastocatellia bacterium
AAATAAGACCGGGCGCGGAAAGCTAAATTTCAAGCCTTAGCCGATGAGGGGGATGGAGAAAAGCGCCTCAGAATGAGCATTTTCTCATCCGGACTGAAAATAGTTTGAAAACCACTGGGCATGACTCAGGAGCAGCAGCGTATTGACATCGCCCGCCGCTTCGACGGCGCGGCCCGACATGGCCAGCACGTTGTGTTGAATCAACCGATCCATACCGGCGATGCCGATAGCCGACAGCAAACCGCCGATGGTCGTCGGAATCAAACAGACGAGCAACGCCACCAGCACCGTGATTGACGGCGGCGCGGCGCGCGCGAAGCTGCCCGCCGCTTCGGCTTGCGTGACACTGTAGACCGCATACGGCAACAGCGTGACCACCGCGAGCAAAAAGATGATCGTCAGTCCCGCAAGCAGGATGTTTAGGGCAATCTCGTTCGGCGTCTTCTGGCGCTCGGCGCCTTCGATGAAAATCTCGTCTAACATCTTTATTCCTTCGCCCTCAGTTGAAGTTGACGCCGATCTCGACAAGGAAAAAGTGATTACCCTTGCTGACATTTGCGTTGCCGATTGAATAGCCGCCGTACAGCGTGAGCTTCGGGTGCGGCTTGAAATAAAAGCCCGGCGTAAAGTAACCATTCGCGTGATTACCGGTGAACCAGTCGGCCTGCACGGTGAGCTTTGTATTGACGGCGTGCTCAAAGCCAAACTGACCACCGGCGCGGTGCGCGTTCGGGGCAACGACGCCGGGGGTGAAGTCATAACCGCCGGCGGTCAACCGCGTCTTGCCGCCGTCGAATGATTTGCTGATCTGGGCGTAGACGTGAGTGCCTGCATTGTAAGCCTTGTTACGGACAGGAATATACAGGTGATCGCCCACGACCACCGACCAGCCGTTATCTTTGCCTTGATAAATCCGCCACTTGAACGCTCCCATAAGCGTCGTCGCATCCGGGCCGGGTTGGATGTTGCCGGTGACGTTCAAGCCGATTTCGACATTGCCGCCGACACCAACGACGATGCGCGGCACAAACGACGAGAAGCTTTGCACGATGTTGCCGGCGCTATCATTTGGCTTCCAGCTCACGTCAAGCTCGCCGTAGACCTTCGCTTTCGGCAGCACGTCCGAACTCGGAACGTTGAAGAGGGTCTGCTGGGCGCGGGCCTGCATTGAGTCGCCGCAGGCGAGGATGAAACCGATCAGCAGCAGGCAATTTGTCCATTTGAATTTCATAGCGACTGGCTTTCTGCGGCGGCTTTGCAGCGGCGTCCGTCACCAGCGCGATGCCGAAGATCGGTCATGGATCGAGCCTTGTTTGGCGCAGACATGTTGTGGCCTGTCGCGTTCCTCTTCATCGCCGTAACCCACTAGCCGCGGGCGGCTATTTACAGCTTGAACGCGCCGCATAAGCCTGACCGGTCTTGCGCCTCTTCCGACAATCAGCAGAAGATGCCGCAATAAGAGCAGGACGCCGGTGCCTAAGAAAACGCCGATGATGCCAAGCATTTCGTTCGTCACATCGAATCCCTCAATCGCCCATCTGGCAGCGACCAGCCACGTCGAATTCGCTCTACCAGAAACAACCTTACTCAAAGTCGCATAAGGAAGTCATAAATGGTGTATTAAGAGTTCATAAGGAAGCCGTTAAAAGATCATCAAGGCGGCCAGCCCCCAGGCATCTACGAGCTTGACGCCTGAATTGCCGGTGCGCGAGATGCTTGGTGACCTGCTGCTTGAGATGGGCGAGCCGGGTCAGGCGGCGAAAGCCTATGAGGCAGTGCTTGCGGTCGCGCCAAACCGTTTCGGCAGCCTGCTCGGGGCAGCGCGCGCCGCCAAACAGATGCAGGATACAGCAAAGGCCCGCAGCTTCTATTCACAGCTTGCCGCCATCTGCGACCATGCCGATGGCGAAAGAGCCGAGCTGCAAGAAGCCAGACGCTTCCTGCGCGCGAAATGATCAAGCCTGACGCCTTAACCATGGCATGACGATGCTTGACTTATGTTGCATGGCTCGTGAAGAATAAGGCGGGACGAGAAGGTGCGAGCGGCACGGAGTATTTTAACCGCCGCGACCACCTTTGGACGCCTCGTCACGCGATTGTTTTTTGAAACATTTGATTTATCGTGCGCCCGTAGCTCAGTCGGATAGAGCACCTGCCTTCAGTAGGAGCCTTTGCGCGGAATTGCGCCAGGCATGCTCGGCGCTGCCCAGCAGGTTCTGGTTGAACGCGCAAAGTGGACGGCACTGTATCGGTGAAACCCCTAACGTGAAGGCGAGGGCAACACCGAGGAAACCTGAGGCTCGGCGAAGGGATCCGTAGAGACTATACGTGCCGGGGCTGAGATGCCCAAGATATAGTCCAGACCACAACGGGATTCAGTTCATCCCGCTTCGGGAAACCGAGGGTGGTAAGCTAAGCAGGGGGTCGCAGGTTCGAGTCCTGCCGGGCGTACCACATTCTGATCACGCTTGCCGTCCCGCGTTGTCGAGCATGGATGTTTCGGCCTACGATGTTCTCGCCACCATCGCCATTGCGTTCCTCGCGTTGATGCTCATCCTCGCGTTGTTCGAGCCCGGTCTGCCCTACAAGATCAACGCCACCGAATCGCTGCCGACCGATTCGGCGGACTTTCAGCGGGTGCTTGCGGCGCTCTCCGACACACAAATCTCCTGCACCAACCGCATTGAAGTGCTGACCAACGGCCCACGGTTTTACGAAGCCGAACTCGAAGCCATCAGCCGGGCGACGCACAGCATCAACATCGAAGCCTACATCTTTCAGAAGGGCGAGATCGCTCACCGCTTTGTCACGGCGCTCACGGAAAGAGCCCGCCGCGGCGTGCGCGTCAACCTCGTGTTCGACGCCATCGGCAGCTTCGCCACCTGGCGCAGCTTCTACCGCGAGCTGCTCGATGCCGGCGGGCGTGTCTGCTGGTATCATCCCATTCGCTGGTACACATTGCCGCGCATCAACAACCGCACGCATCGCGAGCTGATCATCATCGATGGCGCGGTCGGCTTCATCGGCGGCGCCGGCATCGCCGATCACTGGTACAAAGGCAAGCACCGCCACCCGCGCTGGCGCGACACCATGTTTCGCCTCGAAGGCCCTGGCGTCACCGCCCTGCAAGCGACCTTTGCCGAGAACTGGCTCGAATCCTCAGGCGAGTTGTTGACTGACCCCGGCTATTTTCCTTACTGCGATGCCGGCGGCGATACCGTGGCAATGGTCGTCAACAGCTCGCCGACGGTCGGCGCTTCGACGCGGGCGCGCATGCTCTTTCAAGCGCTGCTGGCGTCAGCGCAAAAGTCCATACACATCACGACGCCTTACTTTCTGCCCGACTGGAGCGCGCGGGCCGAGATGATTCGCGCCATGAAAAAACGCGGCGTCGAATTGAAGATCGTCACGCCGGGCAGCCATTCCGATCACCTGCTGACGCGCACCTCCAGCCGCCGGCTCTACGGCAAGCTGTTGCGCAACGGAGCGCACATCTTTGAATACCAGCCGGCGATGATTCACACGAAAGTCATGGTGATTGACGGCATCTGGAGCGTCGTCGGCTCGACCAACTTCGACAACCGTTCCTTCGGCCTCAACGACGAAGTGAATCTGGCGGCCTGCGATGAAAAGCTGGCGGCGCGGCTCGAAGAAGACTTCGCGCGCGACCTCAGCGACAGCCGCGAAATCACTTACGCGGCATGGCGGCGGCGCTCGCTGGTCGAGCGCTCGCAAGAGTGGCTCGGCTGGCTGCTTGAACGACAACAATAAACCAGGAGTCAGGAGTCAGAAGTCAGAAGTCAAGAATGGAAGCGGAGGCGCAATAAGCATACTCGCTGCCGCCGACTGCTTTTTTATTCCGACTCCGGTCTTCTGACTTCTGACTCCTGACTTCTGACTTCTGATTATGCGATTACGGGTCGTCACCTATAACGTTCATCGCTGTCGCGGCATGGATCGCCGCGTCCGTCCGCAGCGCATCGTCGAGGTGCTCGGCGAGATCAACGCCGATGTCATCGCCTTGCAGGAAGTCCTGTCGATTCCCGATGGCCGGTCCGAAGACGATCAAGCGCGCTTCATCGCCGAACAGCTCAAGTTATTGCACACGGTCGGCGGCACGCGGCGGCTGCGCGGCGGCATTTATGGCAACGTCATCCTGAGCCGCTGGCCCATCCTTGCCACGCACAATTATGACATCAGCGTGCGCGGGCGCGAGCAGCGCGGCTGCCTGCGCGCCGATCTCGAGGTGGCCGGCAGCCGATTGATGCATGTCTTCAACGTCCACCTCGGCACGGCTTATCTTGAGCGGCGGCATCAGGGGCGGCGCTTGATTGACGAGGCGATCCTCAACCATCAAGAGCTGGCCGGGCCGCGCCTGATGCTCGGCGATTTCAACGAATGGACGCGCGGGCTGGCCTCAAGGCTGCTGGCGTCGCATCTGGTGAGCGCCGATGTGCGCTTGCACTTGCCGCGCTCGCGCACCTATCCCGGCGTGCTGCCACTGCTGCACCTCGATCACATCTATTATGAGGATTCGTTACAGCTTGAAGCGATGACCCTGTTCCGCAGCCGCCTGTCGCTGCTGGCATCGGATCACCTGCCGCTAGTCGCGGATTTTCAGTTGCCGCTCGTTTGAAACGGAAAACGGCAGCGCCTTAGAGCGGTTGTCAATCGGATGTAGCGCAATGCGGTTAGATTCGCTACACGGCAAACGCTATCGAAATCCGCTCTAGGGGTTCGGGTCGCGGCGCGGCGCGGCAAGGCTGGCGATCACCACCGCCAGTTCAATCGGGTCGGCAGGTTTGGCAACGTGAATCTGGTAGCCGGCGGCGAGCGCCCGCATACGGTCATCCATGCGCGCGTAAGCCGTCAGCGCCACTGCCGGCGTTTTGCCGCCGCGCTCCGGCGCCAACTCGCGTATCCGCCGGACCAATTGATAGCCGTCCTCGCCGGGCATCTCGATGTCGCTGACCAGCACGTCGGGCAACCATTCGTGAAAGGCATCAAAGGCTTCGGCGCTCGAAGCGTACACCTTTACCTCGGCCCCGTATTGCTCGATCATCGTCTGTAGCAGCGTGCGGCTGTCCAATTCATCCTCAACGACCAGCACCTTCAGACCCGTCAGATCGGGAGCCTTCTGCAAAGGCGAAGCCGCATGCGCGCCCGACGACACCGACCCGCTTTCATAGCGCCCGGCGTGCAGGGCCAGCAGCGGCAGTCTCACCCTGAAGGTTGAGCCATGCCCCTCGCCGCTGCTCTCTGCCGTCACCGTGCCGCCATGCAGCTCGACCAGATGGCGGACAATCGCCAGCCCCAAACCCAGGCCGCCATGCAGCCGCGTACTCGTCGAATCGCCTTGCCTGAAACGGTCAAAGACGTACGGCAGCAGGTCGGGCGTAATTCCCTGCCCGGTGTCGACGACGATGATCTCGACCTGTGAATCGGCGCGCTCCAACCGCACCTGTATGCGCCCGCCGCGCGGCGTGAACTTGACGGCGTTCGAGAGCAGATTCCAGACAATCTGTTGCAGACGACTGGCGTCGCCAGAGACAGGGCCGGCGTGCGAGTCTAACACCGCCTGCAAGCGAATCTCTTTGGCCTCTGCCGCCGGGCGCACCGAATCGAGCGCCGCGTCAATGATCGCCGCCAGGTCTACGGGCTGCACCTCAAGCCGCAGCTTGCCGGTGATAATGCGCGACACGTCGAGGATATCTTCGACGATCTGCGCCTGCGCCTTGGCGTTGCGCTCGATGGTCTCTAAGGCTCGCGTCGTCGTCGCCGCATCAAAGGTGCGAGTGCGCAGCATATGTGACCAACCGACAATCGCGTTGAGCGGTGTGCGCAGCTCGTGTGAAACGGTCGCCAGGAATTCATCCTTGGCGCGGTTGGCGCTTTCGGCGTCGGCGCGGGCGCGGTGCGCTTCGGTAAACAGCAAAGCGTTATCTACGGCCAGCGCCGCGCGCCGCGCCAGGTCTTCGGCGAGCGCCAGGTCGGCGGGCGTGTAGGCGGCGTGCGATTCCGAAGCGATGAACGTCATGACACCGAGCGTGCGATTGCGTGCCGCGAGCGGCACCAGCATCGCCGATCTCAGATTAGCGGCGCGGAGAATCTCAAGGTGATCTGCATCGTTCGCCATTTTCGCGAGCAGCGCGTCATCAACTTCCGGGTAATATTCCGAGCGCCCGGTGCGCAGAATGTTCGCCACACCATGCGGCGCGTCCGGGTCAGGCGGATAGCGCAAACCGGCCTCTTCGGCCCATGCGCCCTTCTGCGGGTCTACGTGCGTGATGGCGAGTTGCTTGAGGTGCTTGCCGTCTTCGGCGATATGCACAATGCACCAGTCGGCCAGATGCGGCACAGCCAGCTCGGCGACCCGGCGCAGCGTCAACTGGTAATCGAGCGACGAGGCGAGCGTGGCGCTGGCTTCGGCCAGAAAGCGCGCCTGCTGCTCGCTGGCCTCGGCGGCGGCCAGAAAGCGCGCCCGCTCTTCTTCGGCGCGCTTGCGCTCAGAGATGTCCATGGTCACGCCGCGCATGCCGGCGGGCTGGCCCTGCTCATCGTAAATCACTACATCGTGGGTCTCGACCCAGAGTGCCCGCCCATCTTTCGTCAGCCAGCGGAACTCATTGACGCCGCCGCCGGCAGCGAAGTTCTCAGCCGCGGTGCGCGCCGCTCGCTCGCGGTCTTCGGGATGGACGATGGTCAGCCAGAAATTCGGCGTCTGCTGCCATTCCTCTGTGCTGTAGCCGAGCATGGTTTCGACGTAGTCGCTGACGTAGTTGATGCGCTGCGAGGCGGCATCGGGCTCGCCCCAGGCTTCCCAGACGACGCCGGGCACGTTGGCGACGACGTTGTTCAGGCGCGTGCGCTGGCTTTCCAGCTCGGCCATCAAACGCTCGCGCTCGCGGTCGGCGCGCTTGCGCTCGGTGATGTCGCGGGCGATGGTCGAAGCGCCGGTGAGCGTGCCCGCCGGGCCTTTGATCGTCGAGATCGTCAGGGCGACAGGGACGCGCTCGCCGTTCTTCTTGACCCGCACGGTTTCGTAATGCTCAATCGGCTTGCCGCTTTTCAACTGCTCCAGGATGTGGTCAATGTCGTCGTCCTCGGCGGTGGCCAGCAAGCGGATGTGCTTGCCGACGACCTCTTCGGGGCGGTAGCCGTAGAGCCGCTCGGCGCCCATGTTCCAACTAACGATAGTGCCATCCAGCCGCTTGCCGATAATCGCGTCGTCAGACGATTCGACAATCGAAGCGACGAACGATAGCGCCTCTTCGACCCGGCGGCGCTCGCTGACATCGCGGAAGACCAGCACGACACCCGACAACCGGCCCTGCTCGTCGCGGATGGGCGCGCCGCTGTCGTCAATGGGAAGCTCGCTGCCGTCTTTGCGGATCAGCACCGTATGATTGGCCAGCCCGACGACGACGCCTTCGCGCAGCACGCGGGTGATGGGGCTTTCGACCGTCTGGCGCGACTGCTCGTTGACGATGACAAAGACATCGTCGACCGGCTGACCGATGGCTTCGTCGCGCTGCCAGCCAGTCAGCGTTTCAGCGACCGGATTCAGGAAGGTCACGCGCGCTTCGAGATCTGTAGCGATCACCGCGTCGCCGATGCTGCCCAGCGTTGTCGCCAGCAGCTTGCGGCTTTCGTCGGCTGACCCGGCGCTCTCTTCGGCGCGCTGGCGGGCGCGCCGCATCAGCTCAATCAAGATGGCGATAAAGAAGCTCAACAACAGGTAGACGATGATGTTGGTGAGCACGTTAGAATAGGTCAGGTGGGCCGGCAGCACCCAGGCAAAAAGCGCGATGATGCCACCGGCCACAGCCGTGAGTAAGGCCGGCCCCAGGCCATAAGACAACGCCGTGACGGTGACGGCCATCACGAAAAACACGAACGGCGCCGAGCTGCCAAGAACAGGGCTGAGCGCCCAGCGTAAAAGCGCCGCGATTCCCGTCATCCCGACAGCGCTGCCGTAGCGCCACCAGGCCGGGCGCTCCGCTTTCGGTATACGCTTTCTCTCTTGCAAGCTCATCGTCAAATCATCTCAATCGCCGGCTACAGCCGTAACCACGCCGACATGAAATCTGTAAAGAAGATGTTCAATTGGATGATAGCGCCCTGGCAGGACGCAGTCAGGCGATCATCCGCCCTCAGGGGCAATCAGTATAGAACCGTATGGCTAAAAGAAAAGCAAGCGCCGCTCGTCTGCTGCCGCGCCTATTTCGCCGCCGGCGCATAACCTTGGCGACACGCACGCTCAGAACAATCACCCGAACAGGTCGGCGAGCGCGTCTTTGAGGCTCGCAAACCGGAAGCTGTAGCCGGCGGCCATCAGCACTTGGGGAAGCACGCGCTGGCTCGACAGCAGCACATCAGCCATCTCGCCGAGCACGGCACGCAGGCCAAACTCCGGCACAGGCACGAGCGCCGGGCGGTGCAGCGCTGCGGCTAGGCGGCGCGTGAACTCGGCGTTGGTCACAGGCTCGGGCGCGGTGGCGTTGACTGGCCCGCTGAGCGATTCGCTCATCAGTGCGTAGCGATAGATGTCAATCATATCGGCCATGTGAATCCACGGGAACCATTGCCGCCCGCTGCCGAGCTTGCCGCCGAGCCCAAGACTGAAAGGCCCGCGCATCTTTTCCAGTGCGCCACCCTCGCGGCTCAAGACGACGCCGGTGCGCACTCGGACAACGCGGATGCCGAACGCCGCGGCGCGCTCCGCTTCGTCTTCCCATTCTTTGCAGACTTCAGGCATGAACCCTCTGCCGGCGGGCGATTGTTCATCGAGCAACTGATCGCCGCGATCACCATAAAAGCCGACCGCCGAGCTGCTGATGAAAGCGGTAGGCCGCAGCGTCATCGCCAGCAAGCCGTCAACCAGATTGCGCGTGCTGACGACACGCGAATTCCGGATGCGTTGTTTCTGCTCATTGCTCCAGCGCTGCGCCGCGATGGGCTCGCCCGCCAGATGAATGACGGCGTCGGCGCCATCGAGCGACCGAGCATCGGGCGGCCCGTTCATGGCGTCCCAGCGGTGCATCTCTGTGACCTGCACGTCGCGAGCTTTTTCCGGCGTGCGCGACAGCCCCGTGACCAGATGGCCATCGCCCAACAGCGATTGACAGAGCTGGCGACCGATCAACCCCGTCGCCCCGGTGACTAGAATTTTCATCATCACTCCTTCAAAGCAGTAGGCAGTAGGCAGGCGATCTCTAAGCTCCATTAGGAGCGTAATGTTTATAGTCGTCGAGGTGCTTAAACACGCAAGCCCCGGAGGGGCGCAATGTCGACATTGCGCCCCTCCGGGGCTTCGTCCTGTTCGGCCTCTGTATCTATAAACATCGCGTCCCTACGGGACTGAGAACCGTCTGCTGCTTCCTGCCTCCTGCCTCTTGCCTCCTGCTTCCTGCCTCCTGTAGTGTCCCTGGCACATTCATTGCTCCGTCTAGTCTCGCTTGCAAGATTCGCATTGAAAGCGAGCAGTTGATGGCGAGTAAGGTACAAACGATTGATTCGATGGGGATCAAGGCGCAGGGCGCTGCGGCGAAACCAAAGAAGGCCGCGCTTGAGCTGGTCGAGCGCGGCACGCGGGCGAAGTGGTGGAGGCGGCACGGCTCGAAGCAAAGAGGTTTCTGGTATGAAGATCACAAAAGCCGCCCTGTGACTGATGCGGCGCAGCTTGAGCGCATAAGCCAGTTGGCGATCCCGCCCGCCTGGCGGCATGTCCGCGTTGCGCCCTCGCCGCGCAGCCGCCTGCAAGCCGTCGGCATCGATACCGCCGGGCGCATTCAGTATAAATACCATCCCGCGTTCGCGGCGCGACAGCAACAGAAAAAATATGCCAAGATCGTGCGCTTCGGCGAATCGTTGCCGCTGCTGCGCCGCCTGACCAACGAGCATATCGCGCTCGATGGCTTCCCGCGCCAGCGCGTGCTGGCCATCGTCATTCGACTGATCAACGATCTCTACTTCCGCGTCGGCTCCGAGCATAGCGTCAAACGCTATCGCACCTATGGGGTGACGACGCTGCGCAATCGCCATCTCGATATTCAACGCGGTGGCCGTCTGGTCTTCAGCTTCGTCGGCAAACATCATATCCGCCACCGGCGGATCATCGTTGATGAAGAACTGGCCACGGTGATGCGCGACCTGAAAGCGCTCGGCGGGCCGAAGCTGTTCGAGTACACCGACGACGATGGCAAAATCAAGCCGATCACGCCGCGCGAGGTCAACGAATACATCAAGGCGGCGGCGGGGCCGGAGTTTTCCGCCAAAGATTTTCGTACCTGGGGCGGCTCGCTGCTGGCGGCAATTCGCCTGGCCGAAGTCGGCCAGACAGACAGCGAGCGACAGGCAAAGCGCAACGTTGTGCAGGTGGTCAAGCAGGTTGCCGAGCATCTCGGCAACACTCCGAGCGTCTGCCGCAGTTGTTACATTCACCCGGCGGTGCTTGAACGCTACAGCGAAGGCGTCACGCTCGAAGCCTTTCGACCGCGGCGCACTCGCCGCATCCAGCGATTGCAGCCTGAATATGAGCCTGAGGAGCTGGCGTTGTTGAAACTGCTGCGCGCCGAAAGCCGCGCCGCTCAGGCCGCGCAAAATCAGCGGCGCGCCGCCTGAGCGCGCCGCGCCGCCGAAGATCACGGCCTCAGAGCGATCAGGCTTTCGTCCCGAACCCGCCGATCAGGTAGAGGACGCCAATCGCTACGTGAATGTAGTGATCCATCTTGCCGAGCATCAGGCCGGGCAGATGCAGCTCGCCCATGACCAGGCCGACGACGCCGAGCAAGCCGTAGACCAGCCCAAAGATAATGCAGAAGTTGCGCGCCTGCCCGAGTGTTCCTTTAGCGCCGAAATAGAGCGACAGCGCCCCGGAAACCAGGTGGATGACATTGTGCACGGGGCTGAGGTGTGCGCCCAACAGTTCGGGCTTTGCAAACCCGACGATTCCCACAAGGATGAACACTACGCCAACAATGGATGCGATAGTCTTTGCCATACGTCTCTCCTTTTTCCAGTTTGTCTCTGCGCCGCTGCGGCAGGGCCGCAAGGCGCGTTGCTCAATGCTCGTTTTCGACCTGCTTGATCTCGACGCTCTCGCGCTTGATGTCGAGCCGCAGCCTGCCGTAGATGCTCATATATTGATTGGCGACCCACACCAGCGCGAAGCCGCCGATCAGATAACCGCGCCAGTCGGCATACAGCAGCTTGTAGCGCGTGATGATGAGGAAGAAGACGGTTACATAATGGCTAAAACAATACTCGCAGGTGAACAGGTAAAAAAACTTGCGTTCAAGCAGTCGTCGGCAGCTCTGGCTTTTTCTGACGCAATAATCGCGCGGCTCGCGGAAGACTTCTTCGTGCGTCACCGTCCAGGCGATGCAGGCGATGGGCACGGCGAGGATGAACAGCCAGGCGATCTGCAAACCTAATGGCATCAGGTCTCCGCGTCTGCGCTTGAATGTTAGGTGATGAAACGAAAGCTAAACTACCTGCGCGGCGAGAGCACGTCAAGCGCTCGGCTCATATTTTCGGCGGCACCCCGTGGCGCTGCCGGAATTACTATTGCCCGCCTGCCGCGCCCGACTTATCATAAGCGCGACTCTATCAGGCTCCCGCGACATCCCTCGAATTCAAGGACAGACCCGAAATGCACAGGCGATTCATGCGACTTTTGATGATGGCAATGCTGGCGAGCTTGGCGGCGTGTAGCGGTTCGAAGACGACGGTGATCGAGCAAGCGCCGCAGGCGACTGCCGGCAACGAGCTGGCGGCGATGACGCGGTTGCAGGCCATTGGCCGCGCCGAGCTGGCTTACCAGGCCGAATCCGGCGGCCAGTACGCGACGCTCGACGAATTGATTAAACGCAGCATGGTCAACGATCCGGCGAAGGGCCAGTTGACCGGCTACAAGTTCGATGTGCGGGTGACGGCGCACGGCTTTGAAGCGACAGCGACACCCGAACGCTATGGCATCAGCGGCAAGCGCTCGTTTTTTGTGGACGAGCAGAACGTCATGCGCGGAAGCGACCGGCAGGGCGCGCAGGCCACCTCCGCTGACCCGATGATCTAATCCGCCGCTTGCATGAAACGCTGCCGCTGTGGCTGAATCGAAGCCATGCCGGAACGCAAAGAGTTTGCCGCCATCAAGTATCTCTACCTGACGACGACGGGCCGCAAGACCGGGCTGCCGCGCGAAATCGAAATCTGGTTCGTCCACCACGCGGGCCGCTTCTACCTTCTCGCCGAACACTTTTACCGCACCCAATGGGTCAAGAATATCGCGGCCAACCCGCGCGTCAGTGTGCGTGTCGCTGATCGCCAGTTTCCGGCAACGGCGCGCGTGCTTGACGAAGCGCGTGACGCGGCGCTCTACCAGATGGCGCAACAGCTCGGGCGCGAAAAATACGATTGGGGCGATGGGTTGCCGGTCGAGATTACACCGGACGAGTTTGAGCCCGTCACGTCGAACGGGTAAACTTCATGCGCGAGACGCACTGCAACCATCAAGGAGAACGCTATGGCAGAAGGAATCCCGGAGAAATTTCGTGACCTGTTCGACAAGAAAGCATTTGCCCACGTCGCAACGCTGATGCCCGACGGCACACCGCAGGTGACGCCTGTGTGGGTGGACTACGATGGCCAATACATCATCATCAATTCGGCGCGCGGACGGCAGAAGGATAAAAACCTGCGCCGCAACCCGAATGTCTCCCTCTCTCTGCAAGACCCTGATAACCCTTACCGCTACCTCGAAGTTCGCGGGCCTGTAGTCGAGATCACCGAAGAAGGCGCCGACGAGCATATCGATAAGATGGCCAAGAAATACATGGGCGTTGACCGCTATCCCGGGCGCGCCCCCGGCGAAGTGCGCGTCCTCTACAAGATCGAGCCGCAGCACACCACGTCAATGGGTTGATTGAAGAAGGCCGGAATGAGACCGCAGTGAGGCAGGCGCGAAGGCAAGGGTGAAGCTGCCGACATTTACGTCGCGCGCCCGGCCTTAGCGACTGCCTTGCTCGGTTGATGAAGTGATGGTGATGCTGGCTTGCGCACCGACGGCGTTGACTTCGGCGGCGGCGCGGTTGCCCGATTCCAGCGCCCCGTTCATCCAGCCGTGCCACGCAGAGGTGTGCTCGCCGGCAAAGTGAATACGCCCTTCGGCGCGCTGCGCCACCTCAAGCAGCGAGGCCATCTGTCCGGGCTCGAAGTAGGCAAAGCCGCCGCCCGCCAGCGGGTCGTCGTGCCAGACGACGCTCGTTCCCGACGCATACTGGCTATTCAAATTATTAAACAGATCGCCCATGCGCCGCAGCACCAGCGCTTGCCGGTCTTTCTCGCTCATCACTCCGAGGTCGAGCGCCCGCTGGCCGCCGGTGTACGACACCAGGATGCCGCTCTTGCCGGTCTGCGACAGCGTCGGCGAATAGGTATTCTGAATCGGCAGGTCGGTGATGCCATAACCGCTCAAGGTGTCCTGCTCCCAGACCCGCTTGTTGAACTGTTGATAGGTGCGCGTCACCGGCGTCAGCTTGATTTCGTTGATCGCCCGCTGCTTGTCTTCGGGGAGCGCTGGCGAGATCGGAATGTTCTTCAGCACAGGGAACGGCAGCGTACAGATGATGCGGTCGGCGGTGATCGTCTGCGGGCCGTCGCCGTTTTCGTAAGTCACGATGACGCCTGCGCCGTCCTGCTCGATGCGTGTGACGAGCGATTGCTTATGGAAGAATTTCTTGATCTTCTTCTTCAGCACAGACGCCAACTGGTCATTGCCGCCGGCGATCTCGTAAAAGGCTCCCGACGAGGCGATGGCTTCCGTCACCACGCCGTCCATTGCCGACACCGAATCGATGCCATAGCCGAGAAGCCCCAACTGCGTCGCGGCGATGATGTCTATCGCGCCATCCGACGCGCCCTGCGATTCAAGCAGCGCTCTGAGCGACACGCCGTCAATAGCGCGCAACGCTTCCGAAGGCCAGCCGGCGCGGCGCGGGTTGCCGACAGCGTTCAGGTACTGGCCGAGATAGAGCGGGATCAGGCCGTAGACGCCGGCTGTGCGCTCGCTCGACTTCAGCGAAAAGGGCACGTTGGCGCCGCCGCCGCCATCAATGCGAACGCGGTTGCCGCGAATGTGGGCGATAGAGTCGAGCCCGAAGGCGGCGACGGGCCGCAGCGGCAGGCCAAAATCGGTCGCGTAGCCATAGGTGAAGCCGTGCTCTTGCGGGAAGCTCAAGGCCCCGGCTTCGGCGTACTGGTCGTTAGCGAAATCGCGCAGGGTTTGCACGCGCCCGCCGGGAAACTTGCGCGCTTCGAGGATGGTGATGTGATGGCCGGCCTGCTTCAACTCGTAACCGGCGGCGAGCCCGGCCAGACCGCCGCCGAGGATGATGATGTTCTGCGGCGCGCCTTGCAGTGTCAGGCCGCCGCGCTTTGTCGCCCTGGCGACATTCGGCGCGAGCGCCAGCGCGGCAAGGCTGAGGCTAAACTCTTTGATGAAGTCGCGACGATTGACCTGGCTCGACATAGCTTCTCCCGTGCGCAGATTTCGCCAAGTATGCTACAGCGCCGCCATGCGCTTTGCAAATCGCCTTGCCCGCCGCCCTGTGGAACGGCAGTTGAAGTATCAATGATCGGGCAGAGTTTAAGCTATCAGGAGGAGTGAAAATGGTACGTGTTGTTCAAAAACGAAACATCCTGGCGATGCTGCTGGCGGTCATCTTCATGGTGCTGACGATTGCGCCGATCAGCTCGGCGCAACGGCATCACCGCTATTATCGTCGCGGCCCGAGCAAGACCAAGCACATCGCTGTCGGCACGGCGATTGGCGCAGTCGGCGGCGCATTGATCGGCGGCAAAAAAGGCGCGCTGATCGGCGCCGGCGCCGGCGCGGGCACCGGCTACATGGTCTATCGCCACAAGAAACACCACCGCCGGTACTGAATTGCGGATTGCGGATTGGCGAACCAGAGATTTTTTCTTGATTGTAGAATACGGATTGCGGATTCAAACTGATGACTTCTATCGGTAAGTTTGAATCCGCAATCGTCAGACTTCTTCGACGCGCAGAGAGTTGCTTGTCAGCGATCCGGTGTCGCGTGATAGTTCGGTACGCGTCGTCGGCACGCCGATCTTGGCCAGCAGCTTACGCTTAATCAGCTCGTCATACAGCCGCCATTTCATGCGCACCAGCTCGTCATCTTTAATCGCCGCCAGAAAGCCTATCGGTATCTCGAAGCCGCCGGCGCCACGCCGCCCGCCGCCATAGTAGCGGCCTGTTTCGGTCGCGCCGAGCGCCTCTTTCAAAAACTCGTCCGGGTTCAAAGTCACTTTGGTGGTGCGCATCGAGCCGACGACCATCTCGCGGTCGCCTTTGACGATGATGCCATAGACGATGGCCGTGTGGACATTCTCTTCCGTGAGCAGAAAGTCCGCCGCCTGCGGGATCGAGTCGCGGTCTTCCATGCGCAGGAAGCCGACGCCGGAGATTGAATAGCTGTCGCGCATTTCGCGGTTTTCGAGCGCCTGGCGGATGACGTCCATTACCTGCTTCGCGCGTTTGACCGAGAGGATACTTTCGAGCAGCGAAAAGTCGGCGTAGCGCGACAGGAAGGACGCCGCCTCAAGTTCTTCTTCGCGGGCGCGGATCAGCCCCAGAGTCTCGCTGCGAATGCCATGCATCAGCGCCGTCGCCAGCCGAACGTGCTGCATATCGCTCTTGTTCAGCTCCAACAACCCTTCGCGGATGTACTGTGTGTAGATGGTGGCGGTGGCGCCGATCTTGCGAATATCGGTGAACTCGGACTCGATGCGATCCTGGCGCTCGTGATGGTCTACGAGCACCAGCGGCTTGACCCCTGCGGCGGCGAAGCGGTCGGTCAGCGCCGAGGTCGTTCCCTGGTTATCAACAAAAACCGTCCCCTGGTAAACGCCGAGGTCGTCGCCTTCGCTGTAGCGCAGCAGCTCGATATCGGCCAGTTGCACGAGCGCGAGGTTCTCCTGGTGGCTGATGCGCCCTTCGTAGACGATGTCGCAATCAATGCTATAGCGGGCGGCGATCATTTTGTGCGCCCAGGCCGACGAGATGGCATCAGGGTCAGGGTAATCCTGCATGACGATGGCGTGGCGTTCGCCGCGGTGAGGCTCTAGCAAGGCCGCCAGTTCCGCCGCCTTGCTCATGGGCCGCACGTCGCTTTTGGCGCTGACGTCGGCCAGGGGTTTTCGCTCTCTCGACATATTCTCTCCTCCATCCTGTCTGATTGAGCCATTCTGCCTACAGCGCGCGGCGCGCGCAAGCCACAGATGCCCGCCTGCTTGACATAAAAGCAGCATCGTTCCACAATGCTGCTTCACAGATTATAATGATCACGAAGCTGATGGTTGATCGGTTTAAACTGTGGGGCGTGAACGATCAGGACCATAAAACAGGGCAGGCTTGTGAAAGCCGGCCAACCGCGCCGCGAGTGGTTTGTTTCCCTGTTTGACCTGTGCGCCTGTGAGAAAACCGGGAAGGGTAATCCAAATAGATGCTGCAACAGGCTGAGTTCGACCGGTTTGTTGAAAGTTATAATGCCGATTATTCGAATCTTCTGACCAGGGCCAGCCGGGGCGAATACACATGTTTGATCTCGTCGTTCACCGTGCTGAAGGACCTCTATGAGGTGATCCTGAAATTGCACGACACGCTGGTGCTGGAGTTCCGTATCGTACCGTACCCGCTAACCTTCCGCGGCAGTGACGAGCTGCTTGCGAGCCTCGGCTTTGATGTCGCGGAGATCGCCAACATCTACGAGTTCCTTGAATTTGTGCAGCAGACACAGGGCAAGGCATTCGAGCAAGTCATCCTTGAGGGCGTGCCGGTCAAATGCGCGCGCATCGGCAGCCCTTAAGGCGGTCTAACCGGACGGGAAAGCGCGCGGCTCAACTGGCACCCGGGCCGCGCGCCTTTGAGGTTGTGTCATGGCCTATTCAGACTTAGCCGATTGGCTTTCGGCACACAACGAAGTGATCACCGCCAGGTGGATCGAAGCCGTGCGCCAGGAGCCGCGCATCCAATCCGACGCCGAGCTGTCGGAGGCCGGGCTGCGTGACCACATCCCCGCAGTCATCGCCGAAATCTGCGACCTGCTGCGCGTCAAAGAGCAGCCCGGTCTCATCAACACCCGTGAAGCCCGCGTCCACGCTTACGTGCGCTTCCGCCAGGGCTACCGCGCCCGCGAGCTGGTGCGCGAGCTGTCGCTGCTGCGCGTCACGCTGCTCGACCAGTTCGGCAGCTTACTGAAGGGCGACGGGCTCGCCATCAGCATCGAAAACCACCTCGCCGTGGCCCGGCTGATCAGCCTCTACATTGACGAAGAGTTGAGCTATGCTGTGTCGGTCTATGCTGAAGTGATGAAAGAAAAGCTTGCCGCCGACGAGTCGAACGCCCAGGAGAAGAACTGAGCGGCGCGGCATCTATGCCGGCAAGGGTCAAGACCGAGACCGCGCGCGTCCCTGCCCAACAACCAGGCGAATAAACTGTAAGTTGCCAATCAGGTAGCGCCGCCACAGACGGCGCGGCTCGCGCCACAAACGGTAGAGCCATTCCAGCCCGGCGCGCTGCATCCAGCGCGGGGCGCGCGGCTTGCGCCCGCTCAGGTGGTCGAAGCTGCCGCCGACGCCCATCGCAAAACGCACCCCTGTACGCTCAAGCTGCTCGGCGATCCAATACTCCTGCGCCGGCGAGCCCATCGCCACAAACAACAGATCGGCTTTGCTGCGGCAGATTTCTTCGGCAATGGCGGCAGCTTCCGACGGCTCGAAGTAGCCGTTGCGCCAGCCGGCGACGCGCAGCCCGGTATGCTCGCGGCGAAAGCGCTCAACGACGCCCCGCACAGACTCGTCGCGAGCCCCGAAGAAATAGACCGACCAGCCGCGCGACGCCGCTTCCCTGACCATGCGCTCGAACAGATCGATGCCGGTGACGCGCTCTTTCAAAGGGCTGCCGAGCCAGCGCGCCGCCCAGACCACAGACATGCCGTCGGCGGTCACGAGCGCCGCCTTGCCGAGCGCTGCGCGCAAGCGGGGATCGCGGTTGGCGGCGACGGCTTTTGCGGCATTAATCACACAAAGATAATGCGAGCCGCCGGCTTCGATCCGTCCCGCAATGGCGGCGACCGCTTCGCCTTCGCTCAAGTTATCCACCTCGACGCCCGCGACGTTGACGCGCTCGGCTCTCACCGCTGCTGCTCCTCTTTGGCGTCGTCGGGAATGTTGATGCGCTCGCGGATCAGGTAAGTCGACTTGTTCTGCGATTCGTGGTAGGTGCGGACGATCATCTCCGCCAGCAGGCCCATGAAGATGAACTGCACGCCCATGCCGAACATGATCATGGCCAGCGTCGCCAGCGGCATGCGGTTCAGGTGGACATTTTCGACGAAGCGGAAGTAGAGCGCAAAAGCAAATGAGATAAAACTGACAATCAGGCAGATCGCCCCGGCCCAGCCGAACAGGTAGAGCGGCTTGGTCAGATAACTCGACATGAACTTGATGGTGATCAGGTCGAATAGCACTTTGCCGGTGCGCGACAACCCGTACTTCGACTCGCCGGCCTGTCGCGCATGATGGGTGACCGGAATCTCTGTGACGCGCGCCCCGGCCCAGGCGGCGTAAACCGGGATGAAGCGGTGCATCTCGCCGTAAAGCTTTACATCGATGAGCGCCTCGCGCCGGTAGGCTTTAAGCGAGCAGCCATAGTCATGCAAGGTGATGCCGGCAATGCGCGACACCAGACGGTTGGCCAGATGCGAAGGCAGCCGCCTGGTCAGCCAGCGGTCTTTGCGATCTTTGCGCCAACCTGATACCACGTCGTAGCCTTCGTCGAGGCGCGCCAGCAGCCGGCCAATATCCGCCGGGTCGTTTTGCAGATCCGCGTCCATCGGAATCAGGATGTCGCCGCGCGCGTAATCGATGCCGGCGCTCATGGCCGCTGTCTGGCCATAATTGCGGCGAAAAGCGATGACCCGCACGCGCTCGTCGAGCAAGGCGATCTCGCGCAGCCGCGCCAGGCTCGCATCGGTCGAGCCGTCATCGATATAGAGAATCTCATAACTGCGGCCCAGCTCGGCGAGCGCCTGGGTGAGCTTGTCATGCAGCGGCGGCAGATTCTCGGCTTCGTTATAAACCGGCAGAAAGACAGACAGCTCCGGCCTCGCGGCGTCGGCTTCGCGTACCGGTGTTAGGCGGTATTCCTTCATAAGTGCGGGCAGATTTTTTCTGCAAGCAAGGATAGTAGACTGGCAGGTGGCGATAGGCAAGCAGGTCGAGCGGGACGCTCGCAGTGTGGCGCATCATCGGCATCAGGCGGCACCGCAAGCGTCCCGCGGGTTTGCGCCTTCGGGTTAGTAAGCGAATACGCGCAAGGGGTGGAAAGCCATTATCCCTTGTGGCCCGCGGCATCGGAGCGCAGCGTTTCGCCGACAGCTTTCTTGTTGCGCGAGCTGCGTACCCGAGCATTGAGTGTGAACAGGTCGCGCACCTCTTCTTCAAGCGATTGCTCGCAGTAATACCGCTTCATCAAAGTTTCCTGATAGTCGAGCGCGCGCTCGATGGCCGCTGTCAGGTGCGCGGCGTGAATCGGCTTGACCAGGTAATCGAAAGCGCCGGCGCGCATCGCTTCGATGGCGTAATTGATGTCGGTCATCGCCGACATCATGATGACCACGGTGGTCGGATGGCGCTCATAAATTCGCTGACACAGCGCGATCCCTGTCGTTCCAGGCATATTGATGTCTGTAATAACCAGGTGAAAGAAGCTGGCGTCGAGCAGCTTAAACGCTTCATCGACGCTGGAGGCGGTAAAACAATTGTGCTGCCTCGCCAGCGTCAGCCCTAAAAGCTGGCCTAGCATCTTCGTCGTGTCGGCATCGTCGTCAACAAGGAGAATACTGAGCTCTTTATCATTCACAGGCTCAACCTCAAGATAGCAATTTAAAACTACAGGGGAGGACTTCGACGGATGCAGCATCACGCGTCGCGTCCGAGCGCGCTCCGGTTAACAAACAGCAATAACCATTCCTCGCTGTAACCGCCTGACGACCGGCTGAACATCGCTTCATGGGACAATAAGGGTATTCCCTGAGGCGTTATGGCTCACCGCCCTTACCTCTGAACCAGGCGATGAACTTTCTGATGCCGGTTTCGATGGGCGTCTGCGGGTTGTAGCCGAGCAGTCGCCGCGCTTTTTCGATATTGGCGCAGGTGCGGGGAACGTCGCCGGGTTGTGCCGGCTGCGGCTCGATCAGCGCGCGCTTGCCGAGCGCCTGTTCCAGCAACTCGACCAGCCGCCGCAACTCGACCGTTGCCGATTCGCCGAGGTTAATGACCTCGTACGCGCTCGCCTGATAGCCGAGCGCCGCGACGACGCCGGCAATGATATCGTCAATGTAAGTGTAATCGCGTTCCGTCTTGCCGTCGCCATATAGAGGTATGGGGCGGCCCGCTTCGATCAGGCGCGCGAATTTGTGGATGGCCAGGTCGGGCCGCTGCCGCGCGCCGTAGACGGTGAAGAAGCGCAGGCAGACCACGCGCATTCCATAAAGATGGCTGTAGACGTGACACGCCGCTTCGCCGGCGATCTTAGTCGCGGCATACGGCGAGATGGGCTGGCTGATGAGATCGTCTTCGCAAAAAGGCACTCGCGCGTTGATGCCATAGACCGAGCTGGACGAGCCAAAGACGAATTGCCGCACGCCGCTGCGCCGCGCCGCTTCCAACAGCGCGTAGGTGCCGCGCACGTTGGTCGCTTCGTAAGCCAGCGGGTCGGCAAGCGACGGGCGGACGCCGGCGCACGCTGCCAGATGCACGACGGCGTCAAACTGCCGACGCGCGAATAACTCATTCATCGCCCCGGCGTCGGTAATATCGGCGGCGACCAGCTCAAAGTTATCGCGTCCGAGGTGCGGCTCGACATTGGCGCGTTTCAGCGCCGGATCATAAAAATCGTCGAAGTTATCAACCACCGTGAGGCGCGGCCCCTGGCGCAAGCCAAGCGTTGCAGCCGCCGCCTCGCTCATCAAGTAATCAACGAGGTGGCTGCCGATGAATCCCGCGCCGCCTGTAATCAGAATTTTTTCCATAGCGGACAAATCAGGAAGCAGTAGGCAGTTGTCAGTGCGTCGCCAAGCTCCGTAGGAGCGCAATGTTGACATTGCGCTCCTACGGAGCTTGATCTTTATTGGAACGTCTCGACTATAAACATGGCGTCCCTACGGGACTAGATAACTGCCTACTGCCTACTGCTTCCT
>JBJMGU010000065.1:0-51735 GCA_045807765.1 Blastocatellia bacterium
GAAGGCATCCGGCGCATCGCCAGAGTCTTGAAACGGAGGATGTCATGAAAAAGAGCTTCATCATTGCTGACGTGTTCACGGAAAAGCAATTCGGCGGCAACCAGCTTGCGGTCTTCACAGACGCGACAGGGCTCGACAGCGAAACCATGCAGAACCTGGCGCGCGAGATGCACTTTTCCGAAACTACTTTCCTGCTGCCATCGGAAAGTGGCGGCGATTACCATGTGCGCATCTTCACGCCGGAAACCGAATTGCCCTTCGCCGGTCACCCAATAGTCGGCACCGGAAATGTCATTGTCGCCGAGCGCATGAAATCGTGGTCCGAGCCGACGACGACCGTAACCCTTGAAACCGGCGTCGGGCCGATCACCGTCGAAGTCGCCACACAGGACGGTCGTGCCGGCCACACGGTGATGACCCAACCGCTGCCCATTGTCAAAGGCACGCTCGCTGATGTTTCAGAGCTGGCGCGAGCCTTGTCACTTGATGCCGCAGAGATCGAATCAACCGGGCTGCCGGTCGAGGCAATTTATAACGGCATCACTGTGCTTATTGTGCCGGTCGCGTCGTTGGCCGCGGTCCGCCGAATCAAAGTAGACACAGGGGCGCTTGAGCGCATCAGCAACCAGATGGGCGCGCAGACCGTGTTGACCTTCACACGCGAGACCGAGCAGGCGTCGGGGACTGTGCATTGCCGCGTCTTCGCGCCCGCGGCTGGCGTGATCGAGGATGCGGCGACCGGCTCAGCCAATGGCCCGTTGGGCTACTACCTTGTCCAGCACTCCGTTGTAGAGGTCGAGGCGGTCACGCGAATCCTGAGCGAGCAGGGCTTCGAAATGCGCCGCCCAAGTTTGCTACACATCGAAGTAGACGTTGACCCGACAAGCCATGAAGTGGCCGGTGTGCGCGTCGGCGGCGGCGTGGTCATCAGCGGGCGCGGCGAAATCATTCTGAGTTAAAAGGAACAGAGCAACCACAGATGAACACAGATGGACACAGATGAGGAAAGAGCGCGAATTCCCAACTCTTTTGCATCTGTGTTCATCTGTGTTCATCTGTGGTTCCATTTTAGGAAATGGAGTGAAGAACCATGACTGATAATTTGATTCGCTTGAAGACGGGGCTTGCAGAGATGTTGAAGGGCGGCGTGATTATGGACGTCACCGATGCCGCGCAAGCGACGATTGCCCAGGAGGCCGGCGCGGTCGCAGTGATGGCGCTTGAGCGTGTGCCGGCAGACATTCGCGCCGAGGGCGGCGTGGCGCGAATGGCCTCGCCAAAGAAGATTCGCGAGATCGTGGCTGCGGTTTCAATCCCGGTCATGGCCAAGGTACGCATCGGCCATTTCGTCGAGGCGCAAGTTCTCGAAGCGCTCGGCGTTGATTTCATTGATGAGAGCGAAGTGCTGACGCCTGCCGACGAAGAGCATCACGTTGACAAGCAGCGCTTCAAAGTACCGTTCGTCTGTGGTGCTCGCAACCTCGGCGAAGCGCTGCGCCGCATCGGCGAGGGCGCGGCGATGATTCGCACCAAAGGCGAAGCCGGCTCCGGCAATATCGTCGAAGCGGTGCGCCACCTGCGCGCCATCACCGCACAGATCAAGCGCCTGACCGTGCTTGGCGAAGAAGAAATGATGACGGAGGCCAAACAACTCGGAGCGCCGTATGAAATCGTCCGCCTGGTGGCGCGCGAAGGCCGTCTGCCGGTGCCGAACTTCGCTGCCGGCGGCGTCGCCACGCCGGCGGACGCGGCGCTCTGTATGCAGCTTGGAGCCGAGACTGTCTTCGTAGGTTCGGGAATCTTCAAATCCTCAGACCCGGCGGTGCGAGCCCGCGCCATTGTCAAAGCGACCGTCCACTTCAACGACCCGCAAGCAATCCTCGAAGCCAGCGAAGAACTCGGCGAAGCCATGCGCGGCCTCGACATATCGAAGATGGCCGAAACCGACTTGCTGCAAACTCGCGGCTGGTAGCAAAGGGAATGATGAATGATGAAGGATGAATGATGAATGAAGGCAGGGGATTGTCTATAGATAATCCGGCTGCCTTTCCCTCTTCCGTTCATCATTCATCATTCATCGTTCATCATTTCATGCAGATTGGCGTTCTGGCATTGCAGGGGGATTTCGCGGCACATGCGCGAATGCTCAGGCGCATCGGCGTCGAGGCGGTCGAAGTGCGCCGCGCTGCCGTGCTTGACGAGGTGGATGGGTTGATCATTCCCGGCGGCGAGAGCACGACGATGCTCAAGTTCATCGAGGAAGAAAGCCTGGGCGGAGCGATCAAGGCATTTGCCTCATCGGCCAGGCCGATATTCGCGACCTGCGCGGGGGCCATTCTGGTGGCCCGCGAGGTCAGCAACCCGCCACAGCCGTCGCTTGGGCTGATGGACATCGCGGTTGCCCGCAATGCCTATGGCCGGCAGGTTGACAGCTTTATCATTGCAGTCGAAACCAGTTTGCCGGGCGGGCCGCTGGAGGCGGTTTTCATTCGCGCGCCGAGAATCACCGATGTCGGCCAGGGGGTTGCGACTATCGCTACGCTCAAGGGCGAGCCGGTGATGGTTCGGCAAGGCAACCTCATCGCCGCAACGTTCCATCCCGAGCTGACCGAAGACGACCGCGCCCACCGCTTGCTGGTCGAGCTGGCTGAGACTCAGAGCCGGCAGAAGTCAGCACCTCAATCATCTACAAAGCCATAGTCGCTTTGCTTGAGCGGGCCGCGCTGCGCATGTTACTTTCACGACGTGGGCCAATCACCTGTTGGAGAGCGAGCGATGAAAATAGAAACCGGCGTGATTGCAGCGGCGGGCTCAGGCACGAGGATGTTGCCGGTCACACTTGGCTATCCCAAAGAGCTAGTGCCGGTGATCAACAAACCGGCGATTCATCTCATCATCGAAGAGTACATCGATTCGGGCATCAAAAAGATCGTCATCATCACAGGCGCCAATCCTGACCCGCTCTACCGCCAGTATGACCTGTCGCATGCGCCGGCACGCGGCAAGTATCCGGCGTTCGATGCGTTTGCCGATAAGCTGGCGGGCGTCGAGATCATCTTCGAAGCGCAAGAAGGGCCTTATGGTAACGGCACGCCGCTGCTCGTGGCGCGCCGGCACCTTCCCGAAGGCGAAGGCTTCATCTACTCGTATGGCGACGACATATTGAAGACCCGTGTGCCGTTTGCCCGCCAGTTGATTGACACACACAACCGCACGGGCGCTCTGGTCGCCGGCGTACAGCAAGTTCCGTGGGAAGAGGTCGTGCGCTACGGCGTCGTCGAGTTCAAACCGGAAAGCACGATCAACGAGATGAAGGACGTGATCGAGAAGCCGCCGCGCGAAGAAGCAAAATCGAACCTTGCGATGTTCGGACGGTTTCTTCTCTCAACCGAAGTCATTCGCATTCTCAGCGAAATTCCACTCGGTAAATCAAACGAGTTATGGCTGACCGATTCAGTGCGCGAATACATTCGTCGCGGTGGGCGCGTCGTCGCGCAGCCGGTGACGGACGGCGAATGGCTGACCATTGGCGATCCAGTCAATTACCTGAAGACGGTCTTGAAGTACGCGCTTGCGGATGCGGAAATGCGCCATGCCATCGAGCCAACCATCCGTGAACTGCTAGGCGAATAATTCGTCGCAATGCTTCGTGCCGCAAAAGTTGTGACGCTCAGCTCTGATAAAACGCCAGCATGAAGCGATAGAAGTTCCACACGTCAACCTTCGACGACATCTCGAACGTCGCATGCATTGATAGCAAGGGCACGCCCAGGTCAATCACTTCCATGTCCTGCGCCGACATGAAGCCGCCGATTGTGCCGCCGCCGCCGACATCTACCTTCGGCGTCTGTGTCTGCCAGGGAATCTGGTTTTGATCCAGCACGCCGCGAATCCGCGCCGTAAACTCCGAGTTGGCATTGAAGCCTCGCCCATACATCTTAATAGCTACGCCATAGCTCAATTGCGCCGCGTTCGACTCTTCCTGGGTATGCGGGAAGATCGGGTTGATGCCGTCATTGGTGTCGGCAGAAACGACTTGCGCGTTGCGCCGCGCGGTGCGCAAATCGAGATCGTTGTACGCCGCGCCACGCTGCGCGCCGATCAGCCGCGCGTAGGTCGTATTCAAAAATTCTGAGGCCGCGCCGGTGTTATTGATCGAGCCGACCTCTTCAAAGTTCGACAAGTAAGCCAGTGCTGTGTAGCGCGGCGTTCCCTTCAAATCGATCAAGGCGGTTGCGGCGCAGTACGAAGATAGCCGATCATCCTGGCCATAAGCGCCGACCAGCCCTCGATCAACGCCGACGTCGCGCGGCTCTGCGGTCGGCACCAGTTGAAGCTCGGCGCTGACGAAATCTTCTTCTTTGATGTTGTACTTTGAATTGATTTGGCGAATGACTTCGCCAACCACTGAACCGTTTTCGCCGGGGATGCTGCCGGCGACCGGGTCCAGCTCTTCGCCGGCCAGGACATTGGTATAGGTTCGGCTGCGCAATTCGGTGTCCGAGTGCGGCGCGTTATCGGGAATCACAAAGATCGGATCGCCGGGCGCAAGGCCGATGTTGACATCAATCGTGCGCCCGTCGGTGGTATCAATGCGGCCAAGCAGGGCGAGCGGCTCGTTGGCCCACTGATATTTCTTAATGCCGCCATAGTAGACAGTCTTGAACAAAGCGAAGCCGCCGGGTGCGGCGACCAGCGGGCGGGCTTTCAAGTCAATGTGCGGGCTGTCGTGATGCGTGCCGACAAGGCGTGAGCCGGTAGTAATGGATTCGGTGCCGACGATGGCGAGAATGACCGCGCGGTCGCGCCCATTGATGATCAGCCGCGCGCCGGGCTTGACCTGGGCGGCTTCAGTAAAATCGGCAAAGCCGGCGGCTCGCGCCTGGCGGATGACTTCGCGCGTCGAGGTCAGAGCCGTGCGCGCGACCTTCAGGTACGATTTATACTTCTCCGCATAATCAAAGACCTCTTGTCGCTGCGGCGCGCTCAGTAATTGCCATCCCGATCTCCTGGTGGCCCAGACGCTGCCGTCCTGCGCAAAAACCGTCGCGCTCATGAAGACACAGAGCAGCGCACACGTAAGCTCGCGCTGAATGATTTTCATTTTCTTCTCCTCTTGTGTTGAATGGGTGTGATGATTGCTGCGTTACTTCGAACCGGCTAAGACCATCTGCCTGGCCTCGTCGCTGGTTAAGGCTTTGAGGAATTCCACAAGGTCCCGCTGCTCGTCGTCGCTCAAATCCACTGCTTCCAGTTGCCAGTCACGGAAAGCGTTTTCATTGCCGCCCTTGACATAAAACTTGACGACATCGGCGAGTGTCGCGGCGCTGCCGTCATGAAAGTAGGGCGCGGTCAGCTCGACGTTTCGCAATGAAGGCGTGCGAAAGGCGCCGATGTCGAGCGTGTTGCCGCTCACCAGAAATCTGCCGAGCAACGGCGCATCTTGCTGCTTGCCTATCTCGGTGAGCAAGGCGGGCGTGAAGTCACCGGCGACCTGCATGGCCCGGCGGCTTACGGCAGCAAACCCCGTGGCGGTTGCCGCTACGCCGGTGTTGCGATAGTTGCCGTCGCTCAGAAACGGGTACGCGCCAAAGCCATTATTGACCGTGTGACAAATATTACAGCGAGCCTTACCGCGAAACAAAATCAAGCCGCTTCGGGCGGCACTGCTCAGAGTATTGAGATCGCCCGCCTGGAAGCGATCAAAGGGCGAGTTGCCGGCGACCAGCGTGCGCTCGTATGCAGCGATGGCTTTGGCGATGGCTTGCATGGTAATGGCGCCGCCAAAGACGCGCTCGAACTGCTTCACATAATCCGGCTGGCTGCGGAGCCGCGCAATGATCTGCTCGTCGGTTTGACTGCCCATCTCATCGGGGTTAATGAGCGGCAGCCGCGCCTGGGCTTCGAGCGATTCGGCGCGCCCGTCCCAGAACTGGCCTGTGTTGAACATGGCATTCAGCAGTGTTGGCGAATTGCGAGTCCCGCGTCTGCCGTTAATCCCTTCGGCGACGGGCTTGCCGTCGGTGAAGGCTCGTTCAGGCGCGTGACAGGTGGTGCAACTGACTGTGCCGTTGGCAGACAATCGCTTGTCGAAAAAGAGAGCGCGGCCCAGCGCCACCTTCTCCATGGTCAGCGGATTATCCTTAGGGATGAAATAAGTCCAGAGGTCACGGGAAATGCCGAGCGGCAATTTGAAGTCGAAGGCTTGCGTGTCCGCGGGCGCGTCGCCGGCCTTAACTAAAACCGGCAGGAGCAGCGCGAAGCAGAAGATCACTTTCAGTTTGAAAGCCGTTCGGTGCATCGCATGATTATTGTTCGGCGACCCCTTTGATAACGAAGGCGATGGGCTGCTCGCCGGTTGCCATCTTGAGCTTCGCCGCAAAGACCGTGTGATTGTGTTCGTCTGTGGTGATTGCGGGCGCGGCGCTGGCTTCAGGTGAAACCAGGCTCAAAACCGCCGGGTGATTGGTGCCGCTGGCTTTGGCGCTCAACTTGGCGAGTTCTTCAAACTTGAGCATCGCATCAGGGTTCGTGTCTGCGGCGATTGGCACGAGCAACAGAAAATCGCGAATCGGCGAGATGCCCATGTGATTGCCATCCGTCGGATGCACAGCGTATCTGAGCGTGTACGAACCGGCGGGGACGGACTGGCCGCGAAAATCATTCACCGTCTTCGGAAATCTAATCACACCGATCAAAGCGCCTTCGGGCAGGGTGGTGTAGACAGCGCCCGACGCATCAGTCTTGCCCGCAGGCACCGTGGCGCGAAACCAGACCTCACAAAACAGATTGCCGTCACCGAGCGTGATCTTATAGCCGCTTGGGTCGAGCGCCTTGCGCAAGGCCTCAGGAACATTCTCGCTGCCGAAGCCGCCGATACGTTCGACCTTGCCGCCGTCTGCGGCCAGCGCGGTAAGCGAAATCAGCACGCTCAAAAAACCAAGACCCAGTGTTCTACGCAACATCAACGATTCTCCAAAGCAACCCTTGAATCACCCTGACAGGGCAACGTCACGACAGAGGGTGGATTCCCTGCCCCTGTCGTGACGTTTGGGTATGCGGCCAACCGATTAGCGCGCGAAGCTGCCGACAAAAGCGCTGCGCTTGCCATGCACCGTCCAGCGGACGCCGAGGCTCGGCCCCTGATACTCATCCAGCTCGGCCACTGCCGGCATGGCGTGAGTGACGCTCACCAGCGGCTGGTAATAGACCTCTTCATTGCCGCAGAGGTGATCTTTCTTGCCGATCATGCGGGTTTCGATGCCCGCCATCTGACCGGCGCGCAACGCGACTTTGTCATAGTGGCCGCCATCGTGGCTCACCTGCAATTGAATCGGCGCGACCTCGATGCGGACGACGTTCTGTAACAGCTCGCCGGCCATCGCCTGTGCCATTTTGACCAAAGCCTGGCGCTGTTCGGCGGTGGCTTTCTCGTCAACAATCAGCACAGCTTTCGCCGGGTAGGGATTGTTGTATTGATCGCCGAGCGTCGCGCCGGCTTTCACAACCCCGACAACGCTCAAGCCTTCGAGCGCCACGCCGTTCCATTCGCCTTTATTGACTCGCCATGCAAGGATCGCCTGATCGCCGCTGAGGTTGACCTCGCCATTGGCGACGCAGGGGCCTGTCCACACATCGGCGCTGCGCGTTTCGATATAATCGCCGCTGATGTGCTGCGCCTGACCGCTTGTCGCAAGCGCCAGCATCGCAACGACCAGAGACCCGAGAGCAATGATTTTACGCATACCTTCCACTCCTGTTGAAACCGAGAGCTGTCTGCCTTTTAAGAATAGCAGCAGCCAGTCGCCAGTGGCCAGGAAGCAGGAGGCAGGAGGCAGGTTGTAGTTCAAGCCCAAGCTCCGTTAGGAGCGCTATGTTTATAGTGATCGAGTCGGTTTGTTCTTCAAGCCCCGTAGGAGCGAAATGTCAACATTTCGCTCCTACGGAGCTTGATTCTTTTTCTCTGCCGCCAACTATAAACATTCCGTCCCTACGGGACTGACAACTGCCTCCTGCTTCCTGTCAAACGCGCCCGTGCCGTAGCAAGCGCGGTCGCCATTGATGCAAGTGATCGGCTCGGCGAGCTGGCCGTCCGGGCCGATGCAGGTCTGCGTGTAGACGCACCAGAAGGTGTCGTTGGTTGCAGGCGGCACCGTCGGGTCATGCTCGACCTGGATAAACATTCCCTTCCAGTTCAGGCATGGACAGAGGTCTGGATGCTCAGTGTTGAAGCGTTCGGCTTCGGTGATCATTTGCCACCTCCTTGCGCCGCATCGAGAATCGCGCGCTTGACCGCGACGCGCGCCAATTGAATTTTGTAGCCGTTGCCACTTAATGCTTTGGCTCGGCTCACTGCCGCTTCGCCCGCCGCCATCGCCGTCTCTTCGCTGATCGGCTTGCCGACAAGCGCCGCTTCGGCTTCCGGTGAGCGCCACGGCACAGGCGCAACGTGGCCCAAGACAATGCGCGCCGCGCTGACCGTGTTGCCGTTCATCTTTAACGCCACCGATGCCGTCGCCAGCGGCCAATCGAGCGCCTCTTTCTGACGGACTTCATAGGTCGCCGCTTTGATCCCCGCCACTGACGGCAGCAGAATCAGCGTCAAGATTTCATTCGGCTTCAAGTCCACCTCGCGCTCGCCTTCAACCTTCGGAGTGATGAAGAACTGTTCTGCCGAAACTTCACGAGCGCCCTTCGCCCCAAAGACCACGAGTCGCGCGTCGTAAGCGATCAACGCCGGCGCCAGGCTCGACGGGCTGACAAAGTAAGCCGGGCCGCCATTGCCGAGGATGGCGTGATAGCGATTGTCGCCCGTTGGGACGAGCGCCTCGCCGCTACTGTCTTTGGCAAACAGACCGTAGCCGGCGCGGTAATACCAGCAGCGCGGGCGCTGGCAGAGATCACCGCCGACCGTGCCCATGGCGCGAATCTGCGGGCTCGCGATGCCTTCAGCGGCTTGCACCAGGGCGCGATAGCCACCGACCTGCGCGTCGTCAATCAGCTCTTGCACAGTCGTCAGCGCGCCGATGGTCAGCATCCTTTCCGGCTTCGAGCGCAGCGGCTGTTGCATGCGGACGCCGTGCAGGTCTTTGATCTCTTTGATATTGACGAGCCGCTTAGGCTGCACAACGTCGTCTTTCATCAGCGAGATCAAGTCAGTACCGCCGGCAAGCACGGCTGCATCATCCCAGCTCGTGCCGAGCAGCCCGATGGCTTGCTCTTTGGTGGTTGCGCTGGCGTATTCAAATGCTCGCATCTTTTCGGCCTCCTTTCTGTTCCAACGCCGCCAGAACCTTGTCAGGGGTCAGCGGCAGCGTCGGCACGCGCACGCCGATGGCGTTGGCGACGGCGTTCGAGATAGCCGCGCCCGGCGAAATCACCGGCGGCTCGCCCAACCCGATGACGCCGCGCTCGTCGTAGCCCTTGCCGGTCATCATATGAACCTTGAAGTCGCCGATGTCGCCAATCCCCGCGAGCTTATAAAACTCCATGTTGGGGTTCAGCATCCGACCGAGCTTCTGATCCATGATCTTCTCTTCGTAAAGGGCGTAACAAACACCCATGATCAACGCGCCGTAGACCTGGCTTTCAGCGGTCTTCAGGTCAATGACCAGGCCGCAATCCTGCACAGCGACGAGGCGGTTCATCTTGACGATGCCGGTTTCGATGTCCACCGAAACATCGGCCATCTGCACACCGCCCACGCCTTGATTAATCAAGCTGCCGGGGCCGGGATTCTTGCCGCGCACGGTGAGCGGCATGCCGCCGAGCTTCTGACAGGCTTGCTGCCACGACAGGCCGCGACCGGGCTGGCCTTTGACTTGAATGCGACCGCCGACGGCTTCCAGCTCTTGCGGGTCAGCGTTCAGAGTCGGCGCGACCTTCGCAAACAGGCCATCCAGCGCATCGAGCGAGGCGCGGCGGGCCGATGCCGAGACGCCGCCAATAGTCGTTGAGCCGCCCGAACCACCGGAGACCGGATAGCGGCTGTCGCCAATCAGTAGCTTGACGGCTTCGAGCGGCACGCCGAGCGTGTCGGCGACGATGATCATCACCGCCGTTCGCGTCCCTGTGCCGAGGTCTTGCGTGCCCATCTTCATTTCAATTGAGCCATCGGGCTGAATCGTCAGGTCGCAATCGCTCGGATGGCCGAGGCCGCCCCAGGTATGAATCGAAAGCCCCATGCCGCGCTTGATCGGGCCAGCAGTCTTGTCGCCACGCTCGTGCCAGTTCTTCTTCCAGCCGATCAGGTCTGCGGCGATGCCTAGCTCTTCGCGATAGACGGTGGCGCGGGCGCCGACCAGGTCGAGGTTCTTCAAGAAGAAATCAACCGGGTCCATCTTGACCGCCGCCGCCGCGTCTTCGAGCGCCGTCATGGTGATGGCGGCGGCCTGCGGGTGACCGGGCGCACGCCAGGCGCGGGCGCTGCCCACATGGTTGACGATGGCCGTGTGCTGCTTACGCTGGTTCGGAATGTTGAAGATGTAGGGCAATGGCGGCGAGCCGCCGCTTCCCATACCGCCAGAGGCCCACGATTCCGACTGCCATCCGGTGATCGTGCCGTCTTTCTTCAAAGCGATCTTAACCTTGGCGTAACATGAAGGGCGCGTGCCGGCAACCAGCAGCTCGGCGTCGCGCTCGTTAAACATCTTCACCGGCCTGCCGGCTTTCTTCGATAATCGCGCGGCGGTGATGTCCCATTCGTCGGGGCTGAACTTGCTGCCGAAGCCGCCGCCGATGTGGTCTTGCACACAGCGGACGTTGGCGGCAGGAATCTCAAGCGGGCGGGCGATCTGTCCGGGCGCGCCGCTCACCGCTTGAGTCGAAAGGTGCGCCAGCACGTTCTGCTCGCCTTCCCATTCCATCACTGAGCCGTGCGGCTCAAGACAGCAGTGCGTGATGACCGGCAGCCCGTAGAAGCCTTCGACGGTCAGCTCGGCTTCGGCAAACGCTTTGTCGGCATCGCCGGCTGTCTGCGCCGCTGAAGGCCGCGCGTTGTCACCGGCGGTCTTTGGGTCGCGATCAATGACGAGGTGCGGCAGCACTTCGTAGACGACTTTGACGGCACGCGCCGCATCTTCGGCAGTGGCTTCGTCAACGGCGGCGACGGCAGCGACCGAAGCGCCGGCCCAGAACAGCTCGGTGCCGGGCGGCTGGACGATATGCACGGCTTTGACGCCGGGCATCTTTTCGGCGGCGCTCATGTCAATGCTGGTGATCCTGGCATGCGCGTGCGGGCAGCGCACGATCTTGCCAAAGAGCAAGCCCTTCGGGTTGTAATCGAACGAATACTTCGCCCGGCCTGAGACCTTCTGCGGGCCGTCAACGCGAGAGATGCGCTTGCCGATCAGGGTGCGCTTGTCAGCTTCGGGCCATTTATACTCAGCCATTGCGTCGCCCTCCTTTCTGCTGATTGGCGGCCTGCATGACCGCGGCGCGAATCCCCATGTAGGTGCCACAGCGACAGAGATTGCCGCCCAGCCCTTTTTGAATCTGTTCGGGCGTCGGGTCGGGATGCTTGTCTAAGAACGCCTTGCAGGCGACGACGAAGCCGGGTGTGCAGAAGCCGCACTGTTGCGCGTCGTTGTCAACAAACGCTTGCTGGATGGGGTGCAGATTGTCGCCCTGCATCAAGCCTTCAACAGTGGTAATGCTGCGGCCCTGCGCTTCGATGGCCAGCACGGTGCAGGAGTAAGCCGGCTTGCCGTCAACGATGACCGTGCAAGCGCCACAGGTGGCGCGGTCACAGACACGCTTGGCACCTGTGAGGTCGAGGTCATTGCGCAAGGCTTCAAGCAAGGTGACGCGCGGCTCGACTTCTGTCTTGAATGCCTTGCCGTTGACGGTCAGCGTGACCGGGATTTTGCCAGGGCCAAAAACTTTGACATCAGCGCCGCCAGCGCGCACGAGGCGCGGGCCAAGCACCAGCGGCACGGTCAAAGAGATGCCCGATACCTTAAGAAAGTTTCGCCGCGAGATGCCTTCCTTCTCGACGACCTTGTCATCATCATCACGCATCGGTTGCCTCCCTGATTGAGCAAGCCGCGTCCCGATCACTGATCGGTCGCGGGGGTTTCACGCAGTTCCATCTCATTACGACAGCACGGGCAGAGGCCGGGGGCGTAAGCCCGTATATTGCACAGCTCGCAAAAATAATAGATGTCGTAGAGCTTGCCTTCGCGCACCGATTGTAGGCGCACGATTTCGAGTTGATTATCTGCCGTCGCCTGCGCGGTGATCTGCAACTCGCGCCGGCGCACGCGCGCATCGGTGAACATCGCCGTGGCTACGTCATCTGGCGAAAAGGCGTGTAGCTTTCCATCGCTTCCCGATAGGGCAAAGCGCGCGCCTGGGCCATCACACGTCGAAGATGCACCAGCCCGCTTGCCCGCCGCCTCGAGACAGATGATATGGCCGCGCAGCACCACAGGCGCCGACTGAACGGCGGGCGTCATAAGTGGCGCGGCAAACGCCATCAGCAGCAAAATGATCAGCGGGCTCATGCGCGGTTACTCTTTACGATCTGTTTGCCATCGGCGCAGAAAGCGCTCGACTTCCCGGCTCCAGGAAAACCACAACTGAAAATCTAAGAGGTGGCACGTTGAGCTTTCCTGGTCGTTGGCCGGGCCGCAGCGCTGGCTACGTTATCACACACAGCGACTGCGGGGCAACGAGCGCGCCGCGACCGGTAGAATTGATTGCAATTTTTTACAAGCGTCTGCGACGGTTGAGGCGACAGGCAGTGGAGACGCCCGCGCACCGGGCGCCAACTGGCAGGTATCAGCAGTAGCGCAAGCGGTTAGCCTGCACTACTTGCAAACAAAACTCAGGCTGAACTACGCCTCTTGCGATGAATTAACGGCGCTGCTCTCTTCCTGCGCGGCGGGCGTTTCGACGACCGGCAGATTGGTCACGGTCGCGCCGACAGCGATCTCGCCGGCAATGACCTGGGAGATGAAGCCCATCTCCATCGCCTCTTCAGCGCTGAAGTAATGATCGGCCATGTCTGTGAAGAACAACTGCCGCGCCTCGGTTTCAGAAACCTCAGTGTCGCGCGTATAGATGCGCAGCAGTTGTTTGACGGTGCGCTCTAGCTGGTCAACCCGGTCTTTGAGAAAGGCGCGCGGGCCGTCGCTCTTCCACGAGATGTCGTGCGACATGAACTCGGTGTTGGGATAGCTGGCGCGGCGCGCTCTGTCCGCCGCCAGCAAGATGGTGATGGCCGACGAATGGACTTTGCCGAGGCCGACAATGTGAATGGCGCAGGGCGCGGCGCGCAGCACATCATAAATGGCCAGAGCGTCTGTGACCGAGCCGCCGCATGAGTTGATATAGATGGTTATGGGCTCGCTCGACTCCTCGAACAATTCGTGGAGCTGAGCGATGAATTTCTCGGAGCGCTCATTGTTGATTTCGCCGAATAGATAGACTTTTCGCATAATCACCAAAGACTGAAGGGTCTTTGCTCCTTCCAATGAATTGGAGATCCTGCCGTCAGCGGCCAAGATCGCACCGCTGCTACAACCTAAAAAATCGCTTGAGGGCGTTGCGCCTGCGCCGGCTTCGGGGCCAACCGAGCCAGTGTTGGTCGCGCAGGTGGGTCCATCATAAACGAGGAGGCCGCGGCATTCAATTAGATTTTCGCAGCGAGCAAATGGTTGGCAGCGCCCGCGTCGCTGCCATACAATTTATTGCGTTTTTATTAAGCTGTAGCATCTGCTTGCAACCTATGATACTGTACCCTGGAACGCCTTTTAAGGACGCTCGGTCCTAGCCCCGTTAGATCACCATGACGTGTCGTCAAGATTGCCGATGGATTTTCGCCAGCGGATATGGCGGTCATCAGGGCGTTGGACGCTTCGACCAGACGAACGCAGTCACGTTCAAGCATTTCACAGGATGGGTTTCCGGTTTATGAAATCACGAGTCCTTCCCTCCCGCACTCTCCTCGCTATTCTGATTATCACACTCATCGGCTCGCTTGCTCTGGCCGAACCTGTAAAGCGGGGTTCGCACCACGGCGGCGGCTCTCGCAAAGCCAGCAAAGCGTCAGGCCACAAAGCCAAAGCCAGCCGCCGCGGTGGCAGGTCGGAACGTCTCTCTGCTCGCGGCGGGCGCGGGCGACAAGGCAGATTGGCGCGCGGACGTGGCCGCTATCGCGGCTCGCGCTGGGCAAGGCATAATGTGGCGGCTGTGGGCGGCGGGCACGGCGCGCGCGTCCACGACTTTCTGAGCCAGGAGTGGTCGAAAGAACAGATCGCGCCGCTGACGCCACCTCCGAGCCAGTCCGCGACGCCGACAATGACCGCCGTCGGCAATCAATCTAACCGGCAACTGGCGATGGGCAACGCCGTTCCGGCGCCGGCTACAATGCCGGACACCGCGAAAACAAATCCGTTGAATCAGGCGCTCGGCAATCCGTCGTCCCAGGCAGCCAATCAAGTTCCCGGCGATGCTACGCAGATGCCGCCGATGAACCCGCTGGTACAAGCTTATGCCGACAGCCTGGCGATGCGCGGCATCAGCGCCGCCAATCAGGGCTTCATCGTCACCACGCTGCAAGGCGAAGTGCTGGCCGAACATAACGCCGACAAGCTCTACAACCCGGCGTCGGTGACCAAAGTCGCCACTTCACTGACGGCGATCTCGCGGCTGGGGCCGGATTTCAAATTCCGCACCGCGCTCTACACTGACGGCGCGCTCGACCCGACGACAGGCATTCTGCACGGCTCGCTTTATGTGGTAGGCGGCGGCGACCCGGCCTTCTTCTATGAGAACGCCATGATGGTCGCTGACAAGCTCAACCGCGCTGGCGTCCGCGAAATTGACGGTAACTTCTACGTCCTCGGCCATTTCTATTTCAACTTCTCGACCTCGCTCGAAGCCTCGGCCAAGGCGCTGCGCAGTTGCCTTGCGTCAGATAGCTGGACCCCGGCAGCCCACAGCGCCTATACGCGTTTTCTGGCCATGCGCGCCGCCGAAGGCGAGCCGCTGTCATCCGCTCAGATGACCACGCCGCCGTCGCTGAAGATCACCGGCCAGACGATCACCAGCCAGACGATCAACACCGCGCCGCTCAAGCCGCTGGCGACTCATACGTCGCTGCCGCTCTTGCGCGTGCTGAAAGGCTTGAACGACTTCTCGAACAACTGGATGGCGACGGTCATCGGCAATCTCGTCGGCGGCCCGGACGCGGTTGAGCGCTTTCTCAAGATGGAAGTCGGGTTCAGGGACGACGAAGTGCAGTTCGCCACGCCTTCGGGGTTGGGCGCGAATTACATCTCGCCGCGCAGCACAATCACCATCCTGCGCAAACTGCTGGCTTACCTCGACAGCAAAGGGCTGACGATTGATCAGCTCTTGCCGGTGGCGGGCGTGGATGCAGGGACATTGCAAAGGCGTTTCACGGACACCTATCGCGCGGCGGTGGTCGGCAAGACCGGCACGCTGTCGGGTGTGAGCGCGCTGGCAGGCGTCGCTTACACCCGCGGGCGCGGGCCGCTGCTCTTCGTGATCTACAACCGTGGTGGCTCGGTACCTTCGTTCCGCGCCGCGCAGGACGAGACGATCAAGAAAGTCATCACCATGTACGGCGGCCCTGTGCCGGTGCGCGTTTCAGGCAGTCCAGTGTCGCGCGCACAAACTGTAGGGGCCGAGCATAGCTCATCGAGGCCATAGGCAAGGCAATGAAAGGACTGACCGCCGTACAGAAAGCCCTGCTGATGTGGAGCGTCGGCTTTCTGATTGCTGCTGAAGCGGCAAAGTATCTGCAACTTACGGGACGAGCGGCCAAGATCATCGGCCTGCTTGAGCTTCTGCTTGCAATTGCCACCGGCGTCGCCGTCGGACTGGCTGCTTCGTTCAAAAAAGCTTGAGGCGTGATTGACGGAACGAAATCAGGGCCGCGCTGACGTAAATCGGCGCGGCCCTTTCATTTCTTAGAAGCTCCTAAAGTCCTTGTTGGTTTCAGCCTCTCGTTATTCATCAGCCGAAAAGTCAATATCCTCACCGGTCTCGAAATAGGCGGCGTAGATGCGTTGCGCCAGGTCGAGCCGCTCGCTTTCGACCAGCACACGCAACTCGCCGAGCAGCGCCAGATGCGGCATCACCGAGAGCGAATGCGCGCCCTGTACGATGACGCGGACATCATGTTGTTCGAGCAACTGCTTGACGAGCATGGCGACCGGGTAGAGTCGCGGGCGGCACAGCTCGACGTATTCGACCGGGCGGCGCTCGATGGCATCCAACTCTGCCGCCGTCCGTTCATTCATCGTCACCGGGAACAGATCAATGCCGCAGGCCGGGCAATGCGACTGGCTGCCCGCATACTCGTCGGCACAGATTGGACACAACATCAACATGGTCTTATAAACTCAGCACCAGAAAAGTAGCATAGTTTTCAGCAAGCTGTCAGGGGGCAAGAATCCAGCGGGTTTCGCTTTCATGTAGCGCAATTTGATAGATGGCGCTACTCCCGATTGATAACCGCACTAGCCTTGCTTCTCGGCCCCTTCTTCGAGCCGCCGCGAGCGAGCGCCACCGTATTCGATCAGCCAGTCTACATCACCCTTCATGCGCCGCGCCGCCGCATAGATGCCGCGAACGGCATCATGCTGCTCTGCGGTCAGCGGCCCATAGTTGCCGCGCTCCAGCAACTCCGAAAGCCCAAGCACGCTCTGTAGCGAGCCGTCTATTTCGTTGCCGGCGTTGACGATGAACTCGCTCTTGAGCCGGTTGATGTCGAGCAGTTGCTGCGAAGAGGCTTCGACGCGCGCCAATTCACTGCGCAGGCGGTCGCGTTCCTGGCGGGCTTCGGCTTCGGTGCGGCGAATGACCTCGGCTTCGGCGCGCGCTTTCGCCTCGGCAGCTGAAGCCTTCGCTAGCTGCCCGCGGCCTTGCTGGTCAGCGGCGCGCAGATCGTTCAGCGCACGCTCGGCATCTGCGAGTTTCTGTTCCAACTCACGGATGCGCCCGGCGGCCTGGCCTCCCGTGCGTAGCACCTCTTCGCGCGCGCCCTGCACTTCGCGCAACGCCTTGTCGTGCGCCATCACGTTGGTCAACGAAAGCGCCAACTGTCGGGCAACGCGGTCGGCGAACTCAATCTCGTCCTGCTGCCATTGACGCGTACGATCACACTGATGCAGGTAGAGCAGGGCGCGCATCGTCCCTTCAATGCGAACCGGGACGATCATTTCCGACATGACCTGTAGCTCGCTGGCGCGCTCATTGCCCATCGGCGAGGCATGGCGCGAATCGTTAATCGCCATCGGCTCGGCATCGGCAAGCGCCGCCAGCCGGGTCAGCTCAGGCGACGCGAAAACGACTCCCACAGCCGGTTTCACGCCCTGCGCAACGTATTCGTGGCGCACAGGCATGGCGTCACTCTTGTCGTCGAGCGGTACAATCAAGGCGCGCGACACACCGAGTGCGTGGCCCAGCACTTCGACGACTGCCTCCATCACTTCGCCCGGCGTGCGCAGGTTGTGTAACGCCTCGGACAATCCCAGGTAGGCGCTCTCGACGCGCAGCCGGTCGCCGCGCTGCTCTGCGCCTTTCATAATTTCGGAGATGATCGAGGCTGCCGTTTTGAGGCTTCGCAGGTCGGACTCGCTCCACGGGTGCGGTTGCGATTTATGGACTTCGACGATGCCGAGCGCATGGTCATCACTCGCCACCGGCACGCCGAGGTAAGCGACAATGCCGCTCTCGCGCGCCTCGCGCGGAAAAATGCAGCGCGGGTCTGCGGGCGCATTCTCTAGCGACAGCGGCTCGCCTGTCTGAGCAATGTTGCCGGCTAAACCCTGGCCGACAGGCAGCGGCAGGAACTCGGCAGACTTCAGCCCATATGCCGCGACCATTCTGACCATTGCCGCGCCCGGCTCGATCCGCCACAGTGCCGCGCTCTCTGCGCCCAGCAGCTGAGCGACTTCGCGTGCGATGCCGGCAAGCGGCGACGGCTGATCGAGGCAGGCAATCACGGCGCGCGAAAAAGCCGCGCTGCGCGAGGCGCGTTCATCGAGGGCGAACAGTTCCTGGCGCTCGCGCTCGAACTCAAGCGCAACCGCCAGTCGATCAGCCAGCCGGCCCACCGGCTCGCGTAGGCGTTGTAGGGTTTCGGGCGTGAGCGTCGGCGCGGCCTGCGCCAGAAAGCTGCCCGTCCAATCATAAGCGGCACGCCACGGAAAGACGATAATGTCGAGCCCCGCCGCCAGCGTCGACTGCATCATAGGCCCATCCGCCTGTGCCGCTGCCGCCTCGCCTTCGACTGCCGCTCCATCGGTCGGCTGAGCGTTGACTAGCGAGCCGGTGACAAAGGTGGCAGCGGACAACTCGCCGGTGAAGTAACCGAGCTTGGTCTGCTGCGGCTTCCAGAAATTGCCGAGGGTGTTGGCATTGAGCGCTTCGGGCAGCGACGCTTGCAGGCCGGGGGGGTGGCCATTGCCGGTCTCTTCCGGTAGGACGTTCTTAAGCTGCTCGTCTTTCTCGCGCCCCGCATAGACCGCCAGCAACGGCAGGCCGAGATATTCGCGAAACGCCTGCGCGGCTTCATGGGCGACAGCGGCGGCCTCGCGCATAAACGGCACCTGCTCGGCAGCGGCGGCAAACTGATGCTCGCGCTCCATCTCGACCAGCTCGGCGCGCAATGCCGCTTCGTTCTTGCCTTTGCCGGGTCGCGAGCGCATCAGCAGCCAGATGATGAGGAAGAAGATAATAAGGACGATGGCCACGACAGCGATGAGGAAAATCGGGTTATGCAAAAGGCTTTGCAACGTTTCGGACATAATTTATCCTCGCGGGGCGGGACCGATTTGATCTCGATTTTGAAGCGCTCCACTCGAATAGCGTGGCGGCTTCGACGACCTTCTGCCAGTCCATGCGTCAGAAGAATAGTCGGAAACCCTGCGCCAGCGCAACGCCTTTTGCAATCAGCCGGCCCACAGTCTCGAAGAATCATTCTGCCAGCCTGCTAAAATGGCGAGACTTCTGCGTTTCGCTGCTTGCGCCGCAGCGGTGGCGAATGTAGAATCCGCACATCTTCTCTCAGACAGACCCGAGCTATAGGCCGAAGAAAGGAAACTGATTATGCACATCCGCGTCGTTTTGAGGTCACTCGCAATCGCCCTCGTCGTCATGGCAACCGCACAGTTTGCCACACCCGCTGACAGGAAAACCGATGATCGAGGCAAGATGGAAAGGCTCGCCCGCTCAGTGACGATTTATCGTGACAGCTACGGCGTGCCGCACATCTTTGGGCCGACCGACGCGAGTTGCGTCTTCGGCTATGCCTTCGCCCAGGCCGAAGACAATTTCTGGCAGATCGAAGACAGCTACATTCGTTCGCTCGGTCGCGCATCGGAAATTTATGGGCCACGCACGGTAGCCGACGACCTGTTGAACCACGCGCTGGAGATTCCGCGACTCGCCAAAGCCGAGTACGACCGCTCCAGTCCGCGCATGAAAGAGCTATGTCAGGCGGTCGCCAACGGCTTCAATTATTACCTCGCGACGCACCCCGAAACCAAGCCGCGATTAATTATGCACTTCGAGCCGTGGCATATGTACGCCTTCAACCGCTTCGCCTTATATCAGCTCTTTATCTTCGGCAAGTCGGGCTTGAGAGTCGACGAGATCAAGAGCGCCGTGCGCGAAGGCGGCGGCGACAATGCTGCCGGATCGCATGGGCAGTTGGGTTTTAAGATTTCAGACCTCTACGAAAGCGCCGACGGCATGGAAGCGGCGGTCGGCTCAAATATGTGGACGGTGACGCCGCAGAAGAGCGCCAGCGGCCACGCCATGCTGCTCATCAATCCGCATCAGCCGTTCTTCGGCCCAGGTCAATGGTACGAAGGCCACATCCACAGCGGCGAAGGCTGGAACATGAGCGGCGCGTCGTTCTTCGGCTCAGGCTTCCCGACCATTGGCCATAATGAATTCCTCGGCTGGAGCCACACGGTCAACGACCCGGACATCACCGATGTCTATGTTGAAAAGTTTGACGACGAGAAGCATCCGCTGGCCTACCGCTACGGCGATGGCTATCGGGTGGCGACCGAATGGACAGATACGATCAAGGTCAAGACCGACAAGGGCGTCGAGACCCATAGCTTCAAGTTTCGCAAGACACATCACGGGCCGGTGGTCGCCGTGCGCGAAGGCAAGTCATTAACGCTTAAGCTGGCGCGGCTCGAAGATGGCGGCCAGATTGAAGAGTGGTACATGATGGGCAAATCGCGCTCGCTGAAAGAATGGCAAGCGGCGATGGCGCGCACCGCCGTGCCGATGTTCAACGCCATGTACGCCGACCGCGAAGGCAATATCTTTTACGTTTACAATGGCGCGGTGCCGCGGCGCTCGCTGAAGTTCGACTGGCTGAAGCCTGTGGACGGCAGCAACCCGGAAACCGAATGGCAGGGCTATCATTCCTTTGCCGAGCTGCCGCAGTTGTTAAACCCGAAATCGGGCTTCATGCAGAACTGCAACCAGACGCCATTTACGACGACCAGCGAAGGCAGTCCGGTGAAAGAGAACTTCCCTGCCTACATGACGCGCGAGAGCGACAACGCGCGGGCGAAGATTTCGCGCCGCCTGCTCAGTTCACAAGAAAAGTTCAGCTTCGATGAATGGGCGCGGCTGGCCTTTGACACGCGCATACTGGAAGCCGAGACGCAGATTCCGGAAATTGCCGCCGAGTGGGAAAAGCTCAAGCCGGTGGATGCGGCGCGGGCCGAGAAGCTGGCCGAAGCGGTCAATGAGCTGAAAGCCTGGGATCATGTCTCGACGTTTGAATCGACACAGATGACTTTGTTCACGCTATGGTTCGACCGTTACCTCAGGGCGCGGGCGCAGAACCCCAAGGGCGAATGGCTGCGCGTCCGCGCTCTCGAAGAGGTGGCCGCCGGCCTGATGAAAGACTGGGGCACCTGGCGCGTCGCCTGGGGCGAGATCAACCGCTTGCAGCGCATCCAATCGGGCGGCGAGCTTGAAAGCTTCGATGATGCGAAGCCGAGTCTGCCGATTGCCGGTGCCCCCGGCCCGGTCGGCGTCGTCAATAACTTTTATGCGCGTCCTGAGAAGGGGCAGAAGCGCCGCTATGGCGTCGCCGGCACTTCGTTTGTGAGCGTCGTCGAGTTCGGCCCGCAGGTGCAGGCGCGTTCGCTCTTGCAGTTTGGCGAGAGCGCCGATCCGGCCTCACCGCATTATCTGGATCAGGGCCGCCTCTACTCGAAGCGTGAATTCAAGCCGGCGTGGTTCACCTTGCAAGAGATCAAGGCGCACAGCGAAAGCAGTTATCATCCCGGCGAGAAAGCAATGAAGAAAGCGGCCTAACGAAGAAGCGAACTGTGAGCGCATCAAGCTATAGGTAGCCCATCAGACGGTAGGGCTACCTGTGTTATAGTTTTGTGGATAGCAGCGATCAGGTATCGGTTTGAATCGCAAGGCAAAGCAATGTCGAAGAAAATACGGAATGACTCAAGCCCAGCCTCAGGTGATAATATTTGGTCCGAAATGCTGAAGGAGTTAGAAGCAGAAATGTGGGCGGATCCCAACCTGACGGAAGAAGAAAAGCGAAAGCTCGATGAGATAAATAAGCTTCCTGACGAAGAATGGGAGCCAATCACCTGCATGGGCAAACCTATTTCCGAAACGATTATTGAGGATCGTGGGGAAAGGTAATGCGATGGTTCCTCGATTCGAGCGCCCTGGTCAAACGTTATGTCAGAGAGCCGGGAAGCTCCTGGTTGCGTACCGAGTTGGCGAGGAACGAATTGCTCATCGCTCAGATTACGCCGGTCGAGCTGATTGCCGCGATTTGTAAAAGATATCGGGCCGGCGACATTTCAAGATTTACTTTCTATCAATCCCGCTACCACTTGCTGCAAGACTTTAAGGCACAAGCCTATAAAGTTATCGCTTTAAATGATCGTATTATTAAAGCGGCGCAGGACTTGACCTGTGCGCAGAACCTTCGCGCGTATGATGCGGTTCAACTGGCGACGGCTTTTTATGCGATCAATGCCCTGAAATCGCCCCGGTTCATTTTTATAACTGCTGATGCAAGGCTTGAGGCGGCAGCCATTGCCGAGGGCCTGCAAACCGACAATCCGCTGAATCATTGAGTCACAAGCCGAGCTTCGGCCAGAGCAGGTCTATGCGGCGCTTGACCTCTTCGGTCATGTCAAGCTCTTTCGGCCAGGGGCGCGCAAAGCCTTCGCCCTTCCATTTGCGCGTCCCGTCTATGCCCATCTTTGAGCCGTAATTCGGCAACCGCGCCGCGTGATCGAGCTGATCTACGGGGCCGATCATAAATTGAATATCGCGCTCCGGGTCAATGTTGTTTAGCACCCGCCACGCCACCTGATTCAAATCGCGCACGTCTGTGTCATCGTCCACGACAACCACACACTTGGTGAACTGCGCCTGCGGCAGCGACCAGATGGCGTTCATCATCTTGCGCGCATGGCCGGGATAGTTCTTCTTGATCGATACAATCATCAGGTTGTGGAAGACGCCGGCAAACGGCATGTGGTAATCAACGACTTCGGAAAACTGCCGCTGCATCAAAGGCAGAAAAATGCGCTCGATGGCTTCACCCATCCAGCAGTCTTCCATCGGCGGCTTGCCAACGATGGTCGTCTGATAGATCGGCTTCTTGCGATGGGTGATGCAGGTGACGTGAAAGACCGGGAACTCATCTTCCAGCGTGTAATACCCTGTGTGATCGCCGAACGGGCCTTCGATGTGGCGCTCGTCTGTGTCCACATAGCCTTCAAGAATAATCTCGGCATTCGCCGGCACTTCGATGTCAACCGTTTCGCACTTGACCATCTCGACCGGGCGCTCGCGCAAGAAGCCGGCAACCATCATCTCGTCAATGTCGTCCGGCAGCGGCATGATCGCCGAGAATACGGTGATCGGGTCAGCGCCGATGGCAACGCCGACTTCGAGCCGGCCACCGCCTTGCCGTTTCAGATTGCGCAAGTGCTGCGCCCCCTGCTTGTGAATCTGCCAGTGCATACCTGTCGTGCTCTCGTCATAAACCTGCATGCGGTACATGCCGCAGTTGCGGCGGCCCGTTAGCGGGTTTTTCGTGAAGACCAGCGGCATGGTGATGAATCGTCCGCCATCTTCGGGCCAGCACTTGATGATCGGCAGGTTCAGAAGCGAGAACTCGCCTTCCTTCAAGACGCGCTCTTTGCAGGGACCGTCTTTGACGATCTTCGGGAACATCTTGCCGAGGTCTGCGAGGCGCGGCACCATCTTCAGCTTATCGATCAGCCCTTGAGGCGATTTCACGTCAGTCAGCTCGACAATTCGCCTGGCAATCTCACGGTAATCTTTGACGCCGAGCGCCAAGTGCATACGCTCCCGGCTGCCGAGGGCGTTGATCAGCACGGGAATTTCCGAGCCGCGCGGGTTTTCGAACAATAACGCCGGGCCGCCTTGCTTCGAGACGCGGTCGGCAATCTCTGTGATCTCTAGCTCCGGATCAACCTCTGTGCGGATGCGCTTTAACAGGCCGCGCTTGTCGAGCGCAGAGATGAACTCTCGCAGATCTTGATAGGCCATAACAGAGCAGTCCTTGATTTGAAATCAGAATGGAGAGCGTAGCACGCGCAAAAGGTGAAAACAATTTCGGCGCGAGAAGCGCGGCGGCGCTTTTCTGTGGTTAGTGATTCGGTCAATCTGCATGTTAGAATACAGCAACTGTCATTGGCCACAGCCGCATGGCAGGTTGTCATCGTTTTGTGCGAAGAGGGGACGCCCCGCCGTGCCGCCACCCCCCGGCTGGCGCTAGAGCGGATTAATCCATCAACCCATCATGTCAGATCAAGGGATGTCACGGATGAAAAAGTCAAGCAAGCAAATTGCCCCGCCTTCGATCCCGAAAGCCCCGACCGGCATCAGCGGGCTTGACGATATCACCGGCGGCGGCCTGCCCGCTGGCCGTCCGACGCTGGTGAGCGGCAGCGCCGGCGCCGGCAAGACCCTGCTCGCCGTCGAATTCCTGGCGCGCGGCGCGACCGAATTTGGCGATCCGGGTGTGTTTATGATGTTCGAGGAGAACGCTGAGGAATTGATTGCCAACGTGCGCCCGCTCGGCTTTGACCTGGAGAAGCTGGCCGCGCAAAAGAAGCTCGTCCTCGATTATGTTTACATTGAGCGCAGCGAAATTGAAGAGACCGGTCAATACGACCTCGAAGGGCTTTTCATCCGGCTCGCCCATGCGATTGACTCCGTTGGCGCCAAGCGCGTCGTGCTCGACACCATCGAGGCGCTCTTTGCCGGCCTGCCGAACCACGCCATCCTGCGCGCCGAGTTGCGCCGGCTGTTTCGCTGGCTCAAAGAGCGTGGCATGACGACGGTCATCACCGGCGAGCGCGGCAACCATACGCTGACCCGTTACGGGCTGGAAGAGTACGTTGCCGATTGCGTCATCGTGCTGGACCACCGCGTTGACGAGCAAATTTCGACGCGCCGCCTGCGCGTCGTCAAGTATCGCGGCTCGGCGCACGGCACCAATGAATACCCCTTCCTGATCAGCCCGCACGGGCTTTCAGTGCTGCCGATTACTTCGCTGCGGCTCGACCATGAAGCATCCACCGAGCGCGTTCCGACAGGGATTGCGCGGCTCGACGAGATGCTCGGCGGCAAAGGCTTTTACCGCGGCAGCAGCGTGCTGGTTTCGGGCGCGCCCGGCACCGGCAAGAGCACGGTCGGCGCGTCGTTTATTTTCGCCGCCTGCCAACGCGGCGAGCGCGGCCTGCTTTTCTCTTACGAAGAATCCGCAGCGCAACTCATTCGGAATATGCGCTCAATCGGGCTCAATCTTGAGCCCTGGGTAAAAAAAGGATTGCTCGAAATCCATGCGACGCGCCCGACCCTGTTCGGCCTTGAACAGCACCTGGTGATGATGCACGAAAGCGTCGTTGCCTTTCGTCCTTCGGTCGTCGTCGTAGACCCGATCAGCAATTTGACGATTGAAGGCAAGACCACGGAGATCAAGCCGACGCTGATGCGACTGATTGACTTTCTGAAGCATGAGCAGATCACCACCCTGTTTACCAGTCTGACGACCAGCCCGGACGGCGGCACGCCGGAAGACTCGCAGGTCGGCGTTTCGTCGCTGATGGACACATGGTTGCTGCTGCGCAATGTCGAAGACAACGGCGAGCGCAACCGCACCCTCTTCGTTCTGAAGTCGCGCGGCATGGGACACTCAAACCAGGTGCGCGAATTCGTCCTCTCTGACCGGGGCGTTGACCTGGTGGATGTCTATCGTGGCAGCGAGCGTGTCCTGACAGGGACAGCGCGCGTGGCGCACGAAGAGCAGGAGCGCGCCGCCGCGGACTTGCGCCGGCATGATCACGAGCACCGGCTGCGACAATTGGCAAATAAGCGCAAGGCGCTCGAAGCGCAGATCGCCGCATTGAAGGCCGAAGCCGAAGCTGAAGCCGCGGAAGTTAACTTCGCCATCGCCCAGGAAGCGCTGGCGGCTGATACGGTGGCGCGGAACTCCCTGACTATGGCGCAGTTGCGCGGTGAGGCGAAATCCGGCAACCATTCGAGGAAGCGAAAATGACCAACCGCAAGGGGGCCAAAACAACCACGGGTGCGGCCTCGCGGGCTGCCAAAGCGGAGTATAAGCTGCGGCTTTACGTCGCCGGGCAGACCGAGAAATCGCTTACCGCGTTCGCCAATCTCAAGCGCATCTGCGAAACGCACCTCGCGGGGCGCTATGATATTGAGGTAGTTGATTTGCTATTAAATCCGAAGCTCGCCGCCGGCGATCAGATTCTCGCCGTGCCGACGCTGGTGCGAAAACTTCCCCAGCCAATCAAGAAGATCATTGGCGACCTATCGAACGAGGAGCGCGTGCTGGTCGGCCTCGATGTGAAGCCGCTGAGCTGAGGCAAATTAATGAAAAGGAAGCAAACCGCCGCCGCGCCACCAGCGGACGACGCCCCCCAGCCGGCCCGCTACGTTCTGCGGCTCTATATCGCCGGCGCTTCGCCGCGCTCGATGCGCGCCATCGTCAACACCCGCAAGATATGTGAAGCCCATTTACAGGGGCAATACGAATTAGAGATCATCGATCTTTTGCAGCATCCCGCAAGGGCTGTCGGCGAGCAGATCATCGTGACGCCGACGCTGGTCAAGCGACTGCCATTACCACTGCGCCGTTTCATCGGCGATCTGTCCCAGACCGAAAGCGTCCTGCGCGGCCTCAATCTGCGCAGTGCTTAAGCAGAGCAGAAATACCATGTCACTGGAGAGACAAACCCACGCGGCGATCCGCGCCGAGAATGACGAGTTGCGAAGGCAACTGCAAGAGGCGGAAGAGACCCTGCGCGCCATCCGCAGCGGCGATGTCGATGCGCTGATTGTCGGCGAGCAACTTTATGTGCTCGAAACCGCCGACGTTGACTCGAACCGTTTTCGCGGCGACGTGCTGGCGCAGATCAATGACGCGGTCATCGCCGTTGATAACGAGCAGCGCGTCACCTATATCAACACCGCCGCCGAGCGCCAGTACGGAGTCACGGCTTCCGCCGTCCTCGGCTGCTCGCTCGACAAGATGTACGCTTACCGCTGGCTGCGGCCCGAAGACGAAGCAGCGGCATACGCGGCAATCGAAGAAACCGGCATCTGGCGCGGCGAAAACATCCATGTCAAACGTGATGGCGAGGCGATCCATGTCGAATCTCACGTCAGCCGCCTGCGTGATAGCAGCGGCGAGATCGCCGGGTTGCTTGCCGTCATCCGCGACATCAGCGAACGCAAGCGCGTCGAGCAGGCGCGCGAAGAACTGCTCGAACGCGAGCAGGCGGCGCGCGCCCAGGCGGAAGAGGCGAGCCGCTTGAAAGACGAATTTCTGGCCACCGTGTCGCACGAGCTGCGCACGCCGCTCAACGCCATACTCGGCTGGGCCAGGATGCTGAACATGCACGACCTCAAGGAAGACGTCGCCAAGCGCGGCCTGACGACGATTGAGAAAAACGCGCAGGCGCAGGCGCAATTGATCGAAGACCTGCTCGACGTGTCGCGCATCGTTTCGGGGAAGCTGCGATTGAGTGCGATGCCGGTCAAGGTCGCGGCGATCCTCGAAGACGCAGTGGAAACGATCCATCCCGCCGCCGAGGCAAAGGGCGTAAACCTCGACATAGATATAGACGCGGACGCCGGGCTGGTTTCTGCCGACCCACAGCGGCTGCAACAAATAGTCTGGAATCTGCTCTCGAATGCCGTCAAGTTCACGCCGCGTGACGGTCGCGTGCAGGTGAGACTGGCGCGCATTAACTCGCACGCCGAGATTGTCGTGAGCGACACCGGCCAGGGGATCGCGCCGGAGTTCTTGCCCTACGTCTTTGACCGCTTCCGGCAGGCGGATGGCTCGATCACGCGGCCTTATTCGGGGCTGGGGCTGGGGCTGGCCATCGTCCGTCACCTGGTCGAGCTTCACGGCGGCAGCGTCGAAGCCCGTAGCGCGGGACTTAACCAGGGAGCGATGTTTACGATCAGGCTGCCGCTGCTCATGGTTCATCCGAAAGAGGACGCGGCAGAGCCGGCGCGACGCGGCGCAGACGGCACGGAGGCGTTGCGGATGGAGCCTTTGCCATCGCTTGACGGGGTGCGTGTACTGGTGGTTGACGATGAGGTGGACGCGCTCTTGCTCATGAGCGAAATGCTCTCTCAATGCGGCGCATCGGTGAAGACGGCGGCTTCGGGTGAAGAGGCGTTTTTAGAATTGAAGGAGTGGCACCCGCATGTCATCGTCAGCGACATCGGCATGCCGAAAGAAGATGGCTACGCATTTATGAAGCGCGTGCGAACCTGGACGCGGGAGATCGGCAGTTGGATTCCGGCTGTGGCGCTGACGGCATTCGCACGCGCCGAAGACCGTATGCGAGCGCTCGCCTCCGGCTATCAAATTCATGTGCCGAAGCCGGTCGAGCCTGCGGAGCTGATCACGGTCATCGCCAGCCTGGTTGAGCATCAGGCGGCTCCGTGGAAAAACGAGCCGTGATGGCTTACTTTGCCGCGAGACTCTTGCGGATGCGGTCGCGGTACTCGATAGCCTTCCGGCGCACGGCGTCGGCGTTGATCGTCATCACCCGGCGCCCTTCCATCACCAGCCGCCCGTTGATCATCACAGATTCAACGTCTGAAGACTTGGTCGCATAAACCAGTTGCGACTGCACGTTGTAGAGCGGCCACTGGTGCGGGCTTTCGACGCTGACGATGATCAGGTCGGCGCGCTTGCCCGGCTCAAGCGAGCCGATCTCTTTCTCCATGTGAATCGCGCGGGCGCCGCGTATGGTCGCCATCTCCAGCGCCTCTCTGGCGTTCAGCACCGTCGGGTCTTTAGAAACGAACTTGTGCAGCTTGGCCGCCGTGTCCATCTCTTCCCAGAGATCCAAATCGTTATTCGACGCCGCGCCGTCCGTGCCAAGTCCGACGGCAACTCCGGCTTTCATCATCTGTGGCACGGGAGCGGCTCCTGCGGCCAGTTTCATGTTCGATTGCGGGCAATGCGCGACGCCGACTTTGCGCGCCGCCAGCGTCTTAATGTCTTCTGGAGTCGGCCAGACCATGTGCGCCGCTATCACACGGTTGTCGAGCAAGCCGATGCGCTCAAGGTAAGCCACAGAGCTAGCGCCATAGCGCTCCTGAATCGTTTTGACTTCGGCGCCGTCTTCGGCGACGTGAATCACCAGCGGCACATTCTTGCGCGACGATAGCTCGTGCGCCTGCTTCAAGTGATCGGTCGAAACCGTGTAAGGCGCGTGCGGTGCAATCGCCGGAACGATCAGCGGATGGCCCTTCCATTTCTCTGTGAACTTTTCGACGTATTGCATGCCGGCGTCCCAGGTCTTGTTGTCGGGCGCGGGGAAATCGAGCAGCGTTTCGCCAAGCACGCCGCGCATCCCTGCGCGCGCTGTCTCTTCGGCTACCGCATCCTCGAAGTAGTACATATCGACATAGGTCGTCGTGCCGCCTTCGATCATCTCCAGACAGCCGAGCCGCGTGCCCCAGCGGACGAACTGCTCGTCAACGTTCTTCGCCTCAGCCGGGAAGATGTATTTTTGCAGCCACTCCATCAGCACCAGGTCATCGGCGATGCCGCGAAACAGGCCCATCGGCACGTGCGTGTGGGTGTTGATGAGTCCAGGCATGATGACGCGATAGCCGGCGTCAATCACTCGCCCGGCATTGTATTTTGAATCGATGTCAGAGGCACGGCCTACCGCGACGATGCGGTCACGGCGCACGGCGACCGCGCCGTTTTCAATGATCGTGCCGGCCCCGTCCATGGTGACGACCGTCCCGCCGCGGATGATGAAATCGACGCGCTCGGCGGCGCTGGCGCCGCGTGGGCTAGCCGTCAACACGACGGCCAGGATCAGGAGAATGATGATTATGGTCTTTTTCAAGCGTCCCTCCGAATCGGCAGGCTAACGGTCATCTTCAAGGAAGGTGGCATCGAAAGGCAGCGGTAACAACTCCTCAATGTCGAGGCGGCGCACCTCGCCCGCCAGGTTGGCGAGGATAACCTTCGTGCCCGGCCCGGCGAACTCCCAGAGCGACTGGCGGCAGCAGCCGCACGGCGGCGTCACCGTTTCAAAATCGGCGACCACGGCGACTTTGACGAATTCGCGCGCCCCTTCGCTCACGGCTTTGAAGATGGCGACGCGCTCGGCGCACATCGTCAGGCTATAGACCGACTGCTCGATGTTGCAGCCGGTGTAGACGCGCCCGTCGCTGGTCATGATGGCGGCGCCGACTTGAAAGTTAGAAAACGGCGCGTGCGCCTCTTGTCGAGCTTGCTTTGCCTGCTCGATCAGCTCCTCGTCGCTGATTGAATCGGCAATCGCGTTGCGCAATGATTTTTCCCTGGTTCGCTTGCTTGTGGTCCTACTGCTTCGCATTGTTGATTCTATCGTCCTTGTCGAATGATTGCGGTTAACTCACCGCCTCTGTCTGCCCGCTCTCCCCTGCCCCGCGAGCGCGCAATGTTGCCGGATCGTCGGCCTCCGCCAGAATGGATTGAATCTTACAGGTGATCATATCGATGCCGACCTCGTTATGACCGCCTTCGGGAATGATGATGTCGGCGTAGCGCTTCGACGGCTCGACGAATTGCAGGTGCATGGGGCGCACGGTCGTCGTGTATTGCGAAATGATCGAGTCGAGACTGCGCCCGCGCTCATGCACATCGCGGTCAAGGCGGCGGATGAAGCGGATGTCGGCATCGCAATCCACAAAAATTTTCAAATCCATCAAGCGACGCATCTGCGGGTCAAAGAAGACCAGGATGCCTTCGACGATAATCACCGGGCGCGGCTCGACGTGAATGCTTTCGGCGCGGCGCGAATGCGTGGCGTAATCATAGGTCGGCTGCTCGATGTTCTCGCCGGCGCGCAGCGCTTCCATGTGATTCATCATCAGGCTGATGTCAATGGCGTCGGGGTGGTCGAAATTGACCTTGTGGCGTAGTTCAAGCGGCATGTCGCCGAGGTTGCGATAGTAGGCGTCCTGTTGCAGATAGACGACGCTGTCGGCGCCTACGGAAGCGATAATCTTCTGCGTAACGGTCGTCTTACCGGAACCGGTGCCGCCGCTGATGCCAATGATCATACTCCACATTCTACAGCAGAACCGATGAATGACGAATGACGATTTGAACAAAGCGCGCGCGTCATCTCCTTGTCACGCTCAGAGGCGGTTGCTATGCTTGGCTTTCGTATTTCCCTTTCTGACTTCGCGCTATGGAAACTTCGACCGCCACTGCCAACCGCGAGCACTTTCAACGTCTGGTCAATGAACTCAAAACGCTCGCAGCCAAGCTGCGCCTGGGCGGCGGCCCAGACCGCATCGCCCGCGAGCATAAGAAGGGCAAGCTCACGGCTCGCGAGCGCATCAAGCTGCTGTTCGACGAAGACGCTTACTTTCAAGAGACCGGTCTTTTGATCGCATACGATCAATATGAAGGCCAGGCACCCGCCGCCGGTGTCGTCACAGGCATCGGGCGCATCAGCGGGCGCGAAGCCGTCGTTGTCGCCAACGATGCCACTGTCAAGGCCGGCTCGTGGTGGCCAGAGACCGTGCGCAAGGTTCTACGCCTACAGGAAATCGCCATGCGTTGTCGCGTGCCGATTGTCTACCTTGTAGATTCAGCCGGGGTCAACCTGCCGTATCAGAGCGGCGTCTTTCCCGGCCAGTACGGCGGCGGCAGAATCTTTTTTTATAACTCGATAATGCGCCGCTATCTGAAAGTGCCGCAGCTCGCCGCCGTCATGGGGCCGTGCGTTGCGGGCGGCGCTTACCTGCCTGCCCTGAGTGATCTCATCATCATGGTCGAGGGCACTTCATTTATGGGGCTGGGTGGGCCGAACCTTGTGAAAGGCGCGGTCGGCCAGTCGGTTGATAGCGAAACGCTCGGCGGGGCTCGCACACACAACGAGATTTCCGGGGTCGCGCATTACCGCGCCAAAGACGATAGCGAATGCGTTCTCAAGCTGCGCGAGGCGGTCACAGAGCTGCCGCTGGCGCCCGCCGTGCGCGTTAAGCTGATCGAGCCGCGCGAGCCGGCGCGGCCCGTTGCTGACATCTATGACATCATGCCCGCGAATCACCGCGGCGCATACGATATGCGCGACGTACTCGGCTGTCTGCTGGACGGCGGCGAGCTTGATGAGTTTCAGGCCGACTACGCGAAAGAGATGCTCTGCGGCTTGGCGCACATCGAAGGCATACCGGTCGGCGTCATCGCCAACCAGCGCGGATTGCTGCGCGGCGCGGCGGGCCGCCCGCCAAAGTTCGGCGGCATCATCTACACAGACTCTGCGGAAAAGGTCGCTTACTTCATCGAGACCTGCACGCGGCATCAAACGCCGCTGCTCTTCTTGCAAGACGTGTCGGGCTTTATGGTCGGCACAGACGCCGAGCATTCAGGGATTATTCGCGCCGGCGCGCGCTTCGTTGAAGCGATGGCGACGGCGACTGTGCCAAAGCTCGTCCTCACACTCAATCACGCATCGGGCGCGGGCTACTATGCGATGGCCGGCCAGGGATTCGATCCCGATTTCATCTTCACATGGCCGACCGGGCGCATGGGCGTGATGGAAGGCGAGTCGGCAGTGATGGCGTTATTCAGCGCCGAGCTTGAAAGGCTTCAGCGCGAAGGCCGCCAGCCGGATGAAAAGATGATCGCTGAGATGGATCGGGTTCGCGCCCGCTATGACGCCGAGCTTGACGCCAGGTTCGCCGCGGCGCGCGGTTTCGTAGACGCCATCATCACGCCTGAAGAGACGCGCCCGGCGCTCGCGCTGGCGCTGCGCACGACGCTCAACAACCCCGGCCCGCATCTCGGCGTGCCAATGCTGCCGACGCCTATCGAGTGGTAAGACCGGCAGCGCCGCTTGCGGTAACAACGCGCCAATGACCGGCGCGCGCTGGTAATGAATCACACAGATGCATCCGTCCTCGAAAACTAAACCCCAGGGAGGTTTGCAAATGAGAATACGACTTTCGTTCCAGGCAATGGCCATCACAGGAATGCTGGCGCTGGCGCTCGTCGCCACGAGCTGCGAGCCGGCAACTAACAACAGCAACACGGCAAACAGCAACAGCAGCGCCCCGGCAGCCGGACAACCGGCGGGGCTTCCCGCCGATGCGACAGCCGCCGACGCGCCGGGCTTCATGAAAGCCGGGCCGACGGGGAATGTGTCGCTGAAGTTCACCGCGCCGGCAGACGGCAGCTCGGCGAGCGGTGACACGGTTGCTCCGACCTTCACGATCACCGGCTACCCGATCTATCAAGACCCGGCGCGCAAAAAGGGCCAGCATATCCACGTCATTCTCGACAACGAGCCCTATGAAGCCGATTACAATCCGAGTGCGCCTTTTTCGCCCGACAAATTCAAGAACCTCGCGCCAGGCACACACACCTTGCGGGCCTTCCCGAGCCGCGAGTGGCACGAATCGATCAAGCAGGAGGATGCCGCCGATTTCGATTTCATCGTCTTCAACAACGGCAGCGCGACCGCGACCAACGTTGATAAGAAAGCGCCCCTGCTGACCTACTCGCGCCCGAAGGGTGATTACAAGATCAATGATGACCCGCGCGGCTTGATGCTCGACTTCTACGTCACCAACGCGACGCTCGGCGAAAATGGCTATAAGGTGCGTTACACGGTCGACGGCAAGAAAACAGCCGTGCTGACCCGTTGGGAGCCAGTATGGTGGAAGTGGGCCGACGTGCCTGTGGGCGAGCATACGGTGGTGCTTGAGTTGTTAGACAAGAATAACCAGCCGGTGCCGTTCAAGGTCGGCAACACGGACTATAACCACACCGAGCGCAAGTTCCGCGTGACGGACGAAACCGGCGCTGTGGATCACCACGACGCCAACACCAACGGCAACGCCAACGCGAATCGCAACAGCGCGGCGGCGAACAAAAACAAGTAGCCGCACCTTAAAGTTGAGAGAGGAGCAGAGGGGTGGAGGAGCAGACGAGCCGGCAGGCCGAAGCGGTTGCTGTGGGGTCACGTGGTCTTTTCGGTTCCCCTCGCTGCTCCTCTACTCCTCCTATCTCCTACGGTCTGCGCGGCGGCTCCCTGTCGCTCGTCGCGCTGGCTGTGGCGGCTTCAACCCGTTTACTCAAGCGACTTAAAAAGATTGTAATAACCAACCGGGTGTTATAAAGTTGCAAGTGTGGATATTGCCTCCCGCGGCTGAGCCGGGGTCATTGCGATTCCAATGGCCGCCGCGCTGAATACCATCTTACTTCAGCAGGACTGCTCGCAAAGCGCGCTCTACCATACCAAGTCATGGGAATAGTTTATGCGAACAAAGGGATTAATCGGCCCCGACCGTAGCTCTACTGCCGAGCCGGAACCTGAAACAATGAAAACTGACCGCATCCTGCCTGATCAGCGATTTGCCTTCTATGAAGCGATCTTTGCCAATTCGATTGACGGCATCGCCATCATCGATGCGGAGGGAAATTATCTACTGCAAAACCGCGCGCATCAGACCCTGCTCGGCTACACGGACGAGGAGTTGTCGGGAAAGTCTCCGGCCATTCATTTCGGCGACGAAGCCTTCGTCCGCATCGCCCAGGAATTGGCCGCCACCGGCACGTTTCGCGGCGAGCTGATGAGCCGCCCGAAAGACGGCAAGCCGATCTCCGTCGAGCTTTCCGCCTTTGCGGTGAACGATGACGCTGGCAAGCCGATTTGCTTCGTCGGCATCAAGCGAAACATTGAAGAGCGCAAGCAGGTCGAGCAGCAGTTACGCGACCGCATTGAGCAGTTGCAGACCATCTACCATCTCAGCGCCGCTGTCAGCCGCGCCGAGGCGCTCGATGAGGTTTACGCCGAGGCGCTCGATGGGCTTCAGCGCATCTTGAAGATCAACAAGGCTTCGATCCTGCTGTTCGACTCGGATGGGGTGATGCGCTTTAAGGGCTGGCGCGGTCTTTCGGATGAGTACCGTAAGGCCGTCGAAGGCCACTCGCCCTGGTCACGCGAAACGCGCAATCCGCAGCCAATCTTTGTCGCCGACGTCGAGGAAACCCTGTCGCTCGGCGCGCTGCGCGAAACCGTCCTGCGCGAAGGCATTCACGCCCTGGCTTTCATCCCGCTGGTCTACCAATCCCACCTGCTCGGCAAGCTCATGGTCTATTACGACGCGCCGCACGAGTTCACCGAAGCCGAGGGGCAGTTAGCCCAGACCGTGGCGAGCCATGTCGCCTTTGCCATCGAGCAGAAGCAATCAGAGGAAGCATTGCGTCGCCGCGAGCAGGCGAGCTTGCACCTGGCCGCGATTGTCGAATCTTCGGATGACGCCATCGTCAGCAAGGCGCTCGACGGCACAATTCTTAGCTGGAACAAGGGAGCCGAGCGAATATTCGGTTATCCTGCCGACGAAGCGGTTGGCCGCAATATCGCGATGCTGATTCCAGAGGATCGGCAGGACGAGGAGCCGCAGATTCTCAGCCGCATTCGTCGCGGCGAGCGCATAGACCATTACGAAACGATTCGCAGGACTAAGGATGGGCGGAAGATTAATATTTCAGTGACGATCTCGCCTATCAAAGACAGCACCGGCAGGATCATCGCGGCTTCTAAGATCGCCCGCGACATCACTGAGCAAAAACAGGCTGAGAAGGAGCGCGAGCAATTGCTGACGCGCGAGCGCGCGGCGCGTGCCGATGCCGAAACCGCCAACCGCGCTAAAGACCAGTTCCTAGCCACCGTGTCGCACGAGGTCCGCACGCCCTTGAACGCTATTCTCGGTTGGGCGCGCATCCTGCACTCGGGAAAGCTTGACGGCGAGATGCAGGCGCGGGCGCTTGAAACGATTGATCGCAATGCCAGAGCGCAGGCGCAGATCATTGAAGACCTGCTCGACGTGTCGCGCATTATCACCGGCAAGCTGCGGCTCGATGCCCGTCCCATCGGTCTGTCTTCGATCATCGAAGCGGCTGCCGACGCGGTGCGTCCGGCGGCGCACGCCAAAAACATCCAGCTCGAAATGAGGCTGGATTACGAAGCCGGCCCGGTTTCAGGCGACCCCGACCGCTTACAACAGGTTGTTTGGAACTTGATGTCGAATGCCATCAAATTCACGCCGTCCGGCGGCCATGTCTGCGTGAATCTGGACCGTGTTGGCACAGAAGCCAGAATTAGCGTGACCGACACCGGGCGCGGTATCAGCGCCGACTTCATGCCTTACCTCTTCGACCGCTTCTCGCAGGCCGACAGCTCGCTTACGCGCAAGCACGGCGGTCTCGGTTTAGGGCTGGCGATTGTCCGGCATCTCATCGAGCTGCACGGCGGCACGGTTGGCGCCACGAGCGCAGGCGAGGGCCAGGGGGCGACGTTTGAGATCACCTTGCCGCTGGCGATCAAGCAGGAGCAGCGAATGATCAGGAGTGAGGTCGAGGTCGAGCGGCTGGCAGAGTCGAGCGAATCCTTGTTCGATCCGCAGATTTCACTGCACGGCTTGCGTGTGCTGGTGGTTGACGACGACACGGACGCGCGCGAGTTGGTGGCTACTGTGCTAACGCATAGCGGCGCGGAGGTCAGCGCCGTGGCCTCTGCGAGCGAAGCCCTGGCGATGCTCGAAACCTTCAAAGCGGATGTCATGGTGAGCGACATCGAGATGCCGGGCGAAGACGGCTATTCGCTCATCCGCAAAGTACGATCTTACGTGGACGGGGCCGGCCGCATCGCCGCTGCTGCGCTCACGGCGCACGCGAGAACCGAAGACCGCATGCGCGCGCTTGCGGCAGGCTATGACACACACATCGCGAAGCCTGTTGAGCCATCGGAGCTGCTCGCCGTCGTCGCCAGCATCGCAAGACGAATCGCCAAAGTGTGAAACCGGCCTACCCCGCAAGGCAGCGATACGTGAAAGACTTCATTGGTGGTCGCTCTCCCATCGCACGTTGCGATAGATGTCGGCGACCGTCAGGCTGATGTTGACCGACGCGAAATGGACGACCTCTGCTGGCTGACTTAAGATTTCAACCTTCCACTGACCGTCCTCTTGCCGCCTGTGAATTTCAACCAGCACATCGTCCTGCATCACCATCACGTACTCTTGCAGGCTGGACAGACTGCGATAGGCCATCAGTTTTTCGTGGCGGTCTATCCGCGCGGTAGAGGGAGAGAGCACTTCGACAATCAAGCGCGGTTGCGTGCGAAAATACGGATCGCTGCTCGGCGGGTCGCAAGTCACGACATCCGGGTAGTAGTACAACTCTTCCGCGACTTTGACCTTCATATCCGCCATGAAGGTTTCGCAGCCGTCATCTGTTAACTGGTCGTTGAAGCGCGAAGCGAGATTCAGCGCAATGCGATTATGCCGGTCGCTTGCGCCCGCCATCGCATAGACCTGTCCCTGCACGAACTCGTGGCGCACAGCATTATCCCGCTCGCTGGCAAGATACTCATCTACGGTGATGTATGCTTTCGGCTCGCGCAGACTCATAGCATCTTAAATACTACACCACATCCGCAAGAAACCTTCGCGTCACAGATGATTAAAGGGAAAAAGGCCAAGTACAGAACATCGATCATGAAGGTTTTCTCTCATTGTCATAACTGGAAGGTTTGGCGCGTAAAAGGCGATGGGCCGAAAAGCAAGCCATCATCCTGATGGCTGTCGATCATTGAATAGAAATGGTGGCCAGGGACAGAATCGAACTGCCGACACGCGGATTTTCAGTCCGCTGCTCTACCAGCTGAGCTACCTGGCCACTTTCGGTTGCTTTCTAGTGTCAAAGCCAAAACGACAATATAAACAACCGCTCTTGAGGCTGTCAACTTACCTTTCGCCTCGACGCACGTAAATGACGTAGAACAAGCCGAAACCGACGAACGCCACCGCCGTGCCGATGCCCATGACCAGGAACTTCTTTTGCCCACCGTCATAGTACATATAGAAATTAAATGCCGCCAATAACGCAATCAGCAACCACATTTCCAGGAACAGCTTCAGCCCGCTATTGCGCTCTTTACTCATTACGTGTGGTTCCTCTCAAAGCGGCTCTCTTGCCGCTTGCGTTGACAGTCGCGCGGCACAATCTCTACACTCACTCGTCGGTTGATTCTAGCAGCGAAGGGAAAATCTAGCGCATGTCGATCCTGCACGCCATCATCTTCGGGCTAATTCAGGGCCTCACCGAATTCATCCCCATCAGCAGCACCGCGCACCTGACCATCGCCGGCCACTTGCTCGGCGACATCAAGAGCGATCAGGAGTGGACGGCCTTCATCGCCGTCATTCAACTCGGCACGCTCATCGCCGTCATTCTCTATTTTCTCGGCGACATCATCGCCATCATTCGCGGCTTCATCACCGCCAATCTCGGCATTCTCAAGAAGCACCCCATCACGCAAACCGACAAGCAAAACGCATGGCTCGGCTGGCTGGTCATCATTGGCACGCTGCCGGTCGCCGTCATCGGCCTTGCTCTCAAGCGGATCATTGAAGGCCCGTTTACCAAAGACCTGCGGGTTATCGCTTTCGGGGTGCTGTGTGTCGCGATCCTGCTGATCATTGCTGAAATCGTCGGCAAACAGCAACGCAACCTGAAGACGATCAAAGCCAGCGATGCTATCACCGTCGGCGTCGCCCAAGTCTTCGCGCTGATTCCCGGATTCTCGCGGTCCGGCTCGACCATCTGCGGCGGCCTGTTTGCGGGGATGGAACGCGAGGCAGCGGCGCGTTTCTCGTTTCTCTTATCGATCCCCGCCATTGCCGCGAGTGGACTGCTAGAGCTTCCGAAAGCCCTGCATTCGGTCAATACCGGGTGGACCAGTCTCATTGTCGCCACGATTGTTTCAGGCGTGGTTGGTTATCTTTCAATCGCCTTTTTGCTGAGTTACCTGAAAAAGCACACGACCTATCTGTTCGTTGGCTACCGAATCGCGCTTGGGTTGTTATTGATTGGCTTGCTGGTTACAGGCCGCCTGGGGTCACACGGCTGAAGCGCTTACCAGAATTTCAGCTTCTCAAACCAGCCGAACATCACACGCAGGAAGGTGCGGCGCGGGCGCGCCACCTTGATGCGCTCGCCGGCGCGCTCGACCAGGCGAACGCGGCCCAGAATGCGGTGTAGAGGGATTGGAAGGTCGCTCTGGCTCGCCGAGTCGCCGCGCGTCAGGATGAATTTTTCCGGCGACGAACGATCCATGCGCACGATGCGGTGGATGACGGCAGTGTCGTAGCGGCTCTGATACAGCACGATGTCGCCCTGGCGCACGGGGTCGCTGTTGATCGGCTCAACCGTCACCACGTCGCCATCTTCGATGGCCGGGCTCATGCTGCTGCCGCTCATTCGCAGTTCTACCGGAATGCTCCTGGATAATAGCTGACGGGCCTGCTCCAGAAAATCGGGCGTCTCAAGTGTGACCTCGCGCCCGCGCTCCGCCTTTATACCATCATAGGCGCGCATTGCGATAACCCCTCTCTGCAAAACTTCCTGAGAGCCGCAGGCTCTCGCCACTTGCAAGACCTCGGATGAGGTGACTGACGGCTACGCCAATAATAACCCAATCGCTCAGGCCCGAAAAGTCCAAATCAAACTCTCGGCGTCGCTAATTGTAAAAGATTTGTTGCGGACACAGACGCCGGTTATCGCCTCTGCAAAACCGACCGCCACCTGAATCTATACCAGCCTGCGCCCTCATCGGACTGTCAGGCATTGGCCCTATTTCTTATGAAGTACCATTGTCGTCGAGCCGTTGCGTCGAAGCTTCAGTTGTTCATCGCTTTCGGCTTCGATCCGGTAGCGTTCCTGACGCGCGCCCGCGAGCGCTTCACCGGCCACGGTTTCAATGTAGAGGACAAGCTCGCCCTGCGCGCTAATCAAGTAACTGCCTTCTTCGATGCGCGTCGGGCCGCGGCCTTGGCGCTCGCTGCGAAACCCGCCATCCTCCTTAAAACTGAACGTCCAGCGCGTTGCGGCTTGCATCGAGTCAGCACCATACTCATCGGCCATTGATTGAACAATGAAGTCGCCACTCAGGCGGCGGCCCGAATCTTCGACCGATTCAGCATTGTGACCGCGCAAGCCGTCTTCATAAGTCTGCGGGTTGGCTTTGCGACAGGCGGCGGAACAGAGCGCCAGGGCCGCGCAGATTGTCAGTTGCAGAAGCCACCATCTATGCATTCAAGCCGAGCTTCCGACTTATGGCGTGCGGACGAGCAACGCCACCTCGCCAGTCTTGGACGTCAGCCGCACTTCGCGCCCATCGGGCGACATCCCGACGGTGTAGTTTTTTTCAATCGGTTTTTTATTGATGCTCTTGCCCGACAAAACGATCTTGAAGGTCAGCTTGTCGCCATCCAGATGAAACTCGCCCGATTCGGTGTTGATGGTCTTGCCTTTGACGCTGGCGGCGCGACTGTAGCGGCCATTGGCGTTGAAGACATATTCAATCTTCGCCTGGGTGATCAGGGTCGAGATGCCGCCTTTTTGAATTTGATTCATGACGTAGGTGCCGACCAGCTTCGACGGATCGGGGGGGCCGGTCGCAGCGCCGGGACTCGACTGATTGGAGTTGCTGTTTGAATTGGCCGGCGTCGCGGGGGAAGCCTCTGCATGATTGGCGTTGGCGGCGTTGCTATTCCGGTTTACGGATTCGGCGGCGACTGTCTGAGCGTTGCTGTTGGTTGCCGGTGCAGCGATATTCTTTGCTGCGCTACTGGAATCGCTTGCCGGCTGCGCACAGCCTGCGAGCGTGGCCGCGATTAAACCAGCGATCAGAACTGTAATCGTTTTTTTCATGCCTCTCGTTCGTTCACCTCGAATTGCAAATTGCCTTTACAGGCGGGGCGGTTTCGGCGTCGCAGCTTTGTCGCGCGGCGCGCTGCTCTGAGCGCGAAGGCGTTGAACAGCCTGCAAGGCGGCATCGCGCACATCACTGCTCGGGTCCGAATCGGCGAGCCGTTCAAGCGGCGCAAGGACGCGCGCGTCACCAATGTCTGCGAGCCCTGCGGCGGCGGCCTGCCGCACTTCTTCGTCGCGGTCAGTAAGCGAGGCGACCAGGGCATCAACGGCGCGGGCATCGCGAAAATGCGCCAGCGCTGCGACGCTGCGCTTGCGGACGGCGACCGAACCGCCGCGCATCGCCGCCAGAATCGGCGCGATGGCCGACGCATCGCCGATCTTGCCAAGCGCTTCGATGGCTTCGGGCCGCGCTCCCGATAGATCGTTTGCCACCAGATCGAGCAGCCCGCCGACCGCCTGCTTCGAACCGATGTCGCCGAGCGCTTCGGCAGCAAGCTGGCGCACAGACGGGCGGCCATCCCTGAGCGCTGCAATCAAGCTCGGCAGCGCAGCATCCCCCAGGCGCGCCAACGAAGCAGCGGCCTGAGCGCGCATGGCGCTCGATTCATCACGCAGCATCGTCAACAACGGCGCGACGGCGCGCTCGCTGCCGGTGTGGCCCAATGCCTTCACCGCCGCCATGCGGACGCCGGCGTTGGCATCCGTAGTCGCCTGATTGATGCGCTCAATGACGCGCGGCGAGTTGAAGCTGCCGAGCGCCTCGATGGCGGCTTCGCGGATCGTCGGCGGCGCGGCATTTGCCATTTCGATGATCGGCTCAACCGCGCCGTCGCCCATCTGGCCGAGCGCGAAAGCCGCCTGTTCGCGCACGAAATAGCGCTCGTCACGCAAGAGCTGAATCAAGGCTTTCGTCGCCCGCCCATCGCCAATCACGCCAAGTGCGTGCGCCGCGACGGCGCGCATCTCTGCCGTTAAGCTGCGGTCTTGAATGAAGGCCACCAGCGGTTCAACCGCCGGCTTGCCGATGCGCCAGAGGACGCGAGCGGCGCGCTCACGGTCTTGATCGCGGGGCGTTCGCAACACTTCGATGAGCGGCGGCACCGCTCGCGCGCCGATGCCGGTCAACGCCTCGGCGGCGTAATAACGAACGATTGGATCTTTGTCAGTGACCGCCCTTGCCAACTGCGCCGTCGCCTCTTCTATGGGTGTGTCGGCAGAGACCCGCGCCAGCACCTGCGCCGCACGCGCCCGCACATGCCAGTCGCTGTCCGTAAGCGAGCCAACCAGGACGCGGACGGCTCGCGCATCCTGCATGCGTACGAGCGATTCTGCCGCCGCCAGGCTGACGCGGGCATCGCGGTCGTTCAGCAAGCCGCTGAGCGGCGCGATGGCGCGCCCGTCTTTCAAGCGACCGAGCGCATAGGTCGCCTCGATGCGGACTTCGGCGCTCGCATCCGTGAGCGCGCTGACCAGCGCCTCAAGCCCTCGTTGATCGCCCATCACGCCAATCGTGCGTGCGGCTTCAACACGAACGCGGATGTCCGAATCTTTCAAAGCCGAAACGAGCAGTGGCGTCGACTTCGCATCGCCGAGCCGCGCCAGCATCGTGATAGCAGCCAAGCGGGTCTGCCAGTTCGGATTGGTGATGTCTGTGCTCAAACGCTCGACCGAAATGCCAAGTGCCGCCAGCGACACCAGCGCCGCCTCTCGCACTCTTTGATCCGCATCTTTTGCCGATGCAAGCAACGCTTCTGACGAGGTGTGATCGGCAATCAGTCCGAGCGAGATGACTGCCGCCAGCCGCACTTCCCTGTCGGGCGAACTCGTCGCCGTGACGAGCGCGTCCACACCGCGGCGGTCTTTCAATAAGCCAAGCGCGGTCGCCGCGCTGCTGCGCACCGGCATGTCTTTGGCAGTCGCCAGGGCTTCGATCAACGGGGGCACGGCTTGCGGATCGTCGAGCATCGCCAAGCGCTCTGCGGCTAACGAGCGCGAAGCCGCTTCGCCGTTCCGCAATTGATCGATCAGCGAATCCGCCGTCACGTTCACCGCACTGAGGGCGTGCAATACGGGCTCGCTCAACTTACCGTCGGCGGCTCTGGTTTGTAAAAGCAGGTTGGCGACTCGTGCCCGGTCGAACGATGCCAGCGATTCAATGATCGTCGCCTGCACGGGTGGCAATTTTTCTCGCCGTAATGCGGCGATCAGCGCATCGATGGTCGCGTCGTCCCTGGGATTCGCCTTGCTCATCTTCGTCAGCGACACAACCGACGCCGAGCGGATGCGCGGCGCAGTATCTTTAATCAGCTTGATGAGTGCGGCGCGGGCTTCCGAGCCGTTGAAGCGCGCCAACCCCTCGGCGATCAGCAGACGGAAGAGGAATGATTCGTTGGCGTTTGATTTCGCGGATGTGGAACTGGCTGGCGGTGGCGTGGCTAGTTCGACAAGGGCCGGCAGACTCAGATTGTCGGCAAATTCGAGCAGGTCGCGCAGCGCCGCAAGCCGCACATCTGCATAGGGGCTACGCAGGGCAACCATAACCGCATCGAGGGCCTCGTAGTGGCCAAGACGATAGAGCGCCGCCGCATACTCCCAATCCTCCGATGTTCTTGGCGCCGCCGCGATGGCTGTCCCGGCGGTCTTGTAGCCGATCTTCCCCACGGCCACGGCTGCTGCTTTGCGCAGGCTGGGCGATTCGTCCTGAAGCAGCGCCGTGAGCGCATCGCCGGCTTTTTCGGCTTTCAATTCCCCGAGCGCCGTAACTGCCGTTCGTTTGACGTAAGGGTCGTCGTCTTTGAGCAAGCGGAGCAAAGAATCAACTGCCGACGCGCCATTCGTCGCGCCGAGCGCCCGCGCCGCCCGCGCCCGCGTGTACGGATCAGGCGAAGCAATCATCGGCTCAAGCAGGGCCGCATCCACCGGCATCTTCATCGCGCCGAGCGCCGTCAGCGCCGATTCGCGCACATACCAGTTGGCATCCTGGAGCAAAGGAAGAACGGTTTGTGGGGTCACCGTTCCGCTCAGTTGCGCGACGGCTCTAGCTGCGGTGCCGCGGACAAACCAGTTCTCGTCACCGAGGCTCTGCTTGATCTTCTCTGCGGATTCGGGCGTCCCGGTTTCAAGCGATTTAATCAACGCCTCGGCGCGCTGAGCCGCGGGCGTCGTTCCGGCCTTTGGCGTGTCAGGCGTCGGCAGGCTGTTCTGTTGCGCCAGGGCAGTTCCTCCGAGCAACACGGCTAACGCTAATGGACTGGTAATATGAAGACGATTTTTCATTCGCAAGACCACGAGAAAGATGCCCTGCGTCAGGGAATCGCAGACTGATGAATTCGCGTCGAGCTGCATTCTACAGGAAGGCGACGAGCTTTCGAAAGCGGAATGGCCAGGGCTGTCATCGGCTCCATGAAACCACACGACGCTGGACGGAGACGGTGCAGCGCCGTGTGGTTTCAAAACGCCTGCCGAATGCACGAAGCCCGCGCTTCAGTTTGACAGCGCGGGCTTCGGCGGAAAAACTCGTGGTTGCCTGATAGCACTAGGCGGCGAGCCGGTCGTGCGTCTGCTGAGCCTTTTCGGCAAAGACGCTGAAGCGCGACATCGCTTTTTCGACGGCGGGCATGGCCGCCGGCACGTTGATCTTCAGGAAACGGATCAAGTGACCGACCTCGGTTGGCGTCAGGTCCTCGGGGCTGCGCCCGGGGATGCCGAGCGGCACCAGATACGCCCGCATATTCAGGCTGGTGCGGCGCATCTCGGTCTCAAGCGTTTGAATGAATGCCTCGCGCTCGGCCATGTTCATGGACACCAGACCATCACGGATCAGGCTTTTCAGCTCATTCGGATCAGACAGCACCGGCTGACGCGGTTGAGCCAATCGGTTGCGCGTGTGTAAACTTCTTGTTGCTAAATTCCTTTTCATTTTTTTCTACCCTCTTCGGTTGCATAACAACCCAACGTTCCTTTGGTCACATCCTTAGCTCTTCTGTCCCAGTTCCCTTCCACCAGAGGGCCGGACATTCAAGCCCTTAAACGCTGCGATTGCGGTGAAGTTTCAAGAACTTCGGGCTCTCTCAACCTCTGCTTTCAACCGTAAAGAACGTCTTGCGACCGCTTCTTTGCGATCCCGCTATGCTTTTGTGCAATCAATATGCCAACGGGTTGCCTGAGGCCACAATCCTGACATCTAGCCGCCTGTGCCTCCGCTCTAGTGATCTTGCAGGCCGATTCGCCTTTCACCTTTCCTAGAAACTGAGTGTATGCTCCAAAATGAAACATTTGTACGGATTAAAATCAGCAGGCCGCGCTTCCTATTCCTCTCTCGCAGACGGGATGGCGATATGTTCGGCCATCACCGGCCACAGAATTTACGCGGGATGCCACAAGTTGAGGAATTCTTGTCTCACGCGCAGACAATTAAGCGACACGAAAATACCCGGAGCGGTATTCCCTAAGGGCGCTTCAGTGGAACTTCAGGCCGTTTTTGGGCTTTTTCACGGATTGCCAATGTAAGTGGTTCAGTGGTACGGGGCTTGCTCAAGAGAAAGACAATTCAGCATCACACCCAACGATGCTTGCCAATTACAACCTGAGGGGCCAAGAGGCACCGGCGAAACCGGTGCCTTTTTTTCTGTCCGCACAGAGGAGAAAAAATTAGGGCGGGCCACGCCTCTATGATATAATTTTCTTTCTAAACTCACCCTCAGAAAGAAAGGAATCACCTATAGATATGGCAGATGAACGCAATGAGCGCAATCGCGCGATTGACCTGGCAATAGCCGGTATCGAGAAGCAGTTCGGCAAAGGCTCGATCATGCGGCTCGGCGAAAAGAAGGTCGTGGATATCCCGGCCATCTCCACCTCCTGCCTCAGTCTCGACGCCGCCATCGGCATTGGCGGCGTGCCGCGTGGCCGCGTTGTCGAAATCTACGGGCCGGAATCTGGCGGCAAGACGACGCTCGCCCTGCACATCGTCGCGCAAGCCCAGAAAGCCGGCGGCGTTGCGGCTTACATTGACGCAGAGCACGCGCTCGATGCCCAGTATGCCGCGAGACTCGGCGTGCAGGTCAACGATCTTTTCATCTCGCAGCCGGATTCGGGCGAACAGGCGCTGGAAATCACCGAAGCGCTGGTGCGCTCAGGCGGCGTTGACGTGTTGGTCATCGATTCGGTGGCGGCGCTGGTGCCGCGTGCCGAACTGGACGGCGATATGGGCGATTCGCTGCCCGGTCTGCAAGCACGCCTGATGTCACAAGCGCTCAGAAAGCTCACGGCGGTCGTTGCGCGCTCGAACACCTGTCTGATTTTCATCAATCAGATCCGCGAGAAGATCGGCGTTATGTTCGGCAACCCGGAAACGACGACCGGCGGGCGGGCGCTGAAATTCTACTCGTCCTTGCGACTGGAAATCCGCCGCTCCACACAAATCAAGGACGCCGACACGGTGGTCGGCAGCCGCACCAAAGTTAAAGTCGTCAAGAACAAAGTCGCGCCGCCGTTTAAGGAAGCCGAATTCGACATCATGTACGGTCTGGGCATCTCGCACGAAGGCGATCTGCTCGACCTTGCCGTCGAGCACAAGATTGTCGAAAAGAGCGGCGCGTGGTTCAGCTTTCACGGCGAGCGGCTCGGCCAGGGCCGCGAGAACGTCAAGAACCTGTTGAAGTCTGACGCCGAGATGCAGGCCCGCATCGAGACCGAAGTGCGCAGTGCCCTCGGCTTGAACGGCAACGGCGAGGCAGCGGCGGAAGAAACCGTCGCGGCAGCACCGGGGGGCTCGACACGCCGCGCCGCGCCCAAAGAATAACCTTTCCAACCGTCCATCTTTGCTTTTCAAGCGTGAGCCTCGGCAAACCGGGGTTCACGCTTTTTGTTTTCCTGCTGACCCGCTAGCCGCCGCGAGACCGCGCCGCACCCGCCTTTTCTGCTATATCTTGTGCTGCGCAATCCGTTTAGCGCAACATTTTGGTTGACCTGCCTCGGAAACATCTGTTAGTATCCGGGCCGAATCGCCAGGATCCCCCTTATCTCGATCGCTCATTAATCGAGGTGTATTCGTAATGAACTGCCAAGGATGTGGTCATAATTATCCAAATACCTTGACGCGCTGCCCGCGTTGCAAAATGTTATCGAGCCGTCGCACTCAGCGCTCAGGCGACTCGCGCTTGATTGAATTCCCGCGCAAGCAGCGGTTGACGCCCGAGCCTGATTCCACCGATACGACGCTACCGCAATGGCGCCAGGATTTGAATGAGAAGGTGCGCGCCATCCGCGCCCGCCGCAACAACCCCGCACTGGCCAGCGCCTCACCCGCGCGGGTTGAAGAACCGACTGCCGCGCCGGTCTACACTGATGGTCGCAACACACGTCGTGCAGTTGGCGATACGGCGGCTCTTCTTGAACGCGACACACGGATGGAAAGCTTTGCTAAGGAGATCGAAGAGGCACCAACTGCGGCCACAACCACCAACCCGATTGTCGAAAAAGCCCTGTCGCGCGTCCGCCGCGCCAGCGAAAACGCCCGCCGCGAATATCTGCCGAAGATCGAGCCAGCAAAGCCAGCCCGGCCCGCATACACGGTTGAAAATCAGGCGACAGCGCGCGCGCTTGAACCGGCGGCTGAGATTCTTCACAACAACTCGCCAATTCCAGAGATGACGCCTAGACCGATTGAAGGCCGCGCGAAGCCCGCGCTTGACATCACTGCGAGCCGCACTGTTGCCGCCAAATCCGTCGCGCTCGAAGTCGGCAGAACCACTCAACCGCTGGAACCAATCGCCGCCGCCCTTCCGGTCCGTAGAGTCGAAAGCCATCTAGTCGCCGAGCCTGTCCACAAGGTCTGCGCCGATGATCTCGATTTCGAAGACCTGTCGAATGCCGTCACCATAGACGAGATTGAGCCACTCGATTATCTCGAAGCTGAAATCCGCAAGGTGGATCGCGCGCTGAACGCCGAGTTGCACCGCGATGCCAAACTGTCGCCCTTGATCCATCTCTTCATGGGCATGGTTGACCTGGGCGCCATCGCCCTGAGCGCGCTTCCCTTCCTTGCCCTGATCGGGCTGTACAATGGTGACTTCGGGCTGTCGCAGACGCGCTATGCCAGTATCGTCATCACGCTGATGATCGGCTTCTTTTATCTGGCGCTGACGCAATCGCTTTGCGGGCGGACATTCGGGATGATGCTGACGAACACGCGTCTGGTTGACAACCTGACGGCTGAGCCGGTGAGCGCGCCGCGCGCCATTCTCCGTACAGCCGGCTGCTTTATTGCCGCCGCGCCCGCAGGCATCGGCTTGCTGTGGGGCGCCTTCACTCCGCAACGCCGAGGCTGGCAAGACTACATCGCCGGCACGCGCGTCATCAGCGACTTCTAAATTCATTGTAGGAAATCAACGTCCTGGAGCGCGGGCTCAGAGCTCGCGCTGCGGGTATCATTCCGCGCAGACAACCAATCAAGTATGATGGCGCTATGGAGAATTTCTTTCTCTCGGCGCTGGTCAACGAGCTACGTCAGCAGTTGAGCGGGCGAAGCCTCGGCAGGGTCTGGGTCACGGGCACAAGGCTGCGCTTCGAGTTGCGCCCTTCAGAGGAACGGGCGCTTTTCGTTTCTCTTGACCGCACTGATCCGGCGCTTTTTCTCTCAAGCCGCTCACCCAAACAACCTGCCGCCGACGCCAACAGCTCATCACCATTTGCAGCGCATCTAAGGAAGCACGTCGCGGGCGCGCAGATCGTCGCCATCCGCAAGCCGCCCCTGGATCGCGTCGTTGATCTTGATCTTGAAAAATTTGATATAGGCGGAGACCGCGAGCGTGTGCGACTGGTACTGGCACTGACGGGCCGCTCGGCGAACGCCTACCTGTTCAATTCTCAGGGCCGACTGGTGGCCTTGATGGATGAGCGCGGCGAATTACCGAGCGGTGAAAGGCTAGACGATGATTCTGGTGATTTCGATCCTGCGACGCTTGTCGGTGATCTGCATGAAGCGATGACACAGGCTGAGATTGAAGGGAAGTTGTTTTCAAATGCGGCGCTCTTCGGGCCGCAACTGAAGAGAGAATTCGCGGCTCGCTGCCACAAGGCAACGCCCGTCACTGCGATACGCTCGCTTCTGGAAGACCTTTTCGAACGCGCGCCGCAGCCACTTGTCTATTCGCGCCTGTCACTTGCCGAATCCGAAAGCCGCTTGATCAACCTCAAGACCGATCTCTTGCTGTCGCACATCCCTCTGGCTCAGGCCGAAGGATTCGCACGTCAAGAATTCTCAACACTATCAGAGGCCGCCGAAGCATTCGCTAGCTTGCGCGAGCGCCAGGCCGAGCTGCGCAATGAATATAACCAGACGCGGCAGATGCTGACGCAGGCCATCAAGCGGCAGGGGACGACGCTTGCGGCCATCCGCAACGACCGCGCTCGCTATGAAGCGCCTGAGCGGATGAAGCGCTTCGGTGATCTATTATTGGCAAACCTGGCGACTGCGCGCGTCAGCGGATCAACCGCACGCGTGATTGATTTCTATGATCCCGACCAGCCAGAGATTGAGATTGAAGTCGCTGAGAATAAGCCTTTGCAACAGACGGCGGCCCGTTACTTCGCGCGCTACCAAAAAGCGCAGCGGGCGCTCACGGCAATCAATGATCGTGAGCAGCAATTCGCGGCGCGCCTTGCGCCCTTGAAACAATTGCTCACCTCGCTTGAGACAGGCGCGACCGCTGAGCAGATTGGTAAGACTCGCGCCGCCGCAGAACGCGCGCTGGGCATCAAACGCAAAGCGAAACCTGAGGTTGAAAAGAAGGCGAAGAAGAAAGGCGCAGCAATGGGCCGGCGGTTCCGCACAACCGATGGCTTCGAAGTCCTGGTCGGCAAGAGCGACCGTGAAAACGACGAGCTGACATTTCGGGTCGCCCGTCCAACAGACATCTGGATGCACGCTGCCGATTATCCCGGCTCGCATGTCGTCATTCGTAACCCTTCCCGTATCGAGGTGCCGCAGCGCAGCATCAGTGAAGCCGCAGAGATCGCCGCCTTCTATTCGCAGGCCAAACGCGAAGCCAAAGTCGCTGTCCATTACACGCAGCGCAAATTCGTCACCAAGCCGCCACGCGCCAAGCCCGGACTGGTGCGCCTGTCGTCCTTCAAGACGATTCTGGTTGAGCCGCGCTGTGTTTTGGAAAAGGTCGAATAGGCGAGAGATGGAATCGGTTTACAGGAATCTCGCCCGCAAGGAATCATCCTGAACGGAGCAATGTGATGATTTCAGTAACCAGCTCAGTGGGTGAACGGTCGCCGGTTTCGACAATCCAGTCAGCCAGCGCATACGCCTGTCGCCTTTCGGCAAACAGCTCGGCCAGTTCTTCGCGGCTGCGCAGGAGCGGTCGGGCAGCATCGCCGCTGATGCGATGCAAGCAAATTTCCAGCGGGCAATCGAGCCAGACAGTGACACCCATCTCACGCAGCAGCGCCCGATTCGCTTCGGCTACATAAGCGCCGCCGCCGAGGGCGATGACCGCTTCGCTCATCCCGCGACAACCGGCGATGGCTTCGCGCTCAAGAAGCCGGAACGCCACCTCGCCACGCGTTTCAAAGATTTCTCGAATCGTCTGACCTTCGCAGCGTTCAATCGCTTTATCAAGATCAGCAAAGCTCCTTCCAAGCGCTTCGGCAAGCGCTTGCCCGACGGTCGTCTTGCCTGCGCCCATGAAGCCGACGAGAAAAATCAAGGATGGTTGCAAACCCGTGTTCCCATGTCGCGCAAGCTGATCGCTTGTGCATTGGCTCGGCGCAAGCGATCAGCTTGCGCTACCGAGAAATGTGCCCTTCACCGGCAAGCGATTCGAGGATGTCATAAAACTCAGGGAAAGAAACCGCCGCGCAGTCTGCATCGATGATTTCTGTTTTGCCTTCGGCCATGAGTCCGGCAATCGCGAAGGCCATCGCAATACGGTGATCGCCATCCGTTTCGATTCGCGCGCCGCTCAACTGTTGCGGGCCATTTACGGCAAAGCCGTCTTCGAACTCGTCAATGACGCCACCCATCGCCCGTATGCCGGTGACGACCGTCTGGATACGGTCGCTCTCTTTTATGCGCAGCTCGCGAGCGCCGCGCACCTCGATGCGACCTTCGACCTGGGTGGCGAGCACGGCGAGAATCGGTATCTCGTCAATGATGTGCGGGATGATCTCGCCGTCAAGTACCAAGCCCTCAGACTCTGTTTTAAGCTGACCGCCGGTCAGGCGAAGATCGCCGATGTGCTCGCCATGCTCGCTGCGCACATTGCTAAGCTCAACATCTGCGCCAAGGTATTTCAGTACGGCGAGAAATCCTGTGCGCGTCGAATTCAGGCTCACATCGCTGACCGTCACCTCTGACCCGGCAAGCGCGCTCGCCGCAGCAAAGAAGAAGGCTGCTGAAGATAGATCGCCGGGAACGCGGTACTCTACCGCTTGCAGCTCGGTGCCCCCTTCAATGCTCAAGCTGCCGTCATCGTCTTGATCCAGAGCCGCGCCGAATTCTCTGAGCATCAGCTCGGTGTGGTTGCGCGACATGGAGGGCTCGCGAAACGTCGTGCGGCCATCGGCATAGAGCCCCGCAAACAATACGCAGGTCTTGATCTGGGCGCTGGCGACGCCGCTCGTGAAATCAATCGCCCGCAAGCCGCCGCCAATGATTCTCAAGGGCGCGTAGTTCTCGTCACGCGCCGTGATGCGTGCCCCCATCAAGGTGAGCGGCTCGATGATGCGACGCATCGGGCGGCGGCGCAGACTCGCATCGCCATCAATCAAGGTTGTGAAACGCTGACCCGCGAGAATGCCACTGATCATGCGGATGGTCGAGCCGGAGTTCTGCGCGTCGAGTGTTGCCGGCGTCTCGGCGGGCGCAAGGCCGCGCAGCCCCTGACCGTGAATGACGACTTCCCGGCCATTCACATCCACTTCGATGCCGAGCCGCCGCAGGCAATCGAGGGTCGCGTGACAATCGGCGCTCGACGCGAAGTTGCGGACATGTGAGGTGCCTTGGGCGATGCCCGCGAGCATGGCGACGCGGTGCGAAATCGATTTATCGCCCGGCAGTGTGACCTCGCCGCGGATCGCGCCTCTGCCGTTGATTCCCATTGATCTTGACATGGTAAGTTCCGCCATGTTACACAATGACGCGCCTTGTGACTACCCTTCGCGTTAGTTCATGCGCGACAAGTTTGCGATAAATAGGTTTGGAAAGAAAGGCAACCCGCTAGCCGATGACCGAGACCATCGAGCTTTCAATAGACAGCAAACTAGAATTCGTCGATCTGGTTGCTTCGGTCACCAAGAATGTCACGGCGAAGATGGGCTTCAATGAAGACGACGCCAGTTGGATCGAGCTGGCCGTCCACGAAGCGGTTATTAACGCGATTACGCATGGCAATAAGAGCGCCGAAAATAAGAAA
>JBJMGU010000066.1:0-14060 GCA_045807765.1 Blastocatellia bacterium
CTGATGTCTGGACACATTTCATAAAACAGGCGTCAGGTTGAGTTTGGCTGTAGGATCGAAACCATCCCAGCCACTTTGATCTTTGACAATCAGTTCGGCAACGACACGAATCAGACTACATTCAGACCGCCCTCGCCGCCGCGATCTGACTTTGCGCATCTGCTGCTCGAAGGCTGGCTTGTTGCGCAGCCAGTAACTGCCCAAACCATAAAGCACGAGCATGGCCAGTACCACTAGCAGGAACATTCGCGTCCAGGCTTGCAAACAGGCAATCCGCGCCTCGGCAAAACCCAGCAGCCGTTTGGCGTCGCGGAAGCCTTCTTCGCAACTAAACCGCCGCGCGTATTCCGAGGTCGTTTGCTCGGCACTCATCTGGCGATTGCTGACCAGATGCCAAATGCCCCATTTCCCTTGGCGGTCGCGCTTGCGACTCTGCGTCATGTACAACCGGCGCTCGTCGCGCTGACAATAACGCAGCCGCCCGAGACTGCGCCGTCGTTGGTTGCGCGGCAGGCGCAGTTGGTTGAGCTTTTGCCATTGCTGGTTGTAATAGACTTTGATGTTAGCTTTCGTGCGAATCACGAAAGCGACGCGCAATTCGTTGAGTAAATCCATTAAAACAACATCGGCAAAGGCACGATCAGCGGTCATCAGCAGTCGGCTTCGGGCAATTCCCGCAAGCACGTCACCAATCAGCAAGCGCACGAAGTCGCGTTCATAGTCACTGCGACGATTCTTGAGCGCGGCTTGTTCATAAGCCTGCCAGTAGAGTGGCATGGCGCGCGAGCCGATGCACAAGGAAGCCACCAGCAGATGCTGAGTATCCTCAATCGTCCAGTCAATGCTGAGACGAATCGTGCCTGCAAGCGGCAGTTGCGCGACCAAGACGCGAGCGGTTTGGCCGGCCAGTTCAGCCACCTTGAGACGTGGATTGTGCAAAAGGCGGGTCAGGCGCCTGCTGGCGGCTTCAAAGTTATCGAAGAAGCGAGCTAGCGCCGCCTGACAGCAATTTTGGGTCGAGAGCAGGGCGAGGACAAAGTCACAGATGGCGTTACGTTGATGGCCGTGTGCGTTGTCAAAGATCAAGTTGATATACTCAAGCAGGCGAGTTGGAGTAGAGTTTTGAGCTTTCACAACCCAATTCTCTACAGAGTGAATAACTCATTCCACTCGCCAAATTCCAAATGTGTCCAGACATCAGCCTGCATAGATAATTCATCGAGGCCGTCGAAGATCACCAGCAGACGCGTCTCGCCTTCTTCCGGGTCGAGCGGGTTCGCCGGCAGGTATTTGTCAAAGCGGACGAAGTTCCGCATGGCGTCAATCAAGTCATCCGTCGGCTCGAACAGGTGCAGGGGAACAAAAATGACGCGGCGGTCATTCTTTGCCGCCTGCTGCGCGGCAAACATCCTCGTGAAAGAAGACTTGCCGCATCCCGGCCCGCCGCTGATGACACGGACGGCGTCACGGGCGTCCGCCTTGTTCAGCCAGGCTTCGAGCGTTTCCGCTAAATCAACGGTTATTCGCTTGCTTTGATCTTCGCCCGCTATCTTCCGCTCAAGCTCTGCTTCTTTGCCTGTCTCTGGCCGCTGCTGGTAGAAGGCGCGCAAGGAAATGTAAACCTGCCGGAGGCTGAACGCCTCGAAGAACATCGGCTCGTCAACCTGCTTTTGCAGCCACGCCGAATAACGCAGCCACCCTTGCTCTTCCTCGCCGGCCCTGGTGAACGGCGTGTCGAGTGCCTCTTGCAAGCAAGCATATTCCAGCGAGCGCCTGCGCCACTCGTCATTCAGCGCGAACACGAAATAGCTAGGCAGCCGGTCACTGATGGAATCCGCCGCCGCTTCACCGAAGCCAATCCCTCTGAGCCACTGAGCAAAAGGCGTTTTGATTGCTTCGACAACCGGCAATTCTCTGGGGCGTCTGAAAAAGTCTTCGTCAATTACAAGCTCTCTCTCTTCTAGCGAAAGGTCGAGTTTTTCCGCAACCTTTTCAACATCTTTCATCGAAAGATCGGCCCGCTGAGCTGCGAGATATGATCCGAGCGGCCCGACCCTGAGCAAGCCGATATTCTCTTCGACCAGCGCGTAAATCGCCTGCATCATCGAGCGAGTAATCAACAGCCAGGTGGTCTGCCCGCAATCTTTTTCAAAGCCGATTGCCGACACCGCGTCAACCGCTTCTTTCGCGGCGTCGCCCCAGTTCAGCGTCACGCCTTTGATCGTTGCTTTGCCTAAAGACTTGAAAAAGTCTTTGTAATTCCCTTGAGCGGTTTGTTCCAAATCGAAATGGGCTTGCTGATCGAAAAGCCATGCTTTGCATCCATAAAATTCTCCTGATGGGCAGAAGTCGAAGGCCGGCTCATCCGCCTTGAGAAGTCTCACAACACGACGCCGAACTGCTCGCGCAAAATCGCCGCTATCTCTAATTCGTCCGCAAGCTCGCGCTCGTGACGCTGGCCGCCTCGGGTGGTAATCAAGCGGTTGTTCGTCAACGTCACCCGCCCGTCCGCGGTTGCCAGCGAGCAGGTGCGCTTTTGCGTGAACGACGACCGCGGCGAGGTCTGATGATAGCGACACATCTCCTGATAATCGCCGTACTCGTACGCCTGCAACGTGAAACGATACTCCGGCAGCCAGCGGTCGCCGGCGCGCTGCTCAAGTATGTGATGCTCGCCGTCTTGACGAACGCGGTACGAGCCAAAAGCCTGCGCCTGCTCGCTCTCTTCATCAAGGCGCAACGGCTCGCGGAAGCCTTCGCCAAAGCCGACATCGGCAAGCCACGGCTCATCAAGCTCAACCAGCAGCGCCATGTGATCGAACAGCGGGCCGAAGCTGCCATCGGCGCGTCCGACGCCTGCGGCTAGCTTCTTGACGTTGAACCCTAGCTCGCTGAGCAGCGCCGCGAACGCGCCATTCAATTCGTAACAGAAGCCGCCGCGCCGCCGTTCGACCACCTTGGCATACAAACGCTCGTCGTCCAACACGATCTCGCGCCCGAGATGAATGTCGAGATTCTCGAACGGCACCGCCAGCAGATGCGCGCGGTGCAGATCGCGCAGGGTTGCGGCGCTCGGCTCAGTCGCGCCGTGATAATTGATGCGCTCAAGATAAGCCGTTATGTTCATATCGTCACGCTCGCTCATCATTCATCGCTGATCGCTCGCAAGCAGCATTTCACGGCGGGCGCGGCTTTTGCAACCACCGACTTGTCAGGGTGAGGCCGGGCGCGTAAACTAGGGCGCATCTTTGGAGGCTTGTGAATGGCAGTCGGGCAAAATGTCTTGCGCAAAGAGGGCGTCGAGAAGGTGACGGGCGCGGCCCGTTACATAGACGACATTGCGCTCGATCACATGATGTACGGCAAGACGATTCGCAGCCGCGTAGCCCGCGGGCACATCAAAGCCATCACCTTTGATCCAAGCTACGACTGGACACGCACAGTCATTGCCGATTACCGCGACATCCCCGGCGCCAACTATGTCGCGCTGATTGAGAACGATCAGCCGCTGCTCGCCGAATCCTTGATCCGCCATCATGCCGAGCCCATCTTGCTGATCGCCGCCCGTAGCAAAGCCGAAGTCGAAGCCGCCGCGCGCCACATTCGCATCGACTATGATGAGCTGCCGCCGGTCTTGACTATCGAAGCGGCGCTTTCCGGCAGCGAGATACTCTACCCGCCTGACAACATCTTCAAGCGCTTCCTGATCGGGCGTGGCGACATCGATGGCGGCTTCGCGCGCGCCGATCTGATCGTTGAAGGTGAATACCGCGTGCCGCATCAGGAACAGCTCTACATCGAGCCGCAGGGCATGATCGCCATTCCTGACAATGGCGCGATGACGGTCATGGGCTCGATGCAATGTCCTTACTATATTCACAAGGCGCTCAAGCAGTTGTTCAATCTCGCCGATGAGCAAGCGATTGTCATTCAGACGACAACCGGCGGCGGCTTTGGCGGCAAGGAAGAATATCCTTCGGTGATCGCCGCGCACGCCGCCTTGCTGGCGCATAAGGCGGGCCGCCCCGTGAAGCTCATCTATGACCGCGCCGAAGACATTGCCGCAACCACCAAGCGCCATCCCGGCATCATTCGCCATCGCACAGGCGTCCGCCGCGACGGCACGCTCACCGCGAGCGAGATAGACATTGTGATGGACGGCGGCGCTTACGTGACGCTGACCGCCGTAGTCTTGTCGCGCGGCGCGATTCACGCGCTTGGCCCTTACGCTTGCGACAACGTCCGCATCACGGCGCGCGCCGTCGCTACCAACACGCCGCCCAACGGCGCGTTTCGCGGCTTCGGCGCGCCGCAGGTCGCCTTCGCTTACGAGATGCACATGGAGAAGATCGCCGCGACGCTCGGCATCGCGCCGCTTGAGCTGCGTCGCATCAACATGCTCGGCGAAGGCGGCGTGACCGCTACGGGACAGCGGCTGACGGTGAGCGTCGGCGCGAGTGAGGTGCTCGATGCCGCGATTGAAAGCGCGGGCTATCACGAGAAGCAGGCCGCGGCTCACGCCTTCAATCAGCAAATGAAGGATGCGTCGCAATCAGTGAGCCCGCCTGCGGACAACAAGCGGCGCGGCGTCGGCTTGTCGTTCTTCTTTCACGGCGCGGGCTTCACAGGCAGCGGCGAAGCACGGATGAAAGCCAAGGCCGGCGTCGAAATCACTCGTGATGGCGGCGCGCGTATTCTTACGGGCTCGACTGAAATCGGCCAGGGTGTGCGGACGATCTTCTGCCAGATCGTCGCCGACGAGCTCAGTATGGCTTTCGATCAAGTCGAGATTGAAGAGGCCGACACCTCGAAGGTGCCCGACAGCGGGCCGACGGTCGCTTCGCGCACGACGATGGTCGTCGGTCGCGTCGTGCAACTGGCGGCGCGCGAGGCGAAAGAGAAGCTGACGCGCTTTGTCGCCGAGCGCTTTGGCGCCGCAGAAGCCGCGTTGATTAAGGGCCGCTTTATGGCGGGCGATACATGGTTAGCCGACTACGACGAGATGGTGCGCGAATACGTCGCGCAGCACGGCACGCTGGTGGCTTACGCGCAATATGCCAGCCCGCCGGGTATCCACTGGGACGACGAGACCTATTCGGGCGACGCTTACCCGGTCTATTCCTGGGGCGCTGAAGTCGCCGAAGTCGAAGTCGACCTGGACACCTGCGAAGTCACCGTCACCCACATCACGACGGCGCAGGACATCGGGCGAGCGATCAACCCTGTGCTTGCCGCCGGGCAGATCGAAGGCGGCACACTGCAAGCGGTCGGCTATGGCTTGCTCGAAGAGGTGGTGTGGGACAAAGGCCGCGTGGTCAATAACCGGCTGACGAATTACATCATCCCGACCGCGCTCGACGCGCCGGAGATGCAAACGATCATCGTTGAGAAGGAGTACCCGCACGGCCCGTTCGGCGCTAAAGGCGTCGGCGAATTGCCAATGAACGGCGGCGCTCCGGCCATCGCCGCGGCGGTCTTTGACGCGACGGGCGCGTTTCTCAGCGAAATCCCCATCACTCCCGAACGTTTGCAGGCGGCGCTGGAAGAAGCATGAGAATCACGTTTCACATCAACGGCAGCGAGCGCGAGGTGGACGAGCCACCGATGCGGCGCGCGCTTGACGTGCTGCGCGAAGCGTTGCGGCTGACAGGCACCAAGGAAGGCTGCGGCGAAGGCGAGTGCGGCGCTTGCTCGATTCTGGTTGACGGCGAAGTCGTCAACTCATGTCTCATCCCCATCTGCCAGTTGCAAAGCACACGCATCATTACGGTTGAAGGGTTGGCGCGCGATGGTCGCTTCGACCCGCTTCAGCAAGCTTTTCTCGAAACCGGCGGCGCCCAGTGCGGCATCTGCACGCCCGGCATGTTGATTGCGGCGCGCGCCCTGCTTGATGCGCGTTCCAACCCGACGCGCGCCGAGATCAAAGAAGCCATTGCCGGTAATCTCTGCCGCTGCACCGGCTATGTAAAAATCATTGATGCCATCGAACAGGCCGCCAAAACAAAGAGGTGAGCGAATGGATGACGAATTACGAGAGCTTCGCGAGCGCGTGGCGCGGATGAGCGAGGCCGAGTTGTGGCGCATGGTCGGCAAAGATCGCCGCGAGTATCGCGCCGAAGCCGTTCAGTTCGCTCGCGAAGAACTCGACGCGCGCCAGCTTACCGAGTCGGATGAAGCCGATGACGACGAGGGCGACGATAACGCAAATGCGAGCGCGGCAAATGGCGCGGCAGTCGAACATCAGCCGTGCAGCATTTGCGGTGGCATGATGCGCCGGGCGGCGCTGTTTGCCGACCGCGAGATCACCGTCTACTTCGACGACACTGAAGAAGAGCGCTTCCTCGAAGCCGAAGTGTGCAGCGCCTGTGGCAACGTGCGGCTGATGGTTGATCTGGACACAGACGTTCAGGAATGACGGTCGCCCGGTTGCGTGATTGCTATGACTGAATCCCCGACTGCTTATTCAGTTGAAACGCTCGCTGAGGCTTACGCCGTGTTGGCCGAGCAAGGCAGTCGTGTGCGGGTGATCGCCGGGGGCACTGACTTGATGGTCTTGATGAACGCGCAGCAGCTCGCCGCGGCGAGTTTTCTCGACATCTGGCGCGTCGGCGAATTGCGCGGCATCAGCGACGAAGGCGACAACCTGCGCATCGGCGCGCTGACGACTTACACTGAATTGATCCGCTCACCGCTGGTTCAAGAGGTTGCGCCATCACTGGTCGCGGCGTCGCGCACCATCGGTGCGATACAGATTCAAAATCGCGGTACGCTTGGCGGCAACATCGTCAACGGCTCGCCGGCGGGCGATAGCTTACCGGTGCTGGCGGCTTATGATGCCGAGCTGGAGATTGGCAGTATTCGCGGCGGGCGGCGCGTGGCGTTCAATAGGTTTTACACGGGCTATCGCCAGACGGTGCTGGCGGCAGATGAGCTGCTGGTCGCCGTGCGCCTGCCGAAGCTCACGGCGGGCGAGCGCGATTTTTTCTTCAAAGTCGGCACGCGGCGCGCCCAGGCCATCTCGAAAGTCGTAATGGCAGCCCGCATCCAAGCAAGCGGGCGGCTGATCAAAGCGATTCGCATCGCCATCGGCAGCGTCGCACCGACCGTCATTCGCGCGCCCCGGACCGAGGCCCTGCTCGCCGGTCAGACCATCTCGCCCGACCTCATCAAGCGAGCGCAAGCGACGATTGCCGGCGAAGTCTTGCCCATCACCGACCTGCGCTCGACCGAGCGTTACCGCCGCACGGTGACCGGCACGGTGCTGGCGAAATGCCTGAGGCGGCTCGGCAGCGATTGATTCCAGGCTGCCGCTCGGCTTACTAGCCGGCCTCAGAGATAGCCACAAAGGCACCAGGACACAAAGAATCACTATGTGCTTTGTGTATCTTTGTGTTCTGGTGCCTTTGTGGCAAAGCTAATCGGATTCGCAAATCGCTTTAATTATCCAGCCCTTTGACGCGATCAATCTTCCACCCGCCGGCTTCCTGCTTGAGCGTCAGTTGCAGGTGGCGGCTCATCTGCGGGCCGGTGAGCCCGACCTTCGCCGTCGCAATGGCATTATTGACGACGACGTTCGACACCGCGATATTCTTCTCCCAATCTTTGTCCCAGTCTTGGGCGTCAATAAAGTAATCGCCGTCTAACCCGTCCGGCCCTTTCGCCATGCGGTTAATCGCCGTGATCAAGCGCGCCGTTACATACTTGCGCATCATAGGGCGCTCGCCGGTCAGCGGGTTTTTTTCTTGATTGAGCGCGTGAACGTACCACTTATAAAACTCGCGGATCACCACATCCGGCGTGCGTTCGGGCGCCGCAACGGCTTGCGCCAGCGACGGCGCCGTGACCATCAAGGCAAACAGGACTAACAGCATCACTCGCAATCTCATTAACGAAGCTCGCATTTCCTTTGCTCTCCTATTCTTCTTTCAATGTCGCAACCTTGAGCAGCCATTCGTCGGGATCGATTACGACGCGCTGCGGCTTGCGGTCAAGCTTGAATGTAAGCGTCTGCTCGCGATCCTTGACTTCGACGGTTTCGCGCCGGGCTTTGTTGTCTGCGGCGAATTCGATATCCACAGGCATCTGAAAAAGCGCCGCCTGCTTCTGCGTGATGCGCAGCCGCAACTCGCCATTGTCCCAGTGCCATGCCGCATCATAGACCGGATAGCCCGCGCCGTAGATCCATTGCTTGAAAAACCAGTCAAGCTCGCGGCCTGCGGCGCGCTCCATCGCGCTCTGAAAGTCTGCGGTCAGCGCATTGCGGTCCCGATAAGCGCGGTAGTAATCGCGTACCCCTGCGAAGAATTTCTGATCGCCCATCAGGTGCCGCAGCATGTGCAAGACCCAGCCGCCCTTCTGATAATTATTCGCATTCAACAGCGCGAACAGGTCGGTGAGGCTCGGATCATAAATCGGGCGTGGGTTCGCGCCGTAGGCTTGCAGGTAAGCCGCTTTGTCGTCGAGCATCTCGCGGACGAACCGCTCGCGCCCGTCGGCATGCTCGAAGAACAGTTTTTCAAAGTAGGTCGCAAAGCCTTCGCTCAGCCACAGGTGGTGCCAGTCGCTTTCGGTCACTGAATCGCCAAACCACTGGTGAGCGATTTCGTGGGCGACCGTAGTTTCCAGCTTGCCGCTGCCGTTGAAGGCTTTCTCGTCAAAGAAGATGGCGCTCGAATTCTCCATGCCGCCAAAGCGCGTCGAAGATTCGACCAGCGCCAGCTTCTCGAACGGATAAGGACCGATCAGGTTTTCGTAAAACGCCAGCATCTGCAAGGCGCGGCCAAAGTCTTTCACACCGTTCGCGCGGTCTTTCGGGTAGAGGTAATAAGTCAGCCGCGTGCCGTTCCACGCGCCGGCGTTGATAATGGCAAACTCGGTCGCGCCAATCACCATGCAGTAAGTCGGAATGGGCGTGGCTTCGCGCCAGTGCGTCAGCCGCGTGCCGTCTTGATTGTTCGCCGTTTCGATGAGCGCGCCGTTGGCAATCACATCGTAGCGCGCCGGCGCGGTGACGAAGAATTCGACCGTCGCTTTGTCGTAAGGATGATCTATAGCGGGGAACCAGTGGTGGGCGCGGTTCGGCCAGTTGTCGGCAAACGCCGCGCGGTCGCCGAATTTGTTGGCCTTGATAAACAGGCCGTCTTTCGGCGAGCCGTGATAACGCAGGCGTACACGGCACTGCTCACCATGATGATAAGTATCCGCGAGCTGTACCGTGAGCCGGTCGCCGGCTTGCGTAAACGTCGCCGCGCGGTCGCCGACGCTCACCGCATCAACCGCGAGGTCGGCGAAATCGAGCGTCAGGCTCTTCAGGTTTTCTTCGTTGATGGCGAAGAGGATTTCGGTGTCGCCACGAATCTGATCGCCGGCGTCTTTGAGCTCAAGCCGTATGCGGTAATCCAGAGCGTCAATGGCCGGAACGCGCGTGTAGGTGTCGCGCGCCGGCGCTGGCACGAGCGTCAGCCAAACCAGCGCGATGGCCAAACCGGCGAAGCGTTTCATTCCAGGTGATCCTCCGAACCATCAAAGCGTCTGCGCATCATAAGCCGCCGCGGTTGCCGCGCGCAACCACTCGGCATACTCCCGCGACGCGCAGGCCGACGAATGTTGCGCTGCCGGCTCGTGGTTTGCGATACTTCGTTCGCCGAACCGTTCGCCCCCATGTCCAGAATTTGTCCCAACTTTCTCGTGTGCCCGGCGTCTAAACCGTAGACACAACAAAACGTTTCGCAGAGGTTACAAGGAATGAATCGAGCCAGATCGCTCGTGGTCGTCTGTCTCACGCTGATTGTCACCCTCGCCAGCGGCCCGTTCGACCTGAGCCGCGCCGCCAATCCACCCAGAGCCCTGCCGCGCTCGGCCACCACGACGCCGGTGAGCGTCTTGACTCATCACAACGACCGCCAGCGCACCGGCGCCAACCTGCTGGAGACAACGCTGACGACGGCCAACGTCGAGGTCAATCAGTTCGGCAAGCTCTTTACGCGCGCCGTCAGCGGTTACATCTATGCACAGCCGCTGGTCGCCACAAACGTCAATGTACCAGGCGTCGGCGGGCGCAACATTGTCTATGTCGCCACCGAGAGCAACAACGTTTACGCCTTTGACGCGGACGATTCGGACGCCGCTGCGCCTTACTGGCAGATCAACCTCGGCGTGCCGATGCCGAGCAACGACATCTTTGTCGGCTATCACGACCTCACGCCTGAGATCGGCATCACCGCGACGCCAGTGATCGATGCGACCAGCAACACGATCTACGTTGTGGCTAAGACCAAAGAGGTCGCGACCGCCACCTATCACCACCAGTTGCACGCGCTCGATCTGGCGACCGGCAGCGAGAAATTCGGCGGCCCGGTCGAGATCAACGCCAGCATCCCCGGCACCGGCAGCGGCAGCAATAACGGCATCGTCGCCCTGGATCAACTGCACCAGTTGAACCGCCCCGGTCTGCTACTGCTCAACAATGTGGTTTACATCGCCTTTGGCTCGCACGGCGACGCCGACCCCTATCACGGCTGGGTGCTCGGCTACAACGCGACATCGTTGCAGCAGGTGGCCGTGTTCAACACGGCGCCGGACGGCGCCGAAGCCGCCATCTGGCAGGGCGGGCAAGGACTGGCCGCTGACCCCGCGGGCAATATCTATCTGGTTACGGGCAATGGCACGTTCGACCTGGATCACGGGGGCAGCAGTTACGGCAACGCCGTCATCAAGCTGAGCAGCACAGCAGGGCTAACGGTCGCCGACTGGTTCGTCCCCTACAACGTGGATCAGCTCAAGTGGCAGAAGCCAGCAAGGCTCGGCAAGACGGTCGCACCAAAGAACCTTTTCGACATTGATCTGGGAGCTGGCGGGCCACTGGTGTTGCCGGGAACTAACCTGCTGTTGATCGTCGGCAAAGATCATGTGCTGCGGCTGTTCGACCGCAACAACCTCGGCCACTACTTCGCGGATCACAATGCGAATTTGCAGGAATTCCCAGCGACGAGCTCTCTTTTCATGGGCGCGCCGATCTACTGGAACGGCGGCGACGGGCCGCAGATTTATTTATGGGGCGCGGGCGATTACTTGAAATCCTACCGCCTGATTGACGGCCTGTTCGAGACAGCGCCAGCATCGCAAAGCACGTTTGCGGGCGTTTTCGGTTACTCGAACTCGGCGCCGCTGTCGCTATCGGCCAACGGCATCCAGGCCGGCAGCGGCATCGTTTGGGCGCTGTGTGCCTACAGCGGCGACGCCAACGGACAGACGGTGCCGGGCATCCTGCGGGCTTTCGACGCCACAGACCTTTCAAGAGAGTTGTGGAACAGCAAGCAGAACGCGGCGCGCGACGACATCGGCAACTTTGCCAAGTTCAACCCGCCGACCATCGCCAACGGCAAAGTCTACGTGCCGACGTTTTCAGGCCAGCTTCATGTTTACGGCCTGCTGCCGGTGATCGCGCCGACCGGCGCGGCCTTTGAGGCGTCGGGCGACGAAGGGCGCATCCAGATCAGCGCGACGCCGGGGATTCACTGGGCGGCGCAAACGACCGATCCCTGGATCATGCTCAAGTCTGCGAGCGGTAACGGCGACGGCGAAGTCACCTACATCGTCAGAGACAACTTTGCCGGCAGCCCGCGCGAAGGAACGATCAGCGTCGCCGGCAGAACCTTCGCGATCAAACAGGCCGGCGAGATGGAGACGGATTGCACCTCCACGATTGCGCCGGCTTACACGGCTGTCGCCGCACAGGGTGGCAGCGGCAGCCTCACTGTCTCGACACCGGAGCATTGCAGTTGGCAAGCCGAGAGCAATGTGAGCTGGATCACCATCACCTCAGGCTGTTGCGGCATCGGCGATGGCCAGATCACTTATACGGTCGCGGCCAACACCGGCGCAGGGGGACGGAAAGGCGTAATCAGCGTCGGCTCGCAGAGCTTCGCCGTGAAGCAGGCCGGCCCCTGAGCCGCGCCCCATTCACCTGATTCATCAAACAATCCGCCTGGGCAGTCCGCGCCTCTCTTTCTGCTGGAATACTGCCACCTCTACTCGTGCTTTGCCTTCAATGGTTTAGAGTTCTTACCTTGGGATTGTTTTTCTCGGTTTTGATTGCATTCGCTAAATTAGCGTATCCGTATATGTGCCCAACGGACACACTTGCCTTTTAAGGATATTGTGCAGTGATAAGCAAAAGGTCATTCGTTAGGTGATGCCGGCAGATGCCTCAACAATCGCATGAAACGGTTTTCCAGTTGCCATTTTGAATAAGCGGTCTCACTCTTGTTTTCCTGTCTTGTGAAGGTACGTCCTGGGAGCAAAAACGCGCAAAGGGTAAAGCGGGGCCTCTTGGTTCAAAGCAATAGAGGGTATCGAAATGAGGATAACGGTCAACAATCCGGTAAACGGATTGGCGCAATTCACTAAAGATTGACAACCCGGTTTACTCTGCTAAATTTAGCCTATGATACGAAGCAAGTCTCTGGTTTCTGAATCTAGGAGTTATTTAGTCACTACTGTTGCACAGGCTAAAGACATCACATTATCTTGGTTGTCTGAGATCGAACTTGATCAAGTAACAACGCTTGGGCTGCCAGAAGTAGATGACCGCTATCACGTTTGGCGCGTTCCCATTTGCTCTATAGCCGGTGGAAAAAAAATAGGTGAAGCGGTCATCAATGCATATACAACGGAAGTATTATATGACAAGACAACTAAGCCAGAAATGTTAGAAGCGCGCCTTCTTAAAAAAGATGAAGCAAAATTAACAAAAAAGCCTCAGGATATTCCATATCCTATTTCAACTATTCGGAACACTATTGGGCTAGGTGACTGTGTAGATTTAATTGACTCTATGCCTGCCGCGTGTGTCGATTTAGTCTTCACCTCCCCCCCTTACTTCAACGCTCGCCCGGAATACAGTGACTTTGAAGAGTATGAGCATTATCTATTAAAAATGCGCCAAGTGATCAAACGGGCACATCGCGTCCTAAATGAGGGACGGTTCTTTGTTATAAATTGTGCGCCAGTGTTGCTTCGTAGAGCAAGCCGTTCCGAATCATCAAAACGTATTGCCGTACCTTTTGACCTGCATCGTATTTTTATTGAAGAAGGGTATGATTTTATTGATGATATTATTTGGGTGAAGCCAGAAGGAGCAGGCTGGGCTACTGGAAGGGGGCGACGCTTTGCCGCAGATCGTAATCCGCTTCAATATAAAGCTGTACCAGTCACAGAATACGTGCTTGTTTATCGCAAACGAACTGATTTTTTGATTGATTGGCATATTCGGAATCATCCAGATAGAGAAGTAGTGCTCGCTTCTAAGGTCGGCGACGATTATGAGCGCACAAATATCTGGCGAATCCAGCCTAAAACCAATTCAAAACATCCAGCAGCGTTTCCTTTAGAACTTGCTCAGAAGGTCATCACTTATTATTCATTCAAAGGCGATGTTATTCTAGATATGTTTGCAGGGTCAGGAACTGTCGGCGCGGCAGCCGCAGGTCTTAATCGGCGATTTGTTTTATTTGACATCAACTCTGAATACGTTCAGATGATGCGAAAAGAAGCCCCTAAATGGTTAGGGCATGCTGCAAAGAATGTTCTGTATTTGAACTGCCCCTCTATACTGGAGGTTGAGCAACCGTTTCTTCCCATCGAGAATTAGTATGCCTAATCAAAATACGCCATCTATCAACGATCTTTTTCCAGAAAGTGGTCGCATTCTGCTCACAGGTGGCGGCAAGGAATTTGTTGAACGTATCGGCATTGATGCTATCCGCCATTCAATTCTAAGCGTAATGATGGGAAATAACATTAGAACGCAAACAGAGCCGTTATCACGACGGAAGATAGCCATTGTTAGCGGGGCAATAATCTCATTGTTTTTGCGTGGTCATCTAGAAATAGAGAGTTTTACAGATCAGTTATCTTCTATGGCGGTTGAACAGCTTAAAGCCCGTAGAGGAAGTGAAAAATCTATGCTCTGGGTCTCGCAATGGTTAATTGGATTAACGCAAAAACAGTTTCAAAATGTTCTGAGAAGTGATTCTAAGTCTATTGAAAGATACCTTACC
>JBJMGU010000067.1:0-31503 GCA_045807765.1 Blastocatellia bacterium
CGGCACGGCGAAGACCATCCTGCGAGTGCCGCGCTACGATTTCAACTGGCAGACGCGCTACGAGTTCAAAGAGCCGGTCGCCGCGCCGCGCGGCAGCCGCCTGGAATGCGTCGCGCATTTCGACAACTCGACGAAGAACAAATGGAACCCGGATGCGACGAAGGTGGTGCGCTGGGGCCAGCAGACATGGGAAGAAATGATGATCGGCTTCGTCGGCTTCACGCTCGACGAGCCGGCAGCGCAAGCAACGAATAAGTAACAAATGCCACAAAAGGTTAAGAGGCAATCACGGGCCGCCTCTTAACCTTTTGCTTTGGCCGGGCTGCGGCCTAATTAATCGGAAATCCCGCCGCCGCTTTGATGCGGCCAATCTGCGCGACGTGGCGGCCTTCGTGGCCGCCGGCAATCAACAGCCACTGATACATATCCAGCTCGCCAAGCAGCGGGTGTGGATACTTGAGTCGCGTCAGGTCGTAGCTGCCAAGCGGCTCGACGGCTTCGAGCATGCGGGCGCGCGTCGTCTTCAGGCGCTCGATGGATTCGGCGGCGGCCAGGTGATCGTGCGGCGTGACGGAATCGGGCGCATTCGCCCGCGTATTGCGTATGGCCGCGAGTGCTTCGTTAAGCCAGTTGAGTACTGACCCGTCGGGCGTCGGGTCTGCGGGCAGGCCGCGCTCGCCGGCGTGCCTGAGGGCGCGCGCCGCGAGCTTGGCGTTGGCTTCGTCGGTGAGCGCCAGATGGTGCAAGATGTCGTTGATCGCCCATGCGCCGTCATCGGGCTTAAAAGCGAGTTGCGCTTCGCTTAACTCGGACACCGCATTAAGCAACGCTTGCCGGTGCTGCGTGATGGCGCCGACTAGTTCGTGAACTTTCTTCGACAGCGGCATAGTTCCTCCGGTTCATCTTAGTTTGAGATCAAGCTTCTCTTTAGTGCAAACGAAATTGGCCGCCTCGTCTGTGCTGCCGCTGCCTTTATAGCGGGCAACTTGTGGGTACGGACAGAGCGGGCGTGTGCGAGTGGCGGGGCTTTTGGGATCAGGGTTCTGCCGCTTTGCCGCGATGATTTGACCGGGAGCAATGCCTTCTTCAACCCAGCGCTCGATTGCCACTGACATATCGTGTTGGGCGTCGGACTGTGTGCTGGTGACGAATGCTCCGAAGCTACTCGGACCGGGGCCACCGCCGCAATGTTGCATGCCGGGCACCATGTAGAGTCGTATGAAAGCGTCGAGGTCACGCTGTCCCATCTTTGCCGCTACGCTCTGGAGATAGTTGATCGTGTTGACCGGCGGCAGCGCCGCGTCACTCCAGCCGTGATAGAGAATCAGCTTGCCGCCGCGCGCTTTGAATGCTTTCAAATTCGCGTCAGTGGCGTTCAAACTCGCGGCCAGCTTCTCATCAACGAGCGGACCGTCTTTGTCGAGGATGAAGGTTTTGAAGTCCCAGGCCGGGTTGTTGTAGATCATATTCGCGAACGTCTGCGTGGCGAAAAAGAACTGCGCGGCGCGGTTGGGAGCCGTGCCCGTAATCCACGCAGCCCAGCCCCCCACGCCGGTCTCGCCGCCGGGCAGAAAGCCGGGAATGGTTTGCTCACCCTTCGAGTTGCGCGGCCCGCTATAGATTTTCTTCAGCGCCGTGACTTGCTTTTCGGTCAGGCATTCATCCGACTCGGCTCCTTTGCAAAGCAAAACCGCAGGGTCGAAGTGACACCCGGTCGGTTCATCAATGACGCCGTCCGTCACTCCATCGCGCGCGTCGCAGGCCGTGATCGCGGCAGCCTCGATGGCTTTCAATTTAGTCCCTGGAATGTAGCTGGCGGGATCGCTCATGGTCGCTTGCAGATTCCAGGCGAAGCCCGCGAGGATCTGCGTGAAGTAGTTTGCCGGAGCGCCGGCGATGATGCCGTCATAATCGTTCGGATAGCGCTGGGCTTCCATCAACGCCTGCCGTCCGCCGTTCGAGCAACTGGCGAAGTAGGAACGCTTCGGGCCTGCGCCGTAGAAGGCGTTGATGATGGCTTTGGTTTTCTCGGTCATTTCGTGGACGGCGCGATGCCCGTAGTCAGTGATCTTCTCAGGGTGTCCCAGAGCCCAACTGGCATCGCCGCCGCTGTGACCTGTATCCGTGGAAGCCGTCGCATAGCCACGCGCCAGCGCCCCGACCAAGCCGGTGTAAGAGATCGAGCCGGCAAAGCCGCCGTTACCGATGCCCTGAAATTTGCTGTTCCACCCGGCAGTCGGCATCCACACTTCAAACTTAATATCCGAATCGCTCGTCGGCTTGATGGTGCCGGCGACCCGGCAGAAAGCCGGCAGTTCCTTGTAGGGCGCCGCCGTTCCGGTCGGCGGCGTAAAAGACCCGGCAGCCACAGACTGCGCCGAGGTGATCGTCGTGTTCGTGAGCTTGAGATCAGACAATCGCTCGCAGGTCTGCGCGGTAACCGGCTTTGAACTGAAGGCGGCGAGCAGTAAAAAAGAAAGGGCGATCAAAGATACTTTTTGCCTTGAGGCGCGCTCGGTATTCATGTGTGTCCTCCAGAGATCGTCTGAGTGAATGTTGCTCTTACTTTCCTGAGACCTGCTGGAGGGTGATGGAGCCTCGCTGGTCGTGATTATGGATGGGAACGACCTCCAGCACAGACACTATACGAGACAGATGGAGTTTCCGGCAATCGTCAAAGAAAAGCGCAAAAGAATCTTGCGCTCCAGATTACCCAACAAAGACAAACGGCGCGTCTCTGCATTCGCACGCAGAGACGCGCCGCGCCGATGAAGGCTTCTAAAACGCCGGGCAGTTAGCCGCCGAAGGTTACAGAGAGGTCGCGACCGAAGTTGAATTGCGGGCGGCGGCGCGACATGAGCGCCTTCGTTCCGGTCTGCGACAGCGCCGTCACCAGTATGGGCATGGCAATCGTCGGATCGCACAAGACCGATACGGTCTTGGCATCTTTGGCGATGCGGCCCCAGGTCTGCGCTTCTTCAAAGCTGCGCGTCGAAGTGGCGCTCGATTCCGGCAGGTCGAGGCCGATCTGGATGCCGTACTTGTGACCACGCAAGCCCTGCTTCATCATCGACGCCGTCACTTCGACTTGATGCACGAAGCTCTTGGGCGGGCCGCCGCCGAACAACACCACAGAGGTATTGACCGAGCGCGCCACCACCTGCGCCGCTTCGACGACGTCCTGAACGATGTCGAACTGGAAGGGGTTCTTGCGGTTGATGCGCGAAGTCGCCACCCCGACGGCGATGGCCGAATCCGCAATGCCGGGACAGAAGACCGGCACTTTGGCCTTGTAAGCCGATGTCAGGATGCCGTCTTCGGTGGCGATCTCCGACAGCTCGCGCCCCAGCAGATGCAGGAACTCGCGCGTCGAATAGGGGCGCGAATGGTCTACGGTGTTGGCGAAATTGCCAACCCACTCGTCGGCCTCGCGGTACTCGTGCTCGCTGGCCAGGGTGTCGTAGAAGCGTCCCACCTGGGCCTCCTGCAACTCTTCATCGTCCCACTCGTCGGCGCCCTGGTAATGGTAACGCCCGAGCGTTTCGTGCAGGTCGTGGAAGAGATTGGCTCCGGTCGAGACGACTACATCAACGTAGTGATTCTTAATCAAGTACGAGATCAGCCGTCGCATGCCGGCGGCGACCAGCGCCCCCGACAACCCGAGGAAGACCGTCGAGTTGTCCGTCAGCATGTCGAGCCACAGGTTGTGCGATTCCGCCAGCGAGCGCGCCTGAAAGCCCGCGCCTTCCATCTTCATCAGAATGCCCGCCACCGAGCGGTCACGGTCAATCTGGATCGGGCGCGTCGGGTTGGTCAGGTATTTCGCGCTTTTTTGCTTTCTCATCATAACAGTCATCGGCCTCTTTCGAGAGCGACAGGCGGTGGCGTTTGCAAACGGCAGCACAGCCCGTCCGTTACGCCTCGCCCGTCGCTTCTTACTCCTTACTCAAGATAGGTGTAGCGATTGATGTCACTTTCGTATTCTCTGACGAGGACGTCGGCTTCCTCCTGGCTGAGGAATCCACCGGCGATGCGCGCCCGCGTCATGCGCTGAAAGTTGTCCCACGCCTGGCCTCGGTCATAGCGCGCATAGGTCATCATGTCGCCGACGCGCGCCCCCTGAACCAGTCGCGTGATGTGATAGCGGCCATCCGTATCGATAATCACGTGCGCTTCATTGGTCTGGCCGAACAGGTTGTGAAAACTGCCCATCACTTCCTGATAAGCGCCGACCAGAAAGATGGCGATGTAGTACGGCTCGCCGGTGAACGGGTGCAGCTCCAGCACCTCTTTGACGTCCTTAAGGTCAACGAACTAATCGATTTGGCCGTCGCTGTCGCAGGTGATGTCAACGAAGGTCGCGTAATCGGTCGGCGGCTCGTTGAGCCGGTGGATCGGCATGATGGGGAACAACTGATCGATGGCCCAGTGATCGGGGACCGAGCGGAAGACCGAAAAGTTGCATAGATACTTCGAGGCGAGAATCTTCTTCAGATCATCGAACTCTTCTTCCTGCACCTTGACGTTCTGCGCGAACTTCGACGCCCGCGCGCAGACTTCCCAAAACAGCACCTCGCCCTTGGCGCGGTCTTCGAGGCTGATCAGTCCGAGATTGAATTGCGTGTGCAGCTCGTCTTTGTGGTCGAGCGCGTCGTGATAATACTCGCGATAGTTCTTGGCGTTGATGTCGTCGTAGAGCGCCTTCAGCTCGATGATCACCTGCGGGTCGTCGTCTGTAACATTGACTTCGGGCTGGTCGTCGGCAAAGGTTTCGATCTCGTCGCGGATCGAAGTGACGAAGACGGCGTGATAAGCCGACATCATGCGCCCGCTCTCGGTCACCAGGTTCGGCTCCGGAACATTCTCGTCTTCGCAGACCGACTTGATCGTGTAGATAACGTCGTTGGCGAATTCCTGCGTCGTATAGTTGACAGAGGATTCGAAGGTCGTCTTCGAGCCGTCATAATCGACGCCCAGGCCGCCGCCGATGTCCAGGAACTCGACATCGATCTTCATCTGGCGAATCTTCGAGTAAACGCGCGCCGCCTCTTTCATCGCCGCCTTGACGCGCTTGATGTCGGTGATCTGCGAGCCGATGTGAAAGTGCAGCAGCTTGAGCGTGTCTTCCATACCCTGCTCGCGCAGCAGGCGAATGCATTCGAGCATTTCAGACGGCGTCAATCCGAACTTCGCCGACTCGCCCCCCGACGACGCCCACTTGCCGGCGCCCTTGGCATAGAGCTTGGCGCGAAGACCGATCATCGGGCGCACGCCGGTCTCGCCTGCGAGCCGCACGATCATTTTTAGCTCGTTGAGCTTTTCGACGACGATGACGACGCGTTTGCCGATCTTGACGCCCATCAGCGCCAGACTGATGAAGGGTTCGTCTTTGAAGCCGTTGCAGATGAGCAAGGATTCCGGCGTCTGGTCAAGCGAGAGCGCGGCGTAAAGCTCGGCCTTCGAGCCGCACTCGACACCGAAGTTGTACTTGCTGCCTTCGCGCAGGAATTCTTCGACGACCTCGCGGCGCGGGTTGACCTTCATCGGGAAGACACCATAGTGCGTGCCGTTATAGTTGAACTCGCGCGCCGCTTCGTGAAACGAGCGCTGCAATTTTTTCAGCTGGTTGGTAAGAATTTGCGGGAAGCGCAGCAGGATGGGGAGCTGCAAGCGGCGTTGTTCGACAAGGTGATCGATCAGTTCTTTGACATCGACGGAGCGCGGATCGCCTTCGGCAGGGCGTACTGCCAGATGGCCTTTCCGGTTTACCTCAAAGTATCCTGCCCCCCAATTCTCCACACCATAGGTCTGTACGACCTCGTCTAGTGTGACATTTTTCATCTATGACCTTCCCTGCCGAGCTGTTGCATGCTGTGAATACAGGCAAGCCTACAAGTGTTTGAATTTAACAGCAATGGCCTTGCAGTGTCAAAAACTTTTTTTTCTGAGGGGGATGGATTACGTAGCGACAGGGGCGGGCAAGTCTCTGAAATGCCGCAACTTATTTTGGACGCCGGCGAGCCGCCGGGTTGTTCGTCCGCCGGGCCGGCGCAAGCCATGCGCGCCGCGAAGAAATAAGCAATTGGTAAAACAAGACCTGGAGACGCGGCAGGCGCGAAGCAAGCATCGCGTTTCTTTCGTGCCTGCGATGTCTTTGTGGCTTCGGATTTATTTCGCCTCATTAGCCTGAAAATCCGCGGAGTTCTGCCGTTGCTGACGCGCGGAACTTGAGACTCTCCTCTATTGGTCGCTATTATTGAAGTTTGCGGACTACTGCCGACAGGCTAGCGAATGTGTCGTGCCGGTCAACAGCTCTCACCTGCGCCTTCGAGCGGCGCGCGACCGCCGCACCACCACGCCCGCATTCGCCGTTGATGCGAATATGAGTCATACAGGTTATCCCGACAGCCAACCGATTGAGAAAGGATCGATCCCATGGCGAGCAAAGCGAAAGCAGTTCAACAACAACAACTGAGCGACGTAGAAGTGCGCGAATGGCTTGAGTCCCTGGATTACATCATCCAACAGGGCGGCGCCGAACAGGTCACCCAGCTCCTACACAAGCTGCAAATCCACGCGCAGCAGGCGGGCATCAGCCTGCCCTTTACGGCCAACACGCCCTACATCAATTCCATTCCCGCCAGCGCGCAGCCGGTCTTCCCCGGCAGCCGCGAGATCGAGCGCCGCATCAAGAGCCTGGTGCGCTGGAACGCGCTCTCGATGGTCGTGCGCGCCAACCGCGAAGAGAGCGGCATCGGCGGCCACATCTCGACCTATGCGTCGGCGGCGACGCTCTACGAAGTCGGCTTCAATCATTTCTTCCGCGCCCGCGACAGCGAAGGCAACGGCGACATCATCTTTTTCCAGGGCCACGCCGCGCCCGGCATCTATGCCCGCGCCTTTCTCGAGGGCCGCTTGTCGGTCGAGCACCTGCAAAACTTCCGCCGCGAGCAGCGCTCTGAACAGAGCCTCTCGTCATACCCACATCCCTGGTTGATGCCCGACTTCTGGGAGTTCCCGACCGTGTCAATGGGGCTCGGCCCGATTATGGCGATCTATCAAGCGCGCTTCTGCCGTTACCTCGAAGACCGCGGGCTGAAGAAGCCGTGCAACGGTAAGGTCTGGGCCTTCCTCGGCGACGGCGAAACCGACGAGCCGGAAACCCTCGGCGCAATCACGCTGGCCTCGCGTGAGCGGCTCGACAACCTGATCTTCGTCATCAACTGCAACCTGCAACGGCTGGACGGGCCGGTGCGCGGCAACGGCAGTATCATTCAGGAACTGGAAGCGGCGTTTCGCGGCGCCGGCTGGAATGTCATCAAGGTGATCTGGGGCAGCGACTGGGATCCGCTGCTCGCCAACGATCACGAAGGCTTGCTGGTCAAGCGCATGGGCGAGATCGTTGACGGCCAGTGGCAGAAGTACAGTGCCGAATCGGGCGCTTACTTCCGCGAGCATTTCTTCGGCACAGACCCGCGCTTGCTCGACATGGTCAAGCATCTGTCGGACGAGCAACTGGCGCGCTTAAGGCTCGGCGGCCACGATCCGCAGAAGGTCTATGCCGCCTATCACGCTGCCACCAATCACAAAGGCTCGCCGACGGTCATCCTGGCGCGCACCATCAAAGGCTATGGCCTCGGCGAAGCCGGCGAAGGCAAGAACATCACGCATCAGCAGAAGAAGCTCAACGAAGACGAGCTGCGCCTCTTCCGTTCGCGCTTCGGCATTCCGATCTCTGACGAAGAGATTTCCGAAGCGCCGTTCTATCGCCCGACCGACGACAGCCAGGAGGTGCAATACATCCGCCGCCAGCGCGAGCGCCTCGGCGGCTATGTGCCGCGGCGCACGGTCGCCGTCGAATCGATCAAAGCGCCGGGCGACGATGTCTTCGAAGAATTTCAGACTGGCACCGAAGGGCGCGAGGCTTCGACGACGATGGTCTTCGTGCGCATACTGGCGAAGCTCCTGCGCGATGCAGAGCTTGGTAAGCTGATCGTGCCCATCGTCCCCGACGAAGCGCGCACCTTCGGCATGGAGCCGCTCTTCCGACAGATCGGCATCTATTCGCACGTTGGCCAGCTCTACGAGCCAGTGGACGCCGCCACCCTGCTTTACTACAAAGAAGCGAAGAACGGTCAGATCCTCGAAGAAGGCATCACCGAAGCCGGCTCGATGTCGTCGTTCATCGCCGCAGGGTCGGCCTACGCGACGCACGGCATCAACACGATTCCGTTTTTCATTTATTACTCGATGTTCGGCATGCAGCGCATCGGCGATCTGGTGTGGGCCGCCGGCGACACGCGGACGCACGGCTTTTTGCTCGGCGGCACCGCCGGGCGCACGACGCTTTCGGGCGAAGGCTTGCAGCACCAGGATGGCCACAGCCACCTGCTCGCTTACCCTGTGCCGAATCTCGTCGCCTATGACCCGGCGTATGCCTTCGAGCTGGCGACGATCATTCAAGACGGCATACGGCGGATGTACGAGAAGCAGGAAGACATCTTCTATTACATCACGCTGATGAACGAAAACTACGAACACCCGCCGATGCCCGATGGCGATAGCGTGCGTCAGGGCATCCTGCGCGGCATGTACCTGTTCAAGCCGACCGAGAACACCGAGGCCAAGCTGCGCGCCCAACTCTTCGGCAGCGGCGCGATCTTGAACGAAGTGCTAAAAGCGCAGCAGATTCTCGCCGAGCGGTACAACGTCGCGGCGGATGTCTGGAGCGTGACCAGTTACAAAGAGCTTTACCGCGACGGCCACGACGCCGAGCGCTGGAACATGCTGCATCCCGGCGAGCGCCCGCGTGTGCCATTCGTCACCGAAACGGTCGGCGCGGCGCCGGGCGTTTTCGTGGCGGCATCGGATTACGTCAAGGCGATGCCCGATTCGATCTCGCAATGGTTGCCGCGTCCGCTCGTCTCGCTCGGCACCGATGGCTTTGGCCGTAGCGACGGGCGCGCGGCGCTGCGTGACTTCTTCGAGGTGGACGCGCGCTATATCACACTCGCCACGCTTGTCGCCTTGCTGCGCGACAAGAAGATCAAGGCCGATATGGTGCAGCGCGCCATCAAAGAACTGGAGATCAACCCCGACAAGGCGCACCCGGTGCTTGCCTAATGCAGTTGATTCCTGTGTAGCGCAAGGCGGATAGCTTGCGCGAATCACAGCGCAATCTGTTAGATTGCGCTACAGCCAAAGGAACGATATGGCAACTGAATTGAAACTGCCGCAGCTCGGCGAGAACGTTGATTCGGGCGTGCTGGCGCGCTTGTTGGTCGAGGTCGGCGCGACGATCAAAAAAGATCAGCCGGTGCTGGAACTTGAAACTGACAAGGCGACGGTCGAAGTGCCGGCCTTCAGCGACGGCGTCGTCAAAGAGATTCTTGTCAAAGAAGGCGAGCGCGTCAAAGTCGGGCAGACGATCCTGACGCTCGACGCGGCGGAAGGCAATGGCGCCGCGGCGGTGCCAGTGAAAGCCACGCCGCCAGCCGAAGCTCAGGCCGCCACGCCGCAAGCTGAAGAAGCGGCACCACAAGAAACCTCACAGTCCGAACCGGAACAAGCGACCGAAGGACTAGAGCACGAGCGCCGGCTCGGTGAGCGGGCGCTGGCGCAATACGCCGGCAGCTTCCCCGACGGCGGCAAGGGAGCGCCAACCTCAACGCCACCGCCGCCAGTCGCGCCAATGCCGACGCCTGAGACCAAACGCGCGCCGGTGCCGGCTTCGCCGTCTGTGCGGAGGCTGGCGCGCGAGCTTGGCGTTGACATCTACGCGGTGTCGGGCACAGGGCCGGGCGGGCGCATCTCTGACGAAGACATCAAAGCGCATACCAAGTCGCTGATTAGCAGCGGGCAGACCGGAGCGGCAACTTCAGCCGGCTTGCCGGGACTTGCGCCGCTGCCGGACTTTTCGAAGTGGGGCGAAGTCGAGCGCACTTCGATGAGCGGCATCCGTCGCAAGACCGCCGAGAACATGCGCAACGCCTGGCTCACCGTGCCGCACGTCACGCAGCACGACCAGGCCGACATCACCGAGCTTGAGCAACTGCGCAAGCGCTTCGGCCATCAGGTCGAAGCGGCGGGCGGCAAGCTGACCGTAACCGCCATCACCTTGAAAGTCATCGCTGCGGCGCTGAAAGCCTTTCCGCAATTCAACGCCAGCATCGATCAGGCGCGCGACGAGATTGTCTTTAAGAAGTACGTCAACGTCGGCGTCGCCGTTGATACCGACCGCGGCCTGCTGGTGCCGGTCATCCGCGACGTGGATAAAAAGAACATCCGCCAGCTTGCCGTCGAGATCAATCAGCTCGCCGAGAAGGCGCGCAACAAGAAATTGACGCTCGACGAGATGCAGGGCGGCAGCTTCACGATCACCAATCTCGGCGGCATCGGCGGCACCAGTTTCACGCCCATCGTCAATGCACCGGAAGTCGCTATACTCGGAATGTCGCGAGCGAGCTATCAGCCGGTCTATAAAGGCAGCGAATTCGAGCCGCGCTTGATGCTGCCGCTGTCGCTGTCCTACGACCACCGGCTGATTGACGGGGCAGACGCGGCGCGCTTTCTGCGCTGGGTCGCACAGGCGCTCGAACAGCCGTTCCTGCTGGCATTGGAGGGATAGTAAGCAGTAGGCAGTAGGCAGTTACCTAGTCCCGTAGGGACGCCATGTTTATAGTCGAGACGTTCCAATAAAGACGAAGCTCCGTAGGAGCGCGATGTTGACATTGCGCTCCTACGGAGCTTGCCGGTCAAACCAACTCGATAACTATACACATTGCGCTCCTACGGAGCTTGGCGACGCACTGATTACTGCCTACTGCCTACTGCCTGCTGCTTACTGGAGAGACGGATGAGTGACAATCTGAACACGACGCAAGTGATCGTCATCGGCGGCGGGCCGGGTGGGTATGCCGCTGCGTTTATGGCCGCCGACCTCGGATTGCAGACGACGCTGGTCGATATGGAATTGAACCCCGGCGGCGTCTGCCTCTATCGCGGCTGCATCCCCTCGAAAGCCCTGCTGCACGTCGCCAAGGTGATCAACGAATCGCGCGAGGCGGCTCATTGGGGCATCGAGTTTGCCGCGCCGCAGATTGATGTCGGCAAGCTGCGCCAGTGGAAGACGAGCGTCGTCGAGAAGCTGACCGGCGGCCTTGGACAACTGAGCAAACAACGCAAAGTGAAATATATTCAGGGCCGCGCGACGTTCGTTGACTCCAACACAATCAATATCGAAAAGGTCAAAGGCGGCACCGAACAACTGCGCTACGAACACGCGATACTCGCAACCGGCTCGCGGCCCGCAACCGTTCCCGGATTATCGCTCGACAGCCCGCGAGTGATGGATTCGACCAGCGCGCTCGATCTTGAAGATGTGCCGAAGAGCTTGCTGGTCATCGGCGGCGGCTACATCGGCCTTGAGCTTGGCACGGTCTACGCGGCGCTCGGCACTGCCGTGTCGGTCGTCGAAATGACCGCAGGGTTACTCCCCGGCGCTGATCGTGATCTCGTCAACATTCTGGCCAAGCGCGTCAATGCGATGTGCCGCGCCGTGATGCTCAACACCAAGGTGACGAGCATCAATGAAGCCGACGACGGCATTCACGTACGGCTTGAGGGCGAAGGTATTGAACAAACCGAGCAGGTCTTTGACAAGGTGCTGATCTCCGTAGGCCGCAAGCCGAACTCCGGCGGGCTCGGACTTGAAAACACCAGGGTCGAACTGGACGCGCGCGGCTTTATCAAAGTAGACGGGCAGCGGCGAACCAATGATCCGGCGATCTTTGCCATCGGCGACATCACTGGCGATCCGATGCTGGCGCACAAGGCTTCGCACGAAGGCCGCGTCGCCGCCGAAGTCATCGCCGGGCACAAGACCGCCTTCGAGCCCGCGGCCATCCCGGCGGTCGTCTTCACCGACCCGGAGATTGCCTGGGCGGGGCTCACCGAAACCGAAGCCAAAGCGCAGGGCCGCAACGTCAAAGTTGCGCGCTTCCCGTGGGCGGCATCGGGCCGCGCCTTGACGCTCGACCGCACGGACGGCGTCACCAAGCTGATCATCGATCCCGAAACCGAGCGCGTGCTCGGCGTCGGCATCTGCGGGCCGGGCGCCGGCGAGTTAATCTCTGAAGGCGTGCTGGCTATCGAGATGGCGGCACGCGCCGCGGACCTTGGGCTGACGATTCACCCGCACCCGACGCTGTCAGAGACGGTGATGAACGCGGCAGATGTCTTCTTCGGCAACGCCACGGACGTCTATCGTCCGAAGCGCGGTTAACCAAAAGTCTGCTTTACAATTCGAGATAAGCTCCGTAGGAGCGAAATGTTTATAGCCAACGGATCAAAAACATATCAAGCCCCGTAGGGGCGCAATGTCGACATTGCGCCCCTACGGGGCTTGAAGGCTCTGGCATCTTTCGGCTATAAACATTTCGTCCCTAACGGGACTTGTCCAACCTGCTATGAATGAAGCGCAGGCGCAAATCCGTATTCAATTCGTCAAAGGAGACTCATCTGCAATGGCACAAGCTGCTGGAAATATCCAACCATCCCCCGAAATATTGTTTGAAGCGCTGGCTGCTTATCAACGCACCGCCGCATTGAAAGCCGCCATCGAGCTTGATCTGTTCACCGCTATTGCTGAAGGCGCAACGACGGCTGAAGTGCTGGCCGAAAAGTGCAATGCTTCGGCGCGCGGCCTGCGCATTCTGTGTGACTATCTGGTCATCGGCGGATTCCTCAACAAAGAAGAGAATCAATACGCCCTGACACTCGACTCGTCGGTTTTTCTTGATCGCCGCTCGCCGGCTTACATGGGCTCGGCGGTGAACTTTCTCGCCGCGCCGCCACTGGTCGAAGCCTTCAGCCATGTGACCGAGTCCGTACGCAAAGGCGGCACCGTGATCAGCGCCGAAGGCTCTATGGAGCCCGATCATCCGATGTGGGTAGACTTCGCGCGCGCCATGGCGCCGCTGATGGCCATGCCCGCCGAAGGGATTGCGCAGTTGCTCGAAGCCGACGCCGGCGAGCCGTGGAAAGTGCTCGACATTGCCGCCGGTCACGGCGTCTTTGGCATCGCGCTGGCCCGGCACAATCCGAACGCCGAAATTTATGCCCTCGACTGGGCGAGCGTCCTGGCCGTCGCCGAAGAGAATGCTGCCGCCGCCGGCGTAAGTCGTCGTCACCACAAAATTCCCGGCAGCGCCTTTGAAGTCGAATTCGGCGAAGGCTACGACATAGTTTTACTGACCAACTTCCTGCATCACTTCGACCCGGCGACGAATGAACAGTTGCTGCGCAAGGTTCACGCGGCGCTGAAACCCGGCGGGCGGGCGGTGACGCTGGAATTTGTCCCGAACCCCGACCGCGTCACGCCGCCGACCTCGGCAGCCTTCAGCATGGTCATGCTGGCGACGACGGCACAGGGCGACGCTTACACCTTCGCCGAACTTGACGAGATGCTCCGCAACGCCGGCTTCGCATCGAGCGAGATGCACGCTTTGCCGGCGAGCTTCCAGCAGGTGATCGTTTCGGTGAAGTAATCAACCTTGCCGTCTCAACCACATCAGCCGCCACGTGATTTATTTTGCGTGGCGGCTCGCTTCTTGGCTCGCGCGGCAAACGCCGAACTTTGATTGCCCATAAGCCGCGCCAGCGTTTATATTCTTCTCGTCAATCACATCCCTGGCTTTTGGAGACCACCGCTATGTCGTTTACCAGAATGGATGAAGGAAAGATCGAAGATTGGATGGGGATCGCGCAGGCCGTCAGCCAGCGACAGGCGACCATGCCGCAGATCATCAAAGCAATGCTCGCGCATCTGGAGGCGCAGGTAGATGGGTTTGCCGTCAATCAGCTCGTCCACGGCTTGCAGACAGCAACGCGCGCCGAGCGCGATGGCGCCAGCGAAGAGATGATCGTCGCGGCGCTCTGCCACGACATCGGCAAAGTCATCTCGGTCGAAAACCACCCGGCCATCGGCGCAGAAATTTTGAAGCCTTACGTGACGCGCGAGACCTACCAGATCGTTCGCACGCACCAGGATTTTCAGGGCCGGCACTATTACGCGCTCATAGGCAAAGACCCCGAAGCGCGCCGTCAATACGAAGGTGAGCCGTGGTTTGCGAAGGCTTGCCAGTTCACCGACGAGTGGGATCAGACGGCCTTCGACCCGGCTTATGAGACGCTGCCGATGGCGCATTTCGAGCCGATGATCGAGCGCCTATTTGCGGCACCGCGGCGCCAGCAGGCGCAGGGCGCGTAACCGCGCAATCGCTTGATGGCGGCGCGCTCGGCCATCTTTATCGTGAGGTATTGTTTGATGAATCGTTCGCTACTCAACGCCTTTCTTCTAATTGCGCTTGCGGCTTTGTTTGCCGCCTGCAACGCGCCTGCGCCAACCGTAATGACGGCCAACAATAACGGCACGGCGACGCGCAACGGGCCGGTAATACCCCAGCCGACATCAAGCGTGCCGGGCGATTTGACTTTCAAGACGCCCGACGGCTGGAAGACCGAGCAGCCGACTTCCAGCATGCGCGTCGCGCAGTACAAGCTGCCCGGCGACGGCGGCGGTGACGCCAGTCTTGTCGTCTACTTTTTCGGTCAGGGGCAGGGCGGCTCTGTGCAAGACAACTTTGAGCGCTGGGTCGGCCAGATGCAGCAGACGATGGACAAGGCCAAGACTGAAAACATCACGGTCAACGGCATGCCTGTGACCTTGCTCGATGTCAGCGGCACCTTCAGCGGCGACATGATGACCGGCTCGCAATCGCCGCAGCCGAATTCCCGAATGCGCGCCGGGGTCATCGAAACCCCGAAGGGCAACTACTTCGCCAAACTGGTCGGGCCTGAAAAGACGGTGACGCGTTGGAACGACGCCTTCGTGGCGTTCGTCAAATCGGCAGAGTTCAAAAAGTAATCGCGCGCCGGGTGCTTTGCCATCGGCAAGAAACAAGCGGCTGCTCGCGAATGTCACGCGAGCAGCCGCAAATCATTTGGAAGAACAATGGTTAAGGAGGTGCGATCTGTGGCTGATGATTAGCCCTATCGCACGACTTCATAAAAGAGCGAATCTCAGCCGGCTTCCAGAGGTGAGCCGGCTGTAAGCGGCACGCCTCTCATCACAGGTAACACCAGCTTGAATCTGCAACGCCGAATCTTTACCCTGCGCCGCTGGCTCGCGCCGCGCCTCAATACCCGCGCGCCGATGAGCCAGCGGGCGCGGCTGACGATCAGCCTTCTATTCTTCGCCATTGCCTTCATTGTGCGCTCACTCCATGCAGTCGATCTGCAACCGCTGATCTACACCACCGATCAGCCGTTCGGCGGCCTGACCATCGGCTACGACCAGCGCGCCGTGAACATCGTCGAAGGCGGCGGGCTGCTGGGGCCTTACGGCAAGCCGTGGCAGACGCAATGGCTGTCGGAAGCGCCGGGCTATGCCATCTATCTGAGCGCCATCTATCGGACAGCGGGGCGCAACTTCTTCGCCGTGCAGTTGCTACAGAACGCGCTGACGGCGCTTGGGCCGGTCTTGCTCTTCTGGATTACCGGGGCGGTGTTCGGCTGGCGCGTCGGCACGGTTGCCGGGTTCCTTGCGGCGGTCTCGCATCATCTGGCGCACATCTCGAATTTCATCTTGCCCGATGCGCTGTGCGCGCTGCCGCTGCTGGCCGCTTTTTATGTCTTACTGCGAGCGCAGCAATGGCGGCGCACTTATCTGGCCTTCGCGCTGGCTGGCGTGTTATGCGGGCTGGCGGCGTGGCTGCGGCCTCAACCCATGCTGCTCGGCCCGTTTCTCGTCCTCGTGCTGACGCTCATCGGCAGGCCGTGGCGCAAGACCGCACAACGCGCATTGATTACGGCGGCAGTCGCGTTGCTGGTGATCGCGCCGATCACGATCAGGAATTACCTGGTCTATCATGAGTTCCTGCCGATCAGCATCGGCGCCGGCTTAAATTTATGGGAAGGCATCGCCGATTATAGCGGCGACCGTTTCGGCGCGGTGGCTAAAGACGATGAAGTGGCGAGGCAGGAAGCCGAGTTGTATAACGAGCCGCGCTATGCCGGAAGCTGGACGACGCCTGACGGCATCCATCGTGACCGCGACCGCGTCCGCAAGAGCCTGTCCATCATCAAGCAACATCCGTTCTGGTATGCCGGCGTGATGCTCACCCGTTGTAAAGAAATGGTCAACTACACGGCGCATGCGCCGCTCGTTTTTCGGCGCGATCAACTGAGCCAACCGGCGACGGCTGCGCCGGTCAGACCTGAGTGGCAAGAGCTGGCGGCGCAATCGCCGCGCCTGTCTGTGGGCAAGCCACTCTTCTGGCTGCGGCCTGTGGCGCGCGCCGCCGAACGAGTAACGAAAGAGACGATGCTGGTGATGATTCTGATCGGCGCGCTGCTCGGTTTCGTGATCGCGTGGCGGCGGGCGATGTTCATCGCCATCCTGCCGCTTTACTATTTCATCTTTCAATCAGCCGTGCATATGGAGTTCCGCTACACCCTACCGATGCAGTATTTTCTTTTCGTCTTTGCGGCGCTGGCGTGGGTCGTGCTGGGTTCCAGCCTCAGCCGCGTGGCGTCGAAATGGATAGGCAAAGGCCGCCGCCTGATTGGTCAATCCCGCCCTCACTGAATCACCAGCTCGTAACTGCAAATCGCGATCCTGTCGCCGGGTTGCACCGCGGCGCTCTCGTTGGTGAAGACTTCCTTCTCGTCGTTAACCATGATCGAGTTGGCGCCTTTGCAGGTGACGGTGAACTGGCCATCGCCATTCTTGGTAATCTGCGCATGCTGGCGGCTGACTTCGAGGTCGCCTTCGAGCCTGAGATCAACCGCCACCTGACGCGAGCCGCGACCGATGGCAATCTCGTCTTTGTAAAATGGGCGGATGTCGGGCGGCGCGGTATCGGCGTTCGGCGCGTTGCGGCGCACCAGCACTGAAAAGCTCGGCGTCACCGGCTGGCGCGGGCGCACGATGGTCGCCTCTTCGTCGGGCTGTTCAGCGACGGTTTGCGCCGACGCCGACGATGGCGAAGGCTCGGCGCGCTTGCGCGGCGACACCATGGTCTTTTCGGCTTCGGCGTCCCAAACATGCTGGACGCGGAATTTGCCGGAATCGAGTGACGGGTCAACGCGCAGCTCGACGATCAGCGTCTTGGTTTGAAACTCGTTCTCGCCGGCTAGCTCCTTAGCGCGCTCCGACAGCACGTGAAACAGGCCGCGCTCCAGGCCCTCGCGCTTTTCGCCCTGCCAGTCGGCATCGTCGGCGGTGCTTAGAAAGACGATGTATTCGCGCGGCACATAAGTCGGCCCGCCCGGCGGCGTGAACATCTCGCGCCGCATGACCTCTTCGATCTCACGCGCCACCGCAACCAGAAAGTCATCCCACTTCGAGCGCGGGCGTGGCTCTCCCTGCTCGTCAAAGTCTTCTTCACCATCAATCCATTTGCGCAAGCTCTCAAACCATTTCATCGTTGTTCCTCTAGTACCCTGGTTTCTGGCTCACCACTTCCGTCAATTCTTCGACAACCGGAAAGCGATTCTCAATCCGTTTTAACAAACTGTCTATTGACCCAGCCGCTATCGGGAGCGCCAGAGGGCGTGCCGCCTGCCCAGTTCAAGACGCGCACACGCACCCAGTTGCCGCGCTCTTCCAACAGTCGCACGCGCGAGTTGAGCGGTAAGGTCGCAAGCACCGCGCCGCCCGGCTCACTGCGCAGGTTGACATTGATCGCTCCATCGATGACCCCGTCTTTAGTGCTTTCAAAGGTGCCGGTCAATGGCTTCTCGGCATAGTAATGATAGATCGATGAGGCCAGCCCGATCAGCGCCGCGATCAGCAGCACGACGAAGGCGCGGCGCAGCCAGTCCGAGCGAATGACCGATTGCAGAGTATCGAAGATGCTGCGCTCGGCGGCGGCGCTCTCGTTCATGCGCCGCGTTCGCATAGCATTCTGTGGCTTGACCTCTGCCGCTTCGACAACGCCGGCCCGCGCGGCATGATCTCTGACCGTGGCGTAAGGCGAACGGTGCGTGGCGCTCGCTGCGGCCCGCGCATCTTCGTGGCTGGCGCCGTTGCCTGCGGGCGGCGCAACCGGCGGCTTCTGCGGCAGCGGGATGTTAAGAACCGTGCGGGCTTTCTGGGCCGTGTGCGCCTCGCGTGAGCCTGTGGTGATGGATTGAAAGCGCGGCGGCGAGGCGGCGCGCTCGACGGTGCTGGTGCCGCTCAGGCGACGGCGCACGATGGTCGCTTCGTCGGCGCCTTCTGTGATTATGGCTTCGCCAAGCTTGAGCCGCGCGAACTCTTCCCAGAACGCCTGCACGGTCTGGTAACGGTCGGCGGCGCGATCCTGCGTCGCCCGTTCGAGAAGCACGAGCAGCCCCTTGCCCCATTCTTCAGCCATCAAGCTGGCGGGCAATTCGCTGATGGGCTGACGCGCGAAGCGCCGCGGCGCGCGGCCTGTCAGCACCGTGTAGACCGTCTTGGCCAGCGAATAAATATCGGCGGCGGGCGTCAATCGCTCGCGCAAGCCGCCCGGCGCGTCGGGGTGATGTTCGGGCGGCGCGTAGACGTTAGTGCCGACGCGCGTCACTTCGTCGGCGCCATCGAGGGTCATCTTGGCGACGCCGAAGTCGGCGATCTTGATGATTTTCTTGTCTGCCGAGAGCAACAGGTTTTGCGGCTTCAAATCGCGGTGAATCACCTGCCGGCTGTGGGCATAGGCGAGCGCCTCGCAGACTTGTTGAAAGTACGGCAGCGCCACATCGAGCGTCAGCGCCTGATGGCGGCAGAGGCCGAGCAGGTCGCCGCCAGGCATGTATTCAAGCACCAGGTAATGAAAGGCCGTGCCTTCGAGGTCAGCCGCGGTGCCGTGGCCGAGACGGCGGATGATGTTCGGGTGGCGGACTTTGTCGAGCGCCACAGCTTCGTTCTGAAAGTTCTCGATGAGCGTCTGTTCAAGCTCGGCGTCGGGCGTGCCTTGCAGCGTGACATTGAGCGCCTTGATGATCAGCGGCTCTTCCTGGTGCAACTGGTCGTAGGCGACAAACACTTCGGCATAGCTGCCGCGCCCGAGCAGTCGCGCCACATAGTAGCGGTCATCAACGATGCTGTTTTCGAGTCTCAGTTCCGGCACAGTTCTCAAAAATGATGAATGATGAATGATGAATGATGAATTACAGAGAAACTATGGAGTTGCAATGGGCTGAAGCTCCGACAGTTCATCATTCATCATTCATCATTCATGGTTATTACCTTGGCGCATTGGCGTTCTCGGCTCTCGCCGGCGAAGGTGCCTTGCGCCGCTCTTCGGCGCCGCGCTGAAGCATTTGCGCCGCCTTCAATCGGTCGCCCGCCAGTTCATACGCTTGCGCCGCCTGCGTGTATGCATCAAACATCATCGGGCGGCGCGTCGCCGCATTTTCAAAGCTCGCCGCCGCCTTCGGGTATTCGCCCGATTCCAACTGCGCGCGGCCCAGCCAGTAATACGCCTCCGGATTCTGCGCGTCGCGCTCGACCGCCGCGGCAAACTGCGCCGCCGCCGTCGGGTAGTTCGCCTGATCGAAGGCCGCGCGGCCCATCTTCATCGGGTCATTTGGCTGAGGCGGCTCAGACGTTTGCAGCCCCTTCCACTCTGACGCGCGCAGGCCGCCGTAAAACGCTCCACCGAGAAGCAGCAAAACGACCAGCGACCAGAGCAGCCAGCGCGACCCTGAGCGCCGCTCGACGGGCAAGGGAGAGTCGCTAACGGCGCGGCGCTCTAGCCGCCGCTCGTCAAAGGCCGCAGGCGGGCGCGGCGACTTGCTGAAATTGACTTCGATGCGGTTGCCGCGCCCGCCGCCGCGCTGCGCCTCGGCGACCTGAGCTTTCAACCCCTGAGCGGCGCGCGGCGCGGCCAGCGGGTCTTCGATAGCCAGCACGACGCTCTGTTTGGCGCGGCCCACCTGCACGACGATGGCCGTCAGGTTGTCGTCGGCGCCGCGCTCGTGGACCAGGCGCTTCAACTCGTTTGCCGCCTGCTGCGGGTCTTTGAACTGCGCCAGGACGTGTGCCATCTCTTCGTCGGAGAGGTGGCGATAGATGCCGTCGCTACAGAGCAAGAAGCGCGCGCCGTCGCACAGGTGCAGCGTCTTGATCTCGACTTCGACTTCGGCCTCGACGCCGAGTGCCCGGTTGATGACGTTGCGGCGACCGGCTTGCGAGCCGGCGGCCTGACCGGCGCGCAGGTCGTCGTGGTAATCCGTATGGTCAATGGTTTCGCGGAAGAAGCGGCCTTCTTCGAGGCGATAGACGCGGCTGTCGCCGACGTGAGCGACGGTGGCGTGGTCGCCATCGATGTGCAACAGCGCCACGGTGGTCGCCATGGTTTTGTAAGCCGGGTCGCTTTCGGCCATCTCGAAGATGTCGCGGTTGGCGAATTGGATGGCGCGCCGAATCAGCTCGGCGGACGAGGTGGCGCTGCTGTGGGCGAGCGATTCTTCGATGGTTTCGGCGGCGGTTTCGCTGGCAACTTCGCCGGCGCGCTGGCCGCCGACGCCGTCAAAGACGGCAAACAGCCCGCGCTCGGCGAGCGCCAGGTAACGATCCTGATTGACCGGGCGTTTCGGGTTCAAGCCGCGGTCACAAACGAATCCAGCTTTCAACTCCATACGCTTCTCTCAACCGGCGACCGAGATGGCGGACGCCACTCCTGCCGTCAGGCGGCCCGCGCATGATAGACGATTCATTTTAGCATCGGCCGGGCGAATGAGCGAACGGCGGAAAAGTTCGGATCGCTAAGAGATTCGCCTGACGGCCTCCGCCGGGATGGGTCTTCAGGCGTTAGGGTGAGGGCGAAAACCGGCGGGCGCGAATCGATATTAAGGGTCATCTATCCTCCAGATATTTACTGCCCACATCAAACGCAGAACGCTCACATTCAGCGGGGCCGCGAGCGGCATTTCGATGCTGATGAGAGACTTGCTTCGCTGCCGGTTTGTTTATCGCTTTGTGGTTTGCGCGCCTGACAAGATAAGGCGGGAGGCCCCGGCAGCGTTGCATTAAATCTTTCAGCATCGCATCAAATCTTTCGCTGCATCACCAGGTCTCGCTGGGCGTCTGAGCCGAGCTGAAAAATATGCTCGCCGACCACTTTAAAGCCCCATCGCTCGTAGAACCTCTGGGCGCGCTCGTTATGCTCCCACACTCCGAGCCACATCGACTGACAGCCGGCTCTCTCAGCTTCACTGATGCAGGCTTGCATCAATGCCGCGCCGACGCCGCTGCCGATCAAATCGCTTGCGACGTACAACCTGCAAAGCTCAACCGGCTGATCTCCGGTAACGCAAGCCGGAGCGGCACTCGATTGCAGCTTGGCATAGCCCGTGGCAATTCCAGCGATCTCGGCGATGAAGAATGTCGTGTCAACGTCAGCGATCTCTTGCGCCTGAAGCAATGGGCTGAAGGAGGCAGAAAGATAGGCCGCCATGTCTTCGGGCGTGGTATCGGCGATGAACGTGTCATAGAACGTGCTGGCCCCCAGTTCGGCTAAGAGGCCGGCATCAGCCGCAGTCGCAAGGCGGATTGAAGGCATGGCTTTGTCGCTCATCGTTCCAATACTACCATCTTGTATAAGCTTGGCTAGAAGAATAGCCACAAAGGCACGAAGCCACAAAGATACACAAACCATATGGCGGGCATAGCGCCGTCGTTGACCTGTATAGCATTGGAGATTCTAATGTTGTATTTGCTTGATGGCTTTGTTACTATCTCGCGCCGGAGGGACGGACGTGGCCGCGCAAACCAATCCCGCACAAACCGACAAAAATGATTTCGTCGAGCTTCGCGAAGACCTGTCGGCAAGCCCGCTGTGGAATGCCGATCTGGCCCCTGTGCCCATCGCCCGCCGCAACTGGACGACTTATAATTACGCCGCGCTGTGGATCAGCATGGCGCACTGCATCCCGACTTACATGCTGGCGTCGAGCCTGATCGATCTCGGCATGAACTGGTGGCAGGCGCTGTTGACCATCCTGCTTGGCAACACCATCGTGCTGGCGCCAATCCTGTTGAACTCGCATCCGGGCACGCGCTACGGCATTCCCTTCCCGGTCTTTGCGCGCGCCAGCTTCGGCACGATTGGCTCGAACCTGCCGGCGCTGATGCGCGCCCTGGTCGCCTGCGGCTGGTTCGGCATTCAGGCGTGGATCGGCGGCGAAGCCGTTCACACCTTGCTGCGCACGCTGTGGCCGGCGTGGGAGACACTGCTCGGTGGCCCCATTCAATCGCCCGCCGCAATCGCCGGCCATACGCCGACCGAATATATCGCCTTCCTGCTCTTCTGGTCGCTCAACATCTACATCGTCTATCGCGGCATGGACTTGTTACGCAAAGTCGAGAACTGGGCCGCGCCGTTCGTGCTGGTCATGGCGGCGGCACTGCTGGTCTGGGTACTGTGGAAAGCGCAAGGACTGGGCAACATCATGCACGGCGAAGACAAGTTCGGCAGCTTCGGCGCGTTCTGGAAAGTCTTCATCCCGTCGCTCACGGGCATGATCGGCTACTGGTCTACGCTCAGCCTGAATATGCCCGACTTCACACGCTTCGGGCGCAGCCAGCGTGAGCAGGTGCTAGGCCAGACCGTGGCGCTGCCGACGACGATGGTCGTCTTTGCGGCGATGGGCGTCATCATCACGTCGGCTTCGGCGGTGATCTTCGGCAAGACGATCTGGGACCCCGTGCAACTGGTCGGGCAGTTCACGCAGCCGGTCATCGTCGCCGTTTCGATGTTCACGGTCGTCGTCGCAACACTGTCGGTCAACATCGCCGCCAACGTCGTTTCGCCGGCCAATGATTTCGCCAACGCCTTTCCGCGCTTTATCACCTTTCGCCTCGGCGGATTGATCACCGGCCTGCTCGGCATCGTCATGCAGCCGTGGCGGTTGCTTGCCGACCCGGCGGGTTACGTCTTTAAATGGCTCGGCGGTTATTCGGGCGGGCTCGGCTCGATTGCCGGCATCCTGATCGTTGATTACTGGCTGGTGCGCCGCAAGCAGTTAATCTTGCCCGACCTCTACAAAGTCAGAGGCGCGTACAGCTACACCGGCGGCTGGAACTGGCGCGCGGTCGTAGCTATCTTGCTGGGATGTGCGCTGGCCTGGGGCGGTCTGGTGATCCCTGCGCTCAAGCCGCTTTATGATTACGGCTGGTTCGTCGGCTTCTTCGCGTCGGGCGCAATCTACCTGGGGTTGATGAAGCTGACCGCGCCGGTCGAAACCGCTGCCGCACAGACGCAAGAGTCTTGATGTAAAGCCGTCCATCATGTTTTCCTCTTTGTAGACGTTTGACGCTCATGGGGATTCGCATTCAGCAAAAGCTATTCGGCATCGCGCTCATCACTCTGCTGTGCATGGCTTGGGCGCAGCAATCAACGACGGCGCAAGTCGTCGTCAAGCCGTCGCCTGCACCGGACACAGTTCTAGCAGGACTCCGAAACACCGCGGCTTCGACGCGGCGCGAGGCCGCTGACCAGCTCGGCGCGCTGCGCGCCCGCAACGCCGTGCGCCCGTTGATTGCCGCGCTCAAAGACAAAGACGCCACGGTGCGCGAAGCCGCCGCGTTCGCGCTCGGACAGATCGCTGACCCGCTGGCGGCTGACGCCTTGACGCGCTTGCTCGTGGATAAAGACGCCGCGACGCGCGCCGCCGCTGCCTTTGCGCTCGGCATGATTGGCGAGCGCAAATCGCTTACGGCAATTGCCGGAGTGCTCGACGACACGGACACCGGCGTGCGCTCGTCTGCGGTCATCGCCCTCGGCCTGGCGCAGGATGGCGAAGCCGTTGACGAATTGATCCAGATGTTGGGCGACGTCAATTTTGATCCACGCTATGATGCCGCATGGGCGCTCGGCGAGATCGGCGACCCGGATGCTGACAGCGCCTTGCGCGAGACCGAAGCAACGATTGATGCGCTGCGCCTGCCCGACCAGTGGCGCGAAGCCTACCGCCAGACGGTGCGCACGGCGCTGGCCAATTTGCGCACCATCGAGCACGGCTCGCCATCGCGCCCGCGCCGCGCTACGGGCGTCATTCCTGAGCCATTGCGTTATTCGAGCACGACACAGCCGGCGCGCTTGCGCCAGTCGGTCGCGGCAGCGCCTACGGAAAAAGCTTTGCGGGCTCGCATCACCGGCACGGTCGCTTTGCGCTTACTGGTCGCCGCCGATGGCCGCCCGGCGCGCGCTTATGTGATTCGCCGGCTGGGCTACGGCCTCGACCAGCGCGCCGTCGAAGCCGCCTTGCAGTATCGCTTCGAAGCGGCGACGCAGAACGGCTTGCCGCAATCGACCTGGGTCGATGTGGAAGTCAGATTTTAGGGGCTAGGGGCTAGGGTTCCGAACTAGCCCCTGGCCCCTAGTCCCTGCTCTGGAGGAGCTATGGCAAGAACTGTACGTTGCGGATTGATTCAGGCGAAGAACGCCTGCCCGATTGATGAGCCGATTGAAAAGATCAAGCAGGTGAACATCGAGACCAATTTGCGCTTTATCGAAGAGGCGGCCCGTCAGGGCGTGCAGATCATCTCCATGCAGGAGGTCTTCACGACGCCCTACTTCTGCGCCGAGCAGAACCCGCACTGGTACGGAGCCGTCGAGCCCATCCCCGACGGGCCAACCACACGGCTGATGCAAGAGACCGCTAAGCAACACGGCATGGTGATCGTCGTGCCGATTTATGAAGAAGAGATCACCGGCGTTTATTACAACACCGCGGCGGTGATTGATGCCGACGGCAAGTACCTCGGCAAGTATCGCAAGAACCACATCCCGCACACCGCGCCGGGCTTCTGGGAGAAGTTCTATTTCAAGCCGGGCAATCTGGGTTACCCGACATTTGAAACCGCCTTTGCGCGCATCGGCGTCTACATCTGCTATGACCGCCACTTCCCCGAAGGGGCGCGCATCCTCGGTTTGAATGGCGCTGAAATCGTCTTCAACCCATCAGCGACAGTCGCGGGGCTCTCGGAATACCTGTGGGAGCTTGAGCAGCCGGCGCATGCGGTGGCCAATGGCTATTTCGTCGGCGCTATCAATCGCGTCGGCCACGAGCAGCCCTGGGACATCGGCGAGTTTTACGGCAAGAGCTACTTCTGCAACCCTCGCGGCAAGATCATCGCGCAGGCGTCGCGCGACAACGACGAGCTGGTGGTCGCTGACCTGAACCTCGACGAGATTCGCGAGGTGCGCAACGTTTGGCAATTCTACCGCGACCGTCGCCCCGAAAGTTACGACCCGATCGTCAGCGAATAAGAATAGAAACCACAGATGAACACCGATGAACACGGATAGAAGAAAAGGAGCAATTCTCAGACCCTATTCAATCTGTGTTTATCGGTGTTCATCTGTGGTTCCAACTTATAATGAGGAAACCCATGCTTGAGTTTGCAATCACCTTCAAATCCGACATGCCTTACACACGCATCGTGGCGCTGGCGCGTCAGGCCGAAGCCGCGGGCTTCAGTCATAGCTGGTTCTTCGACTCGCACGTCTTGTGGCAAGACCCTTACCCGCTTATGACTATGGTCGCGGCGAACACGGCGCGGTTGCACATGGGAACATGCGTGACCAACCCGGCGGTGCGCGATGCGACCGTGACGGCGAGCTTGCTGGCGACGCTCAACCGCATATCGGGCGGGCGCATGGACATGGGGATCGGTCGCGGTGACAGCTCGCGCCGCGTCATGGGAAAGAAGCCGACGACGCTTGAGCGGTTGGAAGAGACGGTGCAGGTGGTGCGCGACCTCTGCGCCGGCAAGAAGATCGAATACGAAGGCCGCGAGATTCAAATGACCTGGGCCGACAGCGGCGTGCCGCCGGTATGGGTCGCGGCTTATGGGCCGAAGGCGCTGCGTTCAGCGGGCCGCGTCGGCGACGGCGTCATTCTGCAATTCGCCGACCCGGAGCTGATTAAGTGGTGCCTCGGCTTTGTGCGCGAAGGCGCTGAAGAAGCGGGCCGCGACTTCTCGAAGATCCGCGTGATGAGCGCCGCGCCCGTCTGGGTAGCTGACGATCTGGCGACGGCGCGCGAGCATGTGCGCTGGTTCCCTGCCCTGGTGTCGAACCACGTGGTTGATCTGGTGTCGCGCTACAACCCCGAAGAGCTGCCTGCGGGCTTGACTGCTTACATACGCGACCGCAAAGGCTATAACTATCTGCACCACGCCGAAGTCGGCAGCTCGAATGCCGAGTTCGTCACCGATGATATCGTGGATCGCTTCTGTCTGGTCGGCCCGGCTGAAGCGCACGTCCGCCGCCTGCGCGAACTGCAAGAGATTGGCGTGACTCAGTTCAACATCTATCTCATGAGCGGCGACGAAGAAGACACCGTCGAGGTCTATGGGCGTGAGGTCGTGCCACAATTGAACCGCTAGCGCGGGCCGTCAAGCGTCGCTGACGCGACGCCATCACAATCCTACCGGCTTCCAGGCGTTGAAGGCTTCCAGGCGTTGAAACGCCTGGCTAAACTCACCCGCCGCTACGCGGCGTCAACTGTAATCCACATCTTTCCTGCTCACGCCAAGACGACGGATACGCCGAGGAACTCGCCATAACGATTGGCCGCACGGGCGATGGCGCGACGCGAGGCGGCGCTCAATTGTTCGAAAGGGGTTGGCGTAATCACTACGGTATCTTTCTTGAGCGCGCGAGTCCACAAGCCAACCAACTGACCGTCCACGACAACCGCCGGGCTGAAGACGCCGTTGCCGGTGTTCACCCGTTTGGCGTACGACGGGTCGAGCACCGCGCTGCGATCTTTGTAAGCCACCGTGTACTCATCATAAGGCGGCAGCAAGTAAGACGAGGGCTGTGGCGCTTTTGATATGGTTATCGCAGGCGATAGCCAGTAGGTTTGCCCGTCACTCTTCTCTTGCACGAGATGCGACTTCGCCATCTCAATGCCGGCTCGTGCGTCTTTCGTCGTCAGCCCCGACCACCAGACATAATCTTGCACGGTCGCCGGACCGTGGCTGGTGAAGTAGCGGCGCGCGAGTTCTGCCAGTGCCTCGTCGCGCTCCAGCCGCGTCGCCGCGGGCACCCACTCGTCGAGCAAGACGAAGGTTGGCTGCTTGCCTTCGCGAGCGCCGAAGCAGAGCAAGCCTTCGAGCGCCAGCCGCGCTACGATGTGCAGGCCGCGCCCGTCGGCGGTCGAAATCCCCGCCGCCTCTAACCGCTCGTAGACGCCTGCGCGCCGTAGTTGCTTACCGCCCGCAAGGGCGCGTGTCAGCGCCTTGCGGCAGCGCACAAAGACACTTTCATCCAGGCCGAAATAGTGCTGGCGTGCCGCGCTCGCGGCAATCACGCGCGGCGTCAGCAGCTCAAGCATCCAGTGTACGTCCTCTGCGGCGACGAAATGCAGCGTACGGCGCATCGGCCATGTGCGGACGATGGTTCGCTCGGCGATGGCGCGCTCGATCATTTGTTCGGTGGCATTCGCTGTGCGCAGCCCGACAGCCCAGAGCCCACCCGCATAGTCTTGCGCCTGAACCGCGCCCATAAAGCGGACAGCTTCAGTGGGCGTGTCGAACTTTGTTCCCGTGAGATGCTGGTTCGCCAATCGCAGGCGCACAATGTCAGAGTTTTTCATTCGTCTTCCGTGTGTTGATTTCGCCGCGCCCGCGTTAAGTCGCTTTGCGCCACTTGCCTGCCTGTTCTTCTTCGGCAGACACGGTTGTGAAGTATTTTTCTTCTTTGAACGGCTTGAAGCCGCGCTTGAGATAATTGGGCAGCGCCGCCGGGTCGTCGAGCGTGCAGGTGTGCAGCCAGACGCGATGAGCGCCTTGCTGCCAGGCGCGGGTGACGGCTTCGCTCAGCAGATACTTGCCGAGGCCGCGCCCCAGGAATTCTTGCAGCAGTCCGAAGTAAGCGACCTCGGTCGAGCCGTCCGTGTGGCGCTCAAGCTCGAAGTAGCCCGCCGGCGCGCCTTCGACAACCATTATCCAGAGTGTGATCTCTGCCCGCGCCAAGTGCGCCTTGATCTCGGCGTCCGTCCACGGCAAACGATCTGTCCAGTGATAGAGCCGCCCGACTTCGGCGTAGAGATAGCGATAAAACGACGCCGGGCAATTGCGGACTTGCACGATCTCGACGGGCGCTTGCGGGCCGGGCGCGGCGTTCAGCTCAGCGGCGCTTGCGAGCTGCAAATAGGTGCGCGTGACTTCGATCTGTCGGCCTTCGTTCATAGCGGTTCAACCCCGAAGCAGAATGACCGAGCGATGGTAGCGCGTCGGCACGGCGGCGGCAAGCGCCAATAGAACGATTTGGGCTTGAATTCCCAGTGTTGAATAAGGTACTAGCTATTTATGACTATTGATGCGGCCCTGGAAGAATTGCAGGGCAATGAGACGGACATCAGGTTCGTTCGGCTGGTCGCAATCGCCACGGCGTTCTTTGGCAGTCCCCGCATCAAGGGCAGTCATTACATTTTCAAAATGCCGTGGCCTGGCGACCCGCGCATCAACTTGCAGAGCGAAAAGGGCAAGGCGAAGCCTTACCAGGTTCGTCAACTCATCAGTGCGCTTGAAAGGCTCAAGAGGTTATAAGTTATGCCGGCAAAACAGGAGCATATAACAAAATCAAAGCGTTACTTTTATAGCGTCATATGGTCAGACCTAGACGGGACATTCATCGCGCGTGTCGCTGAATTCCCTTCCTTATCCGCGCATGGCAATGACCCGGAAGCGGCCTTGCGAGAGATCGGATTTGTGGTCGAAGCAGTCATTGAAGATCTAGAGCAGTCCGGCGAATTTATACCGGAGCCTATTGGTAGCCACTTGCGCCCTTCGTCGGGTGTCGAGTTCACGGCCCGGTGCAGTATCAGTATCGAGGACGAGCGGCTTATCCAGAGGGGCATGAGGGAGACCGGCAGGAGCCGCGAGTCGGTCATCGCAGACGCACTCCAGGCCGGGCTTGAACGAAGGAATGCGGAGGCGTGGACGGCATCAGATGAGGAAGGAGAAAAGAGGAAAAGAGCGTGAGCCCGCCCGTTCTTAAAGTGGCGGACGAAACCTATGAGTGCCGACAGCCTTCCATAATGAAACCACGCGTTATTTATCTGCTCTTGCTCTGTTTGTTCGCGCTGGCAATCCGTTCGCAGGCCGCCGAGCTTTCAACCGGCAAGCTCATCGAGCGATACAAGAAAGCCGTCGGCGCGGGCGCTATTAAACGCGTCAAAAGCACGCGGGCGACCGGCAGCGTCAAGATCGCGGATGGTCAGGCGGGCCGCTTCACCTATCAAGCGTCGGCGCCGGAAAGCCTGCGCATAGACATTGAGGCCGGCGCGTGGAAAAGCTCGGAATGCTTTAACGGCAAGTCGGCGTGGCGGCTCGATACGCGCGGCTTGCGCACGCTGCTGGGCGATGAAGCCAAACGCCTGCGCCTCGAAGCCGTGATCGCCAATTCGCGTCTGCAAGACCTCTCGCGTTACAAGATCGCGCCGCAACTCCCCATAAAAATCACGCTCGATGGCCGCGATGCCTATCGCGTCGAGTTTGTTAAAGAGAGCGCCGCCGCGCGGCTCTTCTTCGATGCCCGCAGCTTTCTCATCATCAAGCAGGAACGCGACACTGGCGATGGCTTAGAAGAAATCTTCTTTGACGATTACCGCGCCATTGACGGCGTGATGGAACCGTTCGCCTGGCGCATCCGTCGCGCCGCGACCGAAGCCGTCATCACGATTGATCGCGTCATCCACAACGCGGTTGAGCAGACGGCGTTTCGTTACCCACAAGCCGAAGACGCCCGCCCGCTGCCCGACCTTGAAACCTTGATGAAAACCATCGTCGCTCATCAAGAGCAGATCGAAGAGCTGCGCGAGAAGTATACCTTTAGCGAGATCGAGACCGACCGCGAGATAGACGACAAAGGCCGCGCCAAAGAGAAAGAGACGCGCGCTTATGAAGTCACGCCCGTGGGTGGGCGCTTTGTGCGGCGGCTGGTGAGCCGCAACGGCAAGCCGCTCTCGAAAGACGAGCAGGAGAAAGTAGACCGCCGCGTGCAGAAGGCCGCCGAAGACTTGATCGAAGCCAAAGAAAAGCGACGGCAGCGCGCAGAGGAGCGCGAGCGGCGCGAGAAGAACGACGAGGATGGCGAAGACGAGCGTCGCCGTATATCGATCCTCAGCTTCCTGCGGCTAAGCGAGGTGACTTCGATGCGCCGCGAGATGTTTCGCGGCCACGAGGTGATCGCTTTCGATTTCGAGCCGAAGAAAAACGTCAAGACGCGCAACCGCGGCGAGGCGCTCGTGAGCAAGCTGATTGGCACAATGTGGGTGGACGAGGCGGCGCAGCAGATCGTCCGCGTCGAAGCGCGCTTGAGCGATTCGTTTAAAATCGGCGGCGGGCTGCTCGCCTCGCTGTCGTCGCAGTCGGCGGTGGTGATGGAACAGGAAAAGGTCAATGGCGAAGTCTGGATGCCTTCGTACGCCGAAGCCAACCTCGCGGCGCGCGTCTTTTTGCTCGCGAAGTTCAGCGTCAACGTCGTGACTCGCTACAGCGATTATAAGAAAGTCCAGGTCGCGAGCGAATATGATCTAAGCAAGCCGAAGGACGACAAAAAGCCCGAAAAACAGCCCTGATGCAAGCTGGACAAGCCGTGAACGGCGCTGCTAGAATTTTCAGCTTTGACAAGCGGCGAAAAAGGCGACCGAGAGACAAGCGACGCGGATGACGCAACGCCGCAAGACGATGCGGGCGGCGCGTTGACCGATTCCTTAGCGGTCGAGCGGCGCGTCTGGAACAACATCCTTGCGGTGCTCGCCTGCGCCATCCTGGCTGCCGCCATCTTTGCCGACCTGCATTTTCTGCTCGGCCTGATTTTGGGCGGCGGGCTGGCATTGTTAAACTACAGATGGCTGCATTCATCGCTGCGGGCGATTCTCGGCACCGGCAGCACGCACGCGCCGCCGGGAACCTCGATGAAGTTCATCGTCCGCTGGCTGTTGATTGCGACGCTCGGTTGGGCGGCGAACCGCACAGGCTACTTTGACGCCGTCGGCATTCTCGCCGGTCTGTTTGCGCCGGCAGCGGCGGTGATGATCGAAGCGGCTTACGTGACTTATAAAACGCTGACGCGAGGCGACGGAGAACCATAACTCATGCGGACCGTGCTACTGGCATTCTTACAGGAAGGACACGCACCAGCAGGCGAAGCGACGACCGCGGCGGGCGAGCATGCCACAGAGGCTGTGCAACACACCACCGAAGCCGCCGGCCCTCACGCCGAGCCGTGGATCGTCGAGCAGGTCAATCATCTGCTCGGCCCCGCGGTGCTGAAGATCGAGCAGGCGATCATGCCGCCGATCTACGGGCTTTTTGGCAAGACCTGGCACGCGCCCGCAGCCGGCGAGCCGGTCATCGCCGAGCATGTCATCTGGGCAGTGCTGGCGTTTATCATCGCCGTCGCCCTGGTGCTGTACCTGCGCGGCAAACTCTCGGTGGATCGCCCGTCGCGCGGCCAG
>JBJMGU010000068.1:0-39462 GCA_045807765.1 Blastocatellia bacterium
GCAAGGCAGCAGAACGCTTGCGATTCAGAAAACGGCCTACTGCCTACCGCCTACTGCCTACTATTTCTGTTCGCCTGTGGGAAGGCGGTTTCCCAAAGTCGCGCAGGAGCTTCAGGCCGACAGACCCGTGCGGATGGCGTGTTCGACGGCGTCGCAGAACAGATCAACCTCGTCGAGCGTCGTGTAGACGTTCGGCGTGACGCGGATGCCATGAAACTCTTCGTGGTCGATGGGCGTGACGATGATGTGGTGCTTCTCCCAGAGGCGCTCGCCGAGCTTCCGCATGTCCATGCCTTCGATGTTGAACAGCGCCAGGCCGCACGACTGCTGCGGGTCGTAAGGCGTCAGCACATGCACGCCCTTGTTCTGCTCCAGCCGCCGCGCCCAGCGGTCTTTCAGGTAGCGCAAGCGCGCCGCCTTGCGCTCGGCGCCGATGCCTTCGTAAAAGGTCAGCGCCTCGGCGATGGCGTTATGATTGGCCGCCGGGTGGGTGCCGATCTCTTCAAACTTACGGATGTCATCGTCCTGCTTGATGTCTGCGGCCATCAGCGGCCAGAGCTTCTTGAGCTTCGATTTGCGGACGTAGAGCATGCCGGTGCCGATGGGCGCCAGCAGCCACTTATGCAGGCTGGTGCCGTAGTAATCGCAGTCGAGGTCAGCGTGCTTGAAGGGAAAATGCGCAAAGGCGTGCGCGCCGTCGACGATGACTTCGATGCCGCGCTCGCGTCCCAGTTGGCAGATGCGCTTGACCGGAAAGATTTGCCCCGTCAGGTTGGTGATGTGGCAGAAGTGAATGACCCGCGTGCGCGGTGTGATGGCGCGCTCGAAACGGTTGTAGAGGTCGTCCATCGAAGGCGGCGGCACCGGAAACGAGATGGTGTTGACCTTGATGCCCTGGCGCCGCTCGCGCTGCCGCCAGGCGTTGAGCATGCGCGGATAATCCTGATTCGTCGTCAGCACTTCGTCGCCCGCCTTGAGGTCGAGGCCGAAGATACAGATTTCCAGCGACTCGCTGGCGTTGCGCGTGATGGCCAGCTCTTCCGGGTCGCAGCCGAATTGCCGCGCCAGCCGCTGGCGCACAGTTTCGATCTGCGGCTCAAGCACGCGCCACATCGTATGCACCGGTGCTTCGTTCGAGTAAGCCAGATGGCGGACGAGGGCTTCCTGTACGACGCGCGGCGATGGCGAGACGCCGCCGTTGTTCAGGTTGATGAGCGAGCGGTCAACGGTGAAGGCTTGCTGAATCTCGCGCCAGAAGGTTTCGTCTTTGGCGATGGCTTCGGGCGAATCATTGACGCCGCGCGTTGCCGCCAGAATGCGACTGATGCCGCCTTCGCTGAACGAAGCCAGAGCGGTCATCGCCGTCGCCGTGCTAGCGGCTCGCATAAATCGTCGTCGTGATAGCATCATTCCCTCCCGGCTGTCTGCGTTGCGCTGCGTGTTCAGCGATTCTATCACAGCGCATTGCACTCGCCCAACCATCCTGATTAATGCCTGGAAAGTGGCAAAGTTTGACAAGCCTCGCGCGCCTCGTGTAGCTTTCTGCCTGCAATCCATTGCATCTTTCAAGCAGAGGAGCAAGCCATGTCCATCAAATCATTCGAGCCAAAATTCATGAAAGTCGGTGTCTTGACCGCCGCGTTGCAAGAGCTGACGCCGCGCGAGAAACGTGATCTCGATCCCGATCTGGCCATCGAAGAATGGGTAGAGTTTGCCAGCGAAGTCGGCGCTGACAACATTCAACTCTCTGCCGCGCTGCACCCGACCGAATCCGACATCCCCGCCGAAGCCCTGCTCGATCCCGTAGCCAACACCCTCGACCTGCGCCAGCCGTTCAACGAGCAGCGCGCCCGCCGCGTGCTTGCGGCCTTGAGCGAATACCGCATCGGCATCTCGGACGTCGGTTACTTCGACAACCTGCTGCACCACGACCCGGCCCTCAGGCAGAAGAAACATGATTTCATGCTGCGCGTCTTTGACACTGCCGCGCTTCTCGGCGTAGACGCGGTGTGCGGCTTCGTGGGCCGCAATCAGACTTTGAGCATGGATCAAAACTTGATTGACTTTGAAGAGCACTTCATCCCGCTGCTCAAGGAAGCAAGAGCGCGCAATCTGACTTATCGCATCGAACAATGCCCGATGCCCGGCTGGACGACCGGCGATAACTTTCACAACAACATCGCCTATGCGCCCGGCCCGTGGATCGCGCTGCACCGCATCTGCGAGCGCCACGGCGTCGGCGACCAGTTACGCATTCACTACGACCCGTCGCACGCGATCCTGATGGGACAAGATACACGCTCGATCTTTCAATACCTGAAAGACGAAGGCTACAACTTCCTGATCGGCGGCTTTCACGTCAAAGGGCAGGTCATTCACGCCAAAGGCGTCGCGGCGTGGGGTTACGGCGGCCAGACGATGGAGCGCGGCGACTGGAAAGACGGCAAACCATCAGAGAACCCGGCAGACCAAGCCAACGCCTGGCTCAAGCAGACGGTGCTGTGCGAGCACGAGCTGCCCGGCACGGCGCGTCACGACCCGCTGGCTTACCTGCAAAACCGCACCGTGGATTGGCTCGATCATCAACTGGCGGCGCGCGAGCTGTTGGCGCTGGATGTCGCCAACACACACTTGATCGTCGAGCACGAATACCCGCCGGCGCGCGTGCAGGACAAGGAAAGGCTGAAGCCGATCCTGCAAGGCTCGATTGCCTTCACGCGCAAGATCGATGAAGCCGCCGCTTGCATGTTCGCTTTGCAAAACGAAGTCCTGCCCGCGCAGGGCATCCCTGTGCAAGGCATCGGGCGCCAGGCTTACCGCTCTTAAAGAAGGAGGCAGGAAGCAGTCCCGTAGGGACGCCATGTTTATAGCAACCAGTGTGAAAAAGAATCCAAGCTCCGTAGGAGCGGCATGTTGACATTGCGCTCCTACGGAGCTTGAGTTTTTGAGCGCCTCGACGACTATAAACATCGCGCTCCTAACGGAGCTAGGGAATCAACTGACAACTGCCTCCTGCCTACTTCTCTCTAGCCCCTTTCCCGACCACGCCCGCCTCGGCCAAATAGCCGCGCATCACCGTGGCGTAATGCGGGATGGCAACTTCCGGCTCTTCGATCTCGGGGTGCCACTTCTTCTCCCACTCGAAGCAGTAGTAACCGCGATAGCCACCCGCGGCCAGCACCTTGACCGTCTCTTTCACAGGCACATCGCCGGTGCCGGTCAGCACATAGCGGCGATCTTTGTCGGCAGGCTTTGAATCTTTCAGGTGCGTGTGGCGGACGAATTTGCCAAGACGTTTGAAGGTTTCAGCGGGCGCTTCGTGACCCGTCACCACCGTATGATGCGCGTCCCACAACAGCCCCGCCGTCGGCAGGTTCGCACCCTGCAAGATGGGCAGCAGCGCCGACGAGGTCGTGAACTCGTCGTGCGATTCGATCAACAAAGTCACGCCGCTTCCCAGTGCATGCTCGTGCAGGGTTTTAAAGCCGGTGATGATCAGCTCGGTGGCGGCTTGCATCGTTTGCCCGACGCCGATTCCACCAAAGACCCGCACGTAAGGCGAGCCGAGCTGGTGCGCCAGATCGATGAAGCGGCGCGCCTCATCCAGTTGCGCGGCGCGCCGGCCAGTATCCGCTTCACCCAGGCGGGCCGAGGCGCCGAGGTCGGAAATCTTCAACCCTACGGTGTCGAGGTCTTTCACACTCTCTGTCAATTTACTGCCGATGAACTGCGGGCTTTTCGGCAAATCCATCTCGCCCATCAAGCCGCGCAACTCGATTGCCGCATAGCCGAGCTGGGCTGCCTGATCGAGAATCTTCTTCCACTCCCAGTTTGGGCAGCCGAGCGTTGAAAAGGCCATCGGCAAGCGGGCAACCTTGCGGCCCGCCCACCTGCCGGCGCTGATGACGGCAGGCGCGGTCACCGTCGCCGCTAACGATTGAATGAAGGTTCGCCGCGAAGTTGATGACATCCGTGCATCTCCTTAGACGATTTTGGATTGAGGGAAAACGCAGCAACTTCCGCCCTCAATCCAAAATCCAAAATCGCCGGCGCGCAGCGCCAAGCTATGGCAATCCAAAATCGTCACACCGTTTCCCACTTGCCGGAGCCGGCGGCGCGCTCCATCGCGTCAAGCGCGCGTTGATTGCGCACGCCGTCTTCAAAGTTCGGCGTCGGCACCTTGTCGTCGGCAATGCCTTTCAGCAGATCAAGCACGGTGTGCGTGAAGGTGTGCTCGTAGCCGATGATGTGGCCGGGCGGCCACCAGCCGCTCATATAAGGATGCGAGCCGTCGGTCGCCAGCACTGTGCGGAAGCCGCTGTTCGGGCCTTCTTCGATGTACAGCTCCAGCTCGTTCAGGCGTTCGAGGTTGAAGACCAGCGAGCCTTTACTGCCGTTAATTTCAAACCGCAGATAATTCTTGCGGCCCGTGGCAAAGCGCGTCGCTTCAATCGTGCCGATGGCGCCACTGGCAAAGCGCACCAGGTTGAGCGAGGCATCGTCTACGTCAACCGGCGCGCGCTCGGTCGAACCGGGCAAGGGCCGCTCATGGATGAAGGTCTTGAGCAGGCTCGCCGTCTCGGTGACTTCGCCGACTAGAAAGCGCGAGAGGTCGAGAACGTGTGAGGCGATGTCGCCGAGCGCCCCTGAGCCGGCTTCGGACTTTTGCAAGCGCCAGACGCGCGGGAACTCAGGGTCAACGATCCAATCTTGTAGATAGGTGCCGCGGAAGTGACGAAGCTCGCCGATGCGGCCTTCGTCAATCAACTGTTTGGCGAGCTGCACGGCGGGGGCGCGGCGGTAATTGTGACAGAGCATATGAATCACCCCTGCACGCTTGACGGTGTCGAGCATCTGCTCGGCTTCGTCGAGCGTGTTGGCGAGCGGCTTCTCGCAGAAGACTACTTTTTTGGCTTCGGCGGCGGCGATGGCTATCGGCTTATGCGAATCGCCGGGCGTGCAGATGTCAATGACATCGATGTCGGGCCGCGCGACAACCTCTTCCCAGCGGGTCGCGGCCTCTTCCCACCCCAGTTTATCGGCGGCTTGCTGGACGGCGGTTTGGTCGCGCCCGCAGACGACCTTCAGCACCGGCTCGTAAGGCGTGTCGAAAAACCGCGCCACCTGCCGCCAGGCGTTGCTGTGCGCTTTGCCCATGAATTTGTACCCGATCATTGCGATGTTGAGTTTTTTTGTCATAGCGCCCGCAACTTAACTTTCTCGCGCCGCTAATGTCAAGCACCGCGCCAGAGAAAATTATTGAAAAACACCCCGCGACTGCGTATATTCGTCAACATCAGCAGGATGACCCCGCACCCTCGATAGCTCGACAACTTGAGGAGAAAAAACATGGCGGAAATCAAAGGGGTGTTACTCAACGCATGGGTGGATCTTTTGAAGAAGCGCTATGGCGATCAGGCGGTCGCCGCGGCCAGTGACGCCGTCAGCCGCAAAGACCCTTCGCTGCGCTCGACTTTCTTTCTGCCGACGAACTGGTACCCATACAGCGCTCTGGATGGCCTGCGCCGCATGACGCAGGCGCTGGCGACGCCGAGCGCGCCAGTGCTATCGGTTGATGTCGGACGTTACATGGCCGAGTACGTCTTCACAGGCGTCTACCGCACGCTGCTCGCCAAGGACCCGGTCAAGCAGTTAGAAAAATTTCCATCGATCCGAGAGTTCTTCTTCCACGACACGCATCAACTGGAGATCGAGCACACCGGCGAGGCGCGCTGCATTGTGCGCTACCGCTACGAGGCCGGCGTTCAGCCGACGCGCGCCGTCTGCGAAAGCCTCGGCGGCTTCTGGAGCAAGGCGCTCGATCTGGCCGGCGCGTCCAACACACGCTTCACACACCCGAACTGCATTCTCAAGGGTCACTCGTGCTGCGAGTTCGCGCTCTCGTGGAAAACGACGCAGGCCAACCCGTGATGGCGCGCTTGACTTTTGAGCCCCGGCGATTAAAAGTTACTTCTGCACCGACGTACGCGCGTGCAATCCCAGACAAGTTGCTTGAGCAAATCCGTGGCGGGCGCTTCCGGCGCCTGCGCATCGAACTTCGGGGGAGATTTCATCATGGCTGAATCAAATGACAAGCTGACTCGCAGAGAAGCGCTCAAAGGTCTGACGGTCGGCGCCGGCATCATCGCCACGCTGCCGGTGCTGAGTGCGACGGTCGCGGCTCAGGATCACCAGCACATGCACACGGCGACGCAGACGGCAGCCGAAGCCAAGCCGCAGCCGCTCAAGTTCTTTACACCGGAAGAGAACCGCACGGTTGTTGAGATGTCCGAGCGCATCATCCCGGCGGACGATTCGTCGCCCGGCGCCAAAGCCGCGCGCGTCAACGAGTATATCGATCTGGTGGTCAGCGAATCGCCCGAAGCCGTCAAGCAGACATGGCGCGAGGGTCTGAGTGCGGTCAATCAGGTGAGCAGCGACAAGTTCAAGAAAGCCTACGCCGATCTGAGCGCCGAGCAGCAGGTCGAGCTGTTGAAGGCCATCAGCAAGAACGAGCGCAACCCGCAGACGGTCGCCGAAAAGTTCTTCCGCACCATCAAGAATGCAACGATTGATGGCTACTACACGTCGGAGATCGGCATTCACAAAGAGCTTAAGTACAAAGGCAACTCGTACCTCAAAGAATTCGTCGGCTGCACACACCCTGAGCACCAGAGCTAGTGCAGCATCATCACCAAACGGTCGAGTAACCTTCAGGGCACAGGCTTGCGGCTTGTCGCTTCTTCGTATCAGGCAGGCCGAAGCCTGTACGCCAAGTTTTCCCACCGGTCTATGATCAAGAAACTCTTTGCTATTCTCGTTGTCGCCCTGGCCGTCGCCTTCGCGCAGACCGGTACAGGTGAAGCGGCACGCGCCAAACATCGTGTGCTTTACCTTACACATTCCGCGGGCTTCAAACATGAGGTGCTGCCGGTGTCGGAAGCGATCATGAAAGAGATCGGCGAGCGTAGCGGCATGTTCGAGGTGACGGCGACGAAAGATTGCTCGCTGCTCAACCGTGAATCGCTCAAGCAATACGACGCCGTTGTCTTTTACACCACCGGCGAGCTGCCCATTACGGACGAGCAAAAGGCGGCTTTCTTAGACTTCATTAAATCGGGCAAAGGCTTCGTCGGCATTCACAGCGCCACCGACACGTTTTACAAGTGGCCCGAGTACGGCGAGTTGATTGGCGGCTACTTCGATCAGCATCCCTGGCATACGGATGTCACCGTGCGTGTTGAAGATAACCAACACCCGGCGACGCGGCACCTCGACAAATCGTTTCAGATCAAGGACGAGATTTATCAATTCAAAGATTTCTCGCGCCAGCGCGTTCACGTGCTGTTGAGCCTCGACCCGGATTCGGTTGATCTGGCGCTGCCGGCAGTGCATCGCAAGGATAAAGATTTTGCGCTGGCGTGGTGGCGTGATTACGGCAAGGGGCGCGTCTTTTACACGGCGCTCGGCCACCGCGAAGAGGTCTGGCGCGATGCCCGTTTCCAACAGTTCATCCTCGGAGCGCTTTCGTGGGCGATGAAAGACAAGACGGCGAGATAATCATCTTTCCTGCTTCTCACCAAGCATCTCAATCCTGAAGAGAGGCGGCTTTTGGCCGCCTCTCTTCAGTTCAGGCACACCCTGCATCACAGCGATTGCAGGAACGCGATCAGTCGGGTGCGCCTTGCCCGCCGCAAACCGTTGTAGCGCGCAACTACATCTCGCGCTTCGCCGGCATGACGGCGTATGGCTTCGTCCAGCGTTAACGTCGCCGCGTCGTGCATCAGTCGCGCCCGCACGTGCAAGCCCCAGAGCGGCGGTGTCCGCAGCTTGTTGGCCGTCGCCTGCCCGCCGTTCTGCACAATGCCGTCGCCTGTGCCAACATCGTGCAGCAGGAAATCGCTGAACGGGTGAATAGCTTTGCCGCCGAGCGCCGGCGGCACCGTGAATGTGCCGCCATTGATGACAGTGCCGGCGGGCGCGGTGTTAATCGTCGGCACGTGACAGATGGCGCAGCCGATCTGATTAAAAATCTCCGCGCCTTCGCGCGCATCATCGGTCGCCGCGAGCGCTTCGTCGCGCGGCGGCACTCTGGTCGCCCTCATGAAGCGCGCGAAGGCGTCAATGTCGTTATCGTTGTCTTCCGGGTCGGCCACTCCATCATAAGCCGCGACCGAATGGCCCATTGAAGTGTTCTCGCGCGGCAGCAGCCGGTTGGTAATGCCGATCTCATTCAGGTAGGCGTCGGCAGAAAACGACAGCAAGCTGGCGTGCTGATTCTTCCAGCCAAAGCGGCCTACGCGCATCTGGCCCGGCGCTTCGAGCAGCGGCACGCGGATCACCTGCCCGGCGATCATGCCACCCGAATCGCGCGGCTGGCCGGCGGCAATCGCCATTAGCGTGGCGTCGTCAATCGCTTCGACGTAGCCATCGCCGAGCGTGCTGAGCGACGAGCGAAAAGCGCGCACCTCTTCGTCAATTGTGACGCGCTCCTGCAATGAGTAATGAATCGCCCGGTCGTTGATCAGCGAGCCGCCCGGCGCTTCAAAGAAGTTGCCCGCTCCGTCGCGGTGTCCTGCGCGCATGACGGTCACCTGACTGCTGCTGCCGGTCACCGGGTTCTGATGACACTCGGCGCACGACTGGGCGTTGTAGACCGGCCCGAGGCCGTCGGCAATCGTGTCGCGTTCCTCGAACGCTTCGCGGTCGGCGTCGAATGTCGCCTGATCCACCATGCCGTTGCTCTCATTTGCGAACCCGGCGAGCGCTTCAACAGCGACCGTCTCCTGAACGGCCTGCGTGCGCACCACCGGCCACAACAACATCGCAACGAACAACACCAGTAGGCAGCGTTTCAGTGATCTCATGGCAAGTCTCCTCAACAAAGGCCGAGCACACGGCGGGCTGGGAGCCAGTGCGCTCCGGCTGAATGATGGCGTTTCTTTCAGTGGTTGTGGTGCGCCGACTTCTACGGGGCGGCGCAGGAGAGACGCGGGGACACGGCGACACGGCGACACGGCGATGAAGAGAAGATCACAGACACGGCGAGAATCATTGCTTCCGTCAACCTTCCCCGCGTCGCCGCGTCACATTGAGCTAAGGCCGGCGCGGCGGGGGCGGCGGCGCGTTGACAACCTCGTAGCCCGCGGGCACCGCGAACAGCGAAGCGTCCACAGTGGCGTGGCGCTCAATCTCTGTAAACCGCCGCGCGTGCTTGTGACCATCCGAGACAATGGATTCCATCAGCAGCGGCAGCTTCAACTCTTCGGACACCCAGGTCTGTGTGGTTTCGGTCACGTTGCTGTCTGAGGCGCCGGGCGGTGGCGGCAGCGGGCGCGTGACTTCCCAGCCCTGCGCCGTCAAGCCTTCGATCTGGCGTATGCCGAGGTCTTTTCTTTCAGGCCGTGGTCCATCGGGGCGCGGCGGCGGGGGCGGCGGCATCATGTTATTCGGTGGCGGGCCATTCGCGCCCGCGGGCGGAGGTGGCGGAGGCGGCGGAGGCCCAAAGGCATCGCCCGGGCCACGACCGCGCGGGCCGCCCGGCGGCAAAGGCATCTTGTGCGCGACGTGCTGCTCGGTGTCCAGCTCGTAGCGGGTGCGCGCCACCGGGTCGGTAATCGTAATGTGATTGCCGATCTCGACGCGTGTGCGACCTTCAGCGTCACGATAGAACTGGCCGACCTCTGTGCCTGCCCCGTGATTCGGGTCTGTATGCTCAATCACAATCTTCGCCCGCAGCGGCTCGAATGTCGGGCGCTCCTGTGCCGAAAGGGCAAGCAGCGGGGCAACAAGAATCAACGCCATGCCGGTCCATAAAACTCCTTGTCTCATCTCATCCTTCCTTTCTACCGATCTTCGTCCGACTTTTTGCTATGTCAGGCGGCGCGACTGAATCACCTTCGGCCCGCCGTTTTATGACGAGGCGATTATAAGCGCAAAAGTCCGGCAGGTGGTGTAAAGCTCTGGTAAAGACAGCGGCGCTTTGTAAAGATCAGGTAAAGTCTGGCGCAGGCCGCGGCAAGCGCGGCGCGGCTGCGCTATAATCGCCGCTGTGTCGCCCGTGCGAATCAAAGAAAGATGGTTGTTGATCGGCCTGCTGATGCTGGCGTTGCTGCTGGCGGCTGCCGCGTTGCTGCAATATCGCTGGATCAAGCGCGCCAGCGAAGCCGACCTGTTGGAGCGCCGCCAGTCGCTCAATGGCGCGCTGGCCGGCATCAAAGGCGAGTTCAACGGCGCCGTCCAGGAATTGATTCCAATGTTTCGCCCCGCGCCCGAAGTGCCGTCCGAAGCCAACCTGGAATCACACCTCTTGCGCCTCTACTCACAATGGCAGAGCGCCGCCAATCGCCCGCAACTGCTCGGCGCGCTCTACCTCGGCGAGCAAGCGAATGGTCAATCAAGGTTCAGCCAACTGAATGGGCGCGAGTGCAAGTTCACGCCGCAACCGTGGCCCGCCGCCCTCAGCTTTTATCAAGAAATCCTCGACAAACGATTGCGCATGCCGGGCGGCGGGCTGGCCTACTTTCCGCGCGGCATGGCTTTCGAGCTGATGGGATCGCGCCCTGTGCTGATCTTCCCACTGGTTGAAACCGGCGGCAGGCCCGGCGATTGGCCACCCGAACCGCTGCCACCACCGCCACTTCGCAATGAGGGACAACCGCCACACAAGGAAGCTCAACCGCCACCGCGCAACGACGGGCCAGCGCCGCCACCGCCGCCGGGAGATGAGCCGCGCCCTTTGCGCGACTTGATGATTCCGGGCCCTGCCGACCAGCCACCCGGCGCGCCGGTGTTGCGCGGCTGGTGCTTTCTCGAATTGAACAGCGAGTATCTTAAATCACAGTTCCTGCCGGGGCTGGTCGAGCGGCTCTTTGGCGCAGCGGGCCTGAGCAACTATCAACTGGCGGTAGTCGGCGGCGACGGGCCGGAGATGATTTATCAGTCGGATGCTGGGCTCACACTTGACGCGCTCCAACAGGTTGACGCAGGCACGGTGATACTTGGGCAGGAAACCATGCCGCAGATTGCGCCGCCCCCCAATGGTCCACCTCCCAACGGGCCGCCGGGCAATGGGCCGCGCCCGCAGCCCGGCGAAGGCCCGCCTCGCCGAGCCAACAACCCACCGCCGCGCCCGCCCGAACGCCCGCCGCGCCTGTTGCGTCGGCCCGAAGACGAGTTCCGCGCCGACGCTTCGCCGGGCAATTCCTGGCGGCTGGTCGCTCGCCATCGCGCCGGCTCGCTCGACAATGAGGTTGCGCAAACTCGCAGGCGCAATCTGGCGCTCAACTTCGGCATCTTCCTGCTGCTCGGCGGCAGCATCGCCATGATGGTGCTGGCCGCACAACGCGCCCGCCGGCTCGCTCGGCAGCAGATAGAGTTCGTAGCCAGCATTACACACGAATTGCGCACGCCGCTGAGCGTCATTCACTCGGCAAGTTATAACCTGGCGAGCGGCGTCGTCAGCCAGCCGCAGCGCGTACAGGATTATGGAGCGATGATTCAGAACGAAACCCGCCGCCTGTCGGCGCAGGTCGAGCAGGCCTTGAGCTTTGCAGGCATCCAGGCCAACCGCCGACAGTACGACTTTCAGCCCGTTCACCTGGACCAGATTGTCGAGCGCGCCATGAGCGATTGCGCTTCGGCGTTTGCCGAAGCCGCCTGGCAGATCGAGTATGAAAAAGACGAGCCGCCGCCTCGTGTGCTTGCCGACGCGCCGGCGCTGGAGAGTGCGGTCAAGAACCTTTTGCAAAATGCGCTCAAGTACGCCGACTCCGGCAAGCAGTTGCGCGTCAATGTTCGCGCGCATCGCAATGGCCGGCGCAATGAGGCGCAAATTACCATCGCGGATCGTGGGCCGGGTGTCGCGGCGAAAGATCTGCCGCACCTGTTCGAGCCGTTTTATCGCGGCGCGGCGGTGATGGCTTCGCCGGCGGCGGGCGCCGGCCTCGGACTGAGCATCGTGCGCAAGCATGTCGAAGCGCATCGCGGGCGTGTCACGGTGGCTTCAGACAACGGCGCAACGTTCACGATTCACCTGCCGGCGCTGGACGAAGCATGACGCGAGAATAATCAAGCAAAGGCAAAGCATGGCGCATCGCATTCTGATTATCGAAGACGAGCCGGGACTGGTGCTGACGCTGACGGATTTGCTGGCAAGCGAAGGCTACGAGGTCGAGAGCGCGATGGACGGCATCAGCGGCTTACGCATGGCGGCGGAAGGAACATTCGAGCTAATCCTGCTCGACGTGATGCTGCCGGGCAAGAATGGCTTTGACGTTTGCCGCGACCTGCGCGCCCGCAACGTCACGACGCCGGTGATGATGTTGACGGCGCGCGGTCAGGTGATCGATAAAGTCTTGGGCTTGAAGCTCGGCGCTGATGATTATCTGACCAAGCCCTTCGAGCCGATGGAACTACTGGCCCGTGTTGAAGCCATGCTGCGTCGGCAGTCGTCGCTGGCGTCGGCGAAAGCCGCCGAGACCTTTCGCTTCGGCGCTATCGAAGTGGACTTTCGCAGCACCGAAGTCCGGCGCGACAGTCGAGCGGTCGAGATGTCTGCGCGCGAGTTCGAGCTACTACGCTTTTTCATCGAGCATCGCGGCGCGACCGTTTCGCGTGAGCAGTTGCAACGCGAAGTCTGGGGTTACGGCGCAGAGATTCTGACGCGCACGGTTGACGTTCACGTCGGCTTGCTCAGGCAGAAGCTCGAAGACGATGCCCGCAATCCGCGCCACTTCCTTACCGTGCGTGGCTTCGGTTACAAATTCGTTGACCGTTAACTGCCGCCGCCTTCGACCACCTTGATGTATTTATTCAGCGGCAGGTTGGTGAGCTTATCGACGCGCCCGCTCGGCCATTTGATCTCGACGCTGTCAATCTTCGCCGCTCGGCCCACGCCGAGAATTTCACGCGGGTCGTGTGACGAAAGAAAGCTGCCGCCGCTCGTCTTCAATCGGCTGCGACGGACGCCGCCTGCTTCCCAGGTGATGATGGCGCCGACCGCGCCCGGATTGCTGCGCGTCGCCGTCAGTTGCAGCCCCAGCCAGTTGCCGCGATTGCCGCCTTCGTTGCGCAGCAGCACCGGCGGCTCGCCATTGTTGATGATCAGCACGTCGAGGTCGCCGTCATTGTCGTAATCGCCGACCGACAGGCCGCGCGCCGAGAAATCTTTTTTGAAGATGTCGCCCGATTGCGCGCTGACGTTGACGAACTTGCCATTGACGTTCTCGAAGAGCAGCAAGGGCTCGCGATAAGTCACCTTCAGCGACTGGCTCTCGACCATATCGTCGGGGTGGCCATTGGCGAGGATCAAGTCGGGGTCGCCGTCGTTGTCAAAATCGAAGAACTTCGAGCCCCAGCCGCTCAACAGTCGTGTGGCCGGGCCAATCTCGCCCGGTCGGTCAATGAAGGACAGGTCTTTCTGATTGCGATAAAGGCTGAACAGCTCTTGATCGATGTTGGCGACGAACAGGTCTTGCCAGCCGTCGCCGTCAAAGTCGCCGGCGTCTACGCCCATCCCTGAGCGCGGGCTGCCGGCATCACTGTAGGCGACTCCCGAAGCCAGCCCGATCTCTTCAAACTTGCCGTTGCCTTTGTTGAGAAAGAGAAAGTTGGCGACCGTGTCATTGGCGACAAACAGATCCATCAAGCCATCGTTGTTGATGTCTGTGGCGACGGCGCCGAACGATTTGCCGAGCGCACTGGCGATGCCGGATGACTTGCTGACATCCGTGAATTTGCCATTGCCGTCGTTGTGAAACAGGTAGCTCGGGCGCGGCTTGAAGATGCGCGGCACGCAGTAGTAGCGCCGGCCTATACGGTTGTCGCCACAGAAGACCGTGCCGGTGCCGCTGTACTGCACGAAGCTCGACACAAAAAGATCGAGCTTGCCATCGTTGTCGTAATCGAACCACGTCGCGCAGGTTGACCAGTTCGGCGCGGCGACGCCGGCTTTGTCGGTGACATCCGTAAACGTCCCGTTGCCATTGTTGTGAAAGAGCCGGTTGCGGCCATAGTTGGTGACGTAGAGATCCGTCCAGCCATCGCCATCATAATCGGCGGCGGCAGCGCCCATGCCGAAATCGCCCATCTGCCCGCAAGCGACGCCGGCTTTCTCCGCCACGTCCGTAAACGTGCCGTCGTGGTTGTTGCGGTAGAGCGCATTGTGCAGCGGCGTCTTCGGCGTGAAGAAATCCGACGGGCCGCTGTTGACCAGATAGATGTCGAGCCAGCCATCGTTGTCAAAGTCGAAGAACAGCCCGCCGCCGCCACAGGTCTCCGGCAAGTGGCGCAACTCGGAACGCCCATTGTCATGCATCCAGGTAATTTTGCTTACGCTCGGCGGAACCTCGACAAAGGTGATCGGGGCCGGCTTCAGTGGCGCTTGGGCTCGCGCCGGGAGCGGTGCGATGGCCGCCACCACCATAAGAATCAGGACGAAATACCGCATAGTCTCGTAACTCCTCACTTGCGTTTCGACCAACATTGCACGACTCAATTCGGGTAGTCGTCGCTGGACTTCACAATGCGAATGTAATGGTCGGTGAATTTAAAATGCGCGGCGGGCGGCCCGAACTTCGGCATGTGACATGAAACACAATCCTTCGTGCTGACGGGACAGCTCACGGTCGCGCCCGGCACGCTGGCTTTTGCCGCCAAAGCGCCCGGCTTCGCTTTCACTGCATGACAGGCCGTACACTTAGCGTCATAAAAAGCGACATCGCGCTTGAGCGGCTCGTGCGGGTCGTGGCAAGCCGTGCAGCTGATTCGTCGGTCGTCCGAGTAACACTTGCTGTGAAAGATGCGGTACGGCTGAAAGCGCACGTTGTTGATCTCCATGCTCTTCAGCATATTGAACTCTTCCGTGCCGCGATGACACGCGCCGCAAAAGTCCTGAGACAGCTCGTCGCCGCCCAGACGACCGGGGTTGAAGATCAGCTTGGCGCTTGGCTCGCCGGCGCGGCTCGCGGTCACGTGCTTGCCACCCGGCCCGTGACACCCTTCACAGCGAATGCCCGCCGCCGCTTTGTCCAGATGCAACTGCCCGCCGGTGACTGAGCCGGTCGAATGACAACTGAAACAGCTCGCCGCCTCGTGATCCCCAAGGCGGCGACCAACCGCCTTTTCCAGCGACGCCGGCACCGTGCGCGGCGCGCCGATGGTGAAATCCAATCCGCCGGCTTCCTTGTAATAACTCACCAGGCTTTCATATAGACCGCCCTGGTATTCAAGAACATATGTCTGCCCAGCTTTGCCCTGCCCGAGGGCGTAAAGGATCGGCACCTTGATCGTCTCTTTGCCGTCGGTCACCGTGTAAAGGCTCTGCTTATCTTGCCGCTTGATCTCGTAGGTGTAAGGGCCTGTGCGGAAGTTCATCGCCGGGTTCTGCGTCAGCACGAGCGAGTTGTTGACCGTTTCCATCGCCATGCCCATCGCGCTCTGCGCGTGTGTGGTCACTTTGTTCTTGTGACACTCGGCACAGACCTGATCGCCAACAAACTCGGTTCCTGCCGGCACACGGCGCGGATGCCAGCGCGGCGCGGCGTTTTGCGGCGCGGCGTCAGATGAAGCCCACGAGCCGGCGGCGAAAAGCGCCAGATAGAGGGCCAGCACCGTCAGACTCAAAGTATGTCTGGTTACACGAAGATTTGTCATATCACTTGTCTCGGTACACAACTATCTAACCGAATCGCTTGCTATGACGAGGAACGCGCAAGTCGCTTAAACTTTCAAGGCTTTGCTTTGGGCTGGCTGTCGTCCGTATCGCCGGCGCGCGGGCCACGGCGCGCATTATATTGTTCCTGAAGTTGCTTAAACAATTCACGTTCACGCGCCGCATCGGCCTGCCGACCGGCGCGCGTATAGGCGCGCGCGAGCGCGAAGTGCATCTCTGGACTACTGGGCGCCAGCCGCACGCCTTCTTCCAGTTCTTTGACGGCGCGCTCGGTCTGCCCCAGCTCAAGCAGGACGCGGCCCAGGACGTTGCGTGCCGCAAACATCTTTGGCGCTAACTGCACGCCCTTCTCCGCAAGCGGCAAGCTGGTGTCGTATTCGCCGCGCTTGAGGAACTCGAAGGCCATCTGCACCATCGCCGGATAGTGCGCCGGCGAAATCTCCAACTCGCGGCGGAACTCTTTGAGCGCCGCGTCGGCATCCTGATTCATCAGAAAGACGCCATTAGCGTAATGGACGTTGGGCACATCGGGATAACGCTTGAGCAGCACGTCGAACGCGGCACGCGCTTCGTCAATGCGCCGCGCTGCCATGAAAAACCCGGCGCGCCCGGCAGCCAGCACCTGCTCGCGCTTGTCAGGCGGAATCTCCAGCGGCAGGAAAGGCATGCGCAACAGCGTCAGCCCGAACGCCTCGACCACCTTGGGGCTGTCGTTGCCGACGGTAATGAATTCGCTGAGAATGTCGTAAGCGATTTCGAACTGCTCAAAGCGAATATAGAGCAGCGCCGTGTGATAGCGGACGACCGATTCGATCTCCTGGTTGCCGCCAAACCCTATGGCGCGACCGCGTTGCAGCGAGACCACGGCGCGGTCGTATTCGCGGGTTTGAAATTCGCACAAGCCGAGCATACCCCACGCCGCGCCGCGCTTCGGGTCGAGCGCCACGAAGTTGCGAAACGCGTCGCGCGCCTCCGTATAGCGGTCGCCGTCGTAGAGGATGGCGCCAATGTTCCACCAGCCTTCGGCCCAGGTCGGGCGCAGTTTCAGGGCCTTCACATAATCATCAAAGGCTTCGTTCAAGCGATTCGCCTGGCGCGCCTCGTCGCCCGCCTTGACCGCCTGATCAAAGGCCGGATTGTTTTTCGCGGTTTGCGTCTGGACAGGCGCACGCCGAGTCTTTGAGCGGCTCTGTGACTGAGCCTGAGCGACGCCGACGGCGACGAGCAGAATCGCCGCCATCAATAAAGAGCCGGCGCCGGCGTGAATGCGTGAGAGGGTCATGAAAATCTATTGTCTCTCTTTCTGCTCGATGGGCTTGTTCGGTGCGTTGGCCGGCGGCTTGACCGGGTCGAGCCGGTCATTCTCCTGCACACCCGGCTGCCTGGCTTGCTGCTCGGCAGTCAGCTTCTGAATGATGGCGCGCTCGCGCTGACCATCTTCGGGTCGGTTGAGCCGATAGTAAACCGAGGCCAGCAGAACATGCGCTTCGACAAAATCGGGATACTCTTTAGCGACCGCTTCGAGCAGCAGCCGGGCATCGGCGGGCTTGCCGGTCGCCGCGTAGACTGCGCCCAGGTGATAGCGCGCGTAGGAATCGCGCGGGCGCAGGCGGGCGGCGCGCGTCAGGTAATCGAGCGCTTCATCAAACGCCTTGTCGCGTCGCAGCAGAATGCCGATGTAGAGGTTGGCTTCAAAGTCGTTCGGGTTATTCGCCAGCTCGACTTTGAAAATCGATTTGGCCTTTTCGGGATCGCCCAGGCGCATCAGCGCCCGCCCGTACCAGGTGTGCAGGCCGGGCAGCTTGGGGTTCAATTCGATGGCGCGCTCAAGCTCTTTCATGGCGCCCGTCCCGTCATCGGCGAGCAGCAGAATCGAGCCCAGCAACATTCGCGCTTCAGCCGAATCTTCGCCGTGAAAGACCCGATCAATCAATTCCTGGCCACGCTTCATCTGGCCGTCGCCGACCAGCGCGCTGCCCAACAGGTAAGCCACCGTGCGGTCGTTGGCGTCGGCCTCCGCGAGCGGCGTCAACATCTCGATGACCGGCTGGTACTGACCCAGGCGCACATTGCAATCGGCCAGCAACAAGGTCGCGTTGCGCCGTTCAGGCGCTTGCTTTGGCGCAGCGTTAAGAAAGCTCGTCAGCTCGGCGGCGGCTTCCGTAAACCACGCGGCCTTGTAATAAGCCAGGGCGAGGTTGAAACGAATCGTCTGGTTGCGAGTGTCGCGCGCCAGGGCTTGCTTGTATTGCGCGATGGCGTCTTCGTAGCGCCCCAATCGCGAATAGGCCGCGCCGAGATTCGAGCGCACATCTGCCCTGTCGGGGTGCGCGGCGAGAATCGCTTGATAGCCGCGGATCGCCCCTTCGATGTCGCCCGCCTGATGCAGTTCGGTCGCTCGCGCAAAGGCGCGATCAACATCTGTTGAGCCGGCCTGGGCCAGTGCCGGCGCGGCCTGGGCGAGCATGGCGCAAGCCACAAGCGAGATAATCGCTTTCACGAACTGCCTTGATCTTTTCGTGGTTGCCATTATGACTTCCAGTTTGATGTGCAAGAATTCTGTGAAAGAATCTGCGCCAAATTATACACCAGACACTTGGCCATTTCCAAGCTACGCTTCTCGCCGCTTCAGAGCCCTGGCGACGCCGCAGAACATCACCATAAGCCACGGTCTAGCTGGCAAATGGCGGTCAAGCCGACTATACTGATGACACCCATTTTTTACGCTGAGAGACAGTACAATGAAGATTTTTGTTAGCCTCCTACTGCTGATTATCGTCAGCCTTTCTAATTCTCTTTCGGTGATTGCGCAGACGCCGCAGCAGCCTTCACAAGACGATCAGGTCGTCCGCGTCCGAACCACCGAAGTCGCGCTCGACATCGTCGTTAAAGATAAGAAGGGACGTCCGGTCAAAGACCTGACGGCTGGCGACTTTGAGGTTTACGAAGACGGCGTTCGCCAGCGCATCGAATCGTTCCGCTTCGTGGTTCGCGAAGCACCTATCGCGAGGGGCGGCAACACCGCGGAGCGCAAAGCAGACAAGCCAGCGCCGGTGCCGCAGCCAGTCCTCAGCGGCGCTTCGACGCCCGGCGTGATTGCGCTGGTCTTTGATCGTCTCTCGCCCGAAGCGCGCTCGCTGGCGCGCAAGGCGGGCATGGCCTACGTGCAGGAGGCGATGGCCGCTGGCGACTACACCGGCGTCTTCAGCATCGATCAAGCGCTGCGCACCCTGCAATCGTTCACCGACAATCCGGAACTGGTCAAGCAGGCGGTCGAGCGGGCCACCGGCGCCGCCACGTCCACCTATGTGTCGGGCAGCGCCAAGGTTCGGAACAATTCCGAGCGGGTCACTGGCCTCGACCAGACGCAAACCTCGTCAATCGCCGCAGCGACCGAGGCGGGCGCAGCGCATGATGGGGCAGCCGCAGGCGCGGCGGGCGCGGCTGCCGGACAGGCCGCTGCTCAGGCGAAGCTTCTCGAAATGGAGAACGACATTCTCCAACAGTACGAGACTCTCGAACGCGACCAGCAGGGGTTTGCGACCATCAACAGCTTGCTTGCGGTCATCAATCCGATGCAGAACCTGCCGGGGCGCAAGACGCTCATCCTCTTCTCGGAGGGCCTGTCGCTGCCGCCGTCCGTGCTGACGAAATTCCCCGCCGTCATCAGCGCCGCCAACCGCGCCAACGTCACTATCTACGCCATCGATTCGGCTGGGCTGCGCACCGAGAGCAGCGCCGCCGAAGCCGCACGCGAGATCAACTCGATTGTCAATGGGCGTATGCGACAGCAGGGCCGCGGTACGGACACTGCCTCGGGGCCGTACATGAAAACGTTGGAGCGCAACGAAGATTTGCTGCGGCTCGACCCGCGCAGCGGACTCGGCCAGTTGGCCGACCAGACCGGCGGCTTCCTGATTCATGACACCAATGACCTAGCCGCAGGGCTGCGCCGCATTGATGATGATATGCGCGGCTACTACCTGATCACTTACGTCCCGAAGAACAATGATTACGACGGTCGCTTCCGGCACATCGATGTCAAGCTGAGCCGCTCGAACCTTGAGCCGCAGACGCGCAAAGGCTATTACGCGGTTGAATCGGTCGGCAACCTGCCGGTGCTCGATTACGAAGCTCCGGCGCTGGCGGCGGCGCACAAGGCGCGCGGCGCTGACCCGTCTTCGTTCCACGCGGCGGCCTTGAGCTTCCCGGTTGGCAATCGTCCGGGCCTGGCGCTGGTGCTTGCCGAAGCGCCGATCTCTGCCTTCACCTTCACGCCGAGCAGCGACAAGAAGACTTACAGCAGCGATTTTTCAGTCGTCGCCCTGGTCAAGGATTCAGCCGGCCAAGTGGTTCAGAAAATGAGCCAGCATTACCCGCTCAGCGGCCCGCTCGAACAGCTCGACGCGGCCCGTAAGGGCGACCTGCTCTTCTACCGCGAAGCGCAGCTTGCCCCCGGCAGTTACACGGTGGAATTGATCGCTTATGACGGGATGACGAGCAAGGCGAGTGTGCGCACGAGCCGCCTGGAAATTCCCGTGCTTGATGAAAGCAAGCCGCGGCTGAGCAGCATCGCAGTGCTGAAGCGCGCCGAGCAACTGACCGCCGACGAGCAAAAGAAAGATCAGCCGTTGCACTTCGGCGAGCTGCTGGTCTATCCCAATCTCGGCGAGCCGCTGCCCAAGTCAGCGACCAAGCAGATGGCCTTCTTCTTTACCACATGGTCGGCCAAAGGCTCGACCGCGCCGCTACAATTCACGATGGAGATATTGCAGAACAACCGTTCGCTGGGACAAACGTCGGCGCAACTGCCGGCAGCCGATGAGCAGGGACAGATCAAGTATGCGAGCGCTTTCCCGCTCGATAAATTCCAGCCCGGCGTTTACGAGTTAAAGGTAACGGTCAGCGACGGCAAGAACCGCGTCAGCCGCTCGACGCCATTCACAATCGCGCCCTGAAAAATCGGCTTAGCGTTTCGCTTCGCCGCCGAGGCGCTTTTCAAGCAATCGAGCTTCTTTCACAAACTCCCCGTTCGGCGCTTCTTTAAGGTAAATGCGGACAGCGCGCGTCGCTTCATTGCTGTCGCCGCGGTCGAAGTAGATGCGCGCCAGGTGGTAATGCGCCGCTACACATTCCGCGCCGCCCATGACCAGTGCCTTGACCAGTTCGCGCTCGGCGCTCGCCGGGTCGCCGCGTTCCAGCATCGCGATGCCGAGCCACAGCCGCGCCACCGGTCGCCCGCTATCGATGGCAATCGCCTGATTCAACTCCGCGATGGCGCCCACGTAATCGCGGCGCTCGACGCGCACCAGCCCGAGGTTGAATTTGGCGTTGAAGTTCTTCGGGTCATGCTCAAACACCATCAGAAATAGCCGCTCTGCCTCATCCACCCGCTTGAGCTTGAGATACTGTGCGCCGAGGTCGTTGCGCGCCGCGAGGTAATCGGGATACAGCTTGACCGCTTCCTGGAAGTGAGTGGCGGCCTGCTGGATGTCGCCTTTGCTGACCAGCTTCAAGCCCACCTCGTACTCCTTTTTCGCGGCTGCCGGCACCGGCTGGCGCAACTCGGCGGCAGAGACAACGCGAATGCCGACGCTCATCAAGACCTGCGGGACTGTCTTCTCGCGCAACTGCAAGGTCAGCTCCCAGACGATGCCGCGACCTAGCTCAATCTTCTGGATGGCCGGCTCGAAGCTGCCATCATCCACCTCCGCATGCACGAAGTAGATGCCCTCGCTCAGATTGTTGAGCTGGAATTCACCGTGCTTGTTGGTGTAGAGCGTCGACAGCGTGTTCCAGTTATTCTTCAAGATGATTCGGACGTTACGGTCGGCAGAAAACCCTGAAGGCAGGGTGACGCGGCCTTCGATCACCGCATTGTTGGTATCCGCCGACCGATGATTGGTTTCAATGTCCTGCGCGCACACGGCTGCCGCTGCCAGCGCCCACCACAAGGTTAGTCCCATGCAAGCGTGAATCGGTTTCACTCTCATGAAATACCTCCCCGGGAAACTCGCGCTTCATCGATACCCGAATCATGTTTTCTCGCCGCCTCGACGTCAAGTGAAAGCCCCACGCCGAGGCGACAAAAAGGCACGGCGCGAGAAGCGGTTCTTCGCCCCTCGCGCCGTGGTGATGACCGCCTGGTCGTCGAATTAGAAGTAATACTTCAAAGCAAATTCGACGATCCGGCGACCGTGCTTGTTAACGATCTTGCCGAAGTTGGCCTGCGTCTCGGGCGTATAGGTGAATCCCTTTGTCGGGTCGCAGGGGTTCGACGTTCCGCCGGCGCCGTTCGGCACACTAACGCGCACGTTGCAGGTGGTGTTGAGCGTCAGGTAAATGTCGCTCGCACCCAGACCGCCCGTCGTAGCAATCTGCGTCGGGTACGCCTGGTTGAAGAGGTTAAAGAACCCGGCGCGGAACTGAAGCTTCTTCGATTCGCTGAAGTCGAAATTCTTGAAGAACGAAACGTCGAAGTTGCTCCGGCTCGGAGTCCTCATGTAGAACGGCGGCTGCGCCGGCCCGCTGTTGGGGAAGGTCGGAATCTGAAGCGCATTGATGTCAAAGAGCTTCTGGCCCAGACCCGAACCGCCCGTCTGCGGATTGCTCGCGTAGATCGGCGCCACGGCGCCAACGCTCGCGCCCGCCCCCGAGCCGTTGAAGGCGTCGGAGCCATACCAGGCGATGGCGTTGCCGGTCGAGGCGATGTCGCCGGTGAATCTCAGACGGATTGGCGTGCCGCTCTGGAACGTCGTGATGCCCGACATCTGCCAGCCGTCGAGGAAGCCTCGGACGATGGCGTGATCGAGCGCCCCGCGCGCCAGTTTCGGGAAGACATAGTTGTACGACAGGTTGAAGATGTGGGTCCGGTCAAACGGCAGGATGCCCCAGCTTCTACCGCGCGTGTCGATGGGGTCGGCCCACGCCGCGCCGTCGCTTTCATTGACCGCCACCGTGCCCAGCGCTTTGCTGAAGGTGTAGGTGGCAAAGTATTGCAGGTTCTTGCCCGATTGGTGGCTCAAGGTCGCCTGCAACGAGTGATAGGTCGAGGTCCCTGTGAACTGATAGACACCGACCGTGCCGTAGGCCGGGAATGGCCGGAACTGCTTGATCACCGAACCATCAAGGCCGGCGCGGTTGACCGGGTTGGACAAGTTCACGCCATTGACCGTGCCGCTAGAGAGCGCCCCCAGCGGGACGATGTTGATGTTGCGCTGCTGCGGCAGGTGGCGGCCCTGCGTGCCGACATACGCCACCGTGAAGATGTTGTTTGCCCACAACCGCTTCTCGATGGTCAAGCTCATGTTGGCGACGCGCGGGATGTTGTTCGAGTTGATGTCGCGAGACGACACGTTGACGTTGGCAATGGCGGCGAAGGGATCAACATTCCTCAGGTCGCTGAAGGTGAGACCGGTCGCCGAGGCCCACGGCGTATCAACCGTGGCGCTGTAGGTGTTGGGCATCTGACCGCTGGAGTAGTAGTCATAGTTGCCCTGCACGCGGTTATAGAAAATACCGGCGCCGGCGCGGATGACCCAGTCACCCTTGCCGCCGATGTCCCATGCGAAGTTCAGGCGCGGCATCCATTGAATGCCGTTATTGGGCAGGACGCCCTTGGGAATCTCGTTGCGCGCCGCCAGCTTAAACCCGTTCGGATGGCTGCGGTCGCCGTTGATGAAGATGCCCTGGCTGTGGTCATAAGCGGTCGGGTCAAACAGCACGCCGAGGCTATCGCGCTCGAAGTTCTGCGGTAGGTAAGCCAGGCGCAGACCGTACTCCAACGTGAAGTTCGGGCGGACCTTCCAGCTATCCTGTCCGTAGAACTCGTAGTTGTAGTAACGGAAGTGGTCTTCAGGGCGGTCGGTGCCCTGAGTAAACTCAATCGGACGTCCGACGAACAGGTCGCCGTAGTTGTTGCCAGTGGCGTTCGACTGGCCCCACTGAGCGACAGTGATGTCGGTGTCGTGGTTCGATTGCTGCTTCTTGTTCGCCTGTTCGATGAACGTGCCGAACTTCATGGTGTGCGTGCTAAAGACCTTCGTCAGGTTATCGACGACAGAGAAGCTGTCGTTCCAGGCGAGGATCGGATAGCCGTAAGCGGTGAACAGGTTGCCGCCGATGCCGCCGCCCCAGGCATCAATGACGCCGAGCGGGACGTAGGGGTTCGAGCCGGGGAAGAAGCCCACCGGTTGCAGCCCCAGGCCGGCATAGGTGACTTTGTCCGGATCGCCGAAGTTGTAATTGAGCTTCAGCTTGCTGGCGCTGAACAAAACTTCGTTGGTCATCGTCGGGCTGATGATGTTGGTCAGGTTGACGACGACCGAGCGACCGAGGTTTTTGCCTTGCAGGTTGCCGGGGAGTTCATAGTTGGATGAATCCCACCACAGCCCGCGCGGGAAGCCCTGCTTTTCGTACTCGCGCGCCAGGCGCACATAGAGCTTGGTCTTATCGCTAACGTTGTAGTCAAAGCGCGAGGTGAACTGGTTGCGGTCGTTCGGCCTCAGCACGCTGTAGACGTAATTGTAGCGATTGTTGGGATCGGTAAAATTCGGCGCCGGGTAGAGGTTCAACAGCGCTTTGCCGAGCGGATCGGCGCACGGCGCGATGTTGTTGTTCGGTGCCGGATTGCCAGCCGTCACACCATTGACCGTGCAGCCGAACGGCACGTTGATGGTGCGGCCCTGGTTGAGGTTCGACCCCGACCCGGTCAGCAGCTCGCTGAAATCGCCCTGCCGCTGTTTGAGACTCGGCACGACCGACAGCGACGAGCCTTCGTCTACGCGCTGGTAGTAGTACTCGTAGCCGACGAAGAAGAACAGCTTGTCGCGACCCTTGTTGAATTTGGTGCCCGGAATAATCACCGGCCCGCCGATGTTGCCGCCCGGATAGTTGTACTTGCTCAACGGGCGCTTAATGCCGTTGATGCTGTTGGAGCGATCATTGGCCTGGAAGTGATGATCGCGCAGGTAGTCGTAGATCGAACCGTGGAAATCGTGGCCGCCGCCTTTGGTGGTGGCGCTGATCTGCACGGCGCTGGTTCCGTGTTCAGCCGCGTAGTTGCTGGTCTGAACTTTGACTTCCTGCACCATGTCGGGATTGGCGGTGATGATGGTGCCATTGTTCGAGCCAATGTCCATCATGCGCGAGCCGTCAATGGTGACGTTGTTGTTCTCGCCGCGCAAGCCGTTGACGTGGTACTGGCTGTTGGCGTTGGCGCCGCCGCCGAAGGCAATGCTTTCGAGCGCCGTGTTGTCCGGAGCCACGACGCCAGGCAGGATGCGCAACAGCTCAAGCGCGCTGCGGCTGATGATCGACAGGTTGTCGATCTGCTTGGCGGTAATCGTGTTTTCTTTGGCGCCGGTTTCGGTCTGTACCTGATCGGCCACCGCGTTGACCGTCACGGTCTCGGACGCTTGCCCGACCTCCATGACGACATCGAGGCCGCGCGTGGTGCTGGTCTCGATGGAGATGCCGGTCTTTTCAGTGGTCTTAAAGCCCTGAGCTTCCACCTTGACGGTGTAAGTATCAGGGGTTAATGCGGAGAAAACATATCCCCCTTCATCGTTGGTGATTGTCTTGCGTTCGTCCTTGGTTCGCTCGCTGGTCACGATCACCGTGGCGCCGGAAACGACTGCGCCCGATGGGTCTTTGACCGTGCCGCGCAGCGTCGCGCTGCCGGAAGATTGAGCGAATGCGGATTGTACGCTGACGAGGAATGTCAGACAGATAACCATAGCGAAGAAGCGGAGTGTTGAACTGACGAGCTTTCGCCTATGCTCTAGCTTCATAAGTTTCGGTAACCTCCCTATCTTCATTACTGAGCGGATTAGATTCTTGTGAAGAACCTGCAAAGCTGGCGTTTAGGGTAATGCCCCAGTCGCCTTCTTGTCAACAGAATACCGGCAGCCGAATGGCATGGTCACCGGCTATACAGAAGATGCCTCAACATGAGCCTGCGGTAAAACGTGACTTGAGAATTATTCCAATTGTGTTAGATGCCGCATCATTATATGCGCATTGGCGCTTGTGCTGGGAGTTAATAGGGGTATAATACCGTCTAGCTGCCAAAAATAGAGCGGATTTGATGAGCCGCAACCCGGCTGTTACATACACTGTTTAACTCAATGCAAGTAATGGATCTAAGCAAGGATGAAAAACTGGCCCAGCTTGAGCGCATCTTGCAGAGCCAGATTCTGCACGGCTCGGAAAGCTTGCGCGCCTTTCTGCGCTTCGTCGTCCAGAAGGCGGTCGATCAGCAGGAAGACCAGCTAAAGGAATACACCATCGCCACCGAGGTCTTCGGACGCGGCGAGCAATACAGTCCGCGCACAGACTCCGTCGTGCGCGTGCAGGCCAGCCGCCTGCGTAGCAAGTTGCAGGAGTACTACTTCACCGAAGGCAAAGCCGACCAGATTCTCATCGAACTACCGAAAGGTCATTACACGCCATTCTTCTCTTATATTCATCAAAACAATGGCGCGACCGGCGAGACCGCCGATGGCAAAGAAGACAGCATCGCGCCGGCGAGCAGCGTTATCGTGCCGCTGCCACAGCCGCCGACTCGCGAGATCGTCCGGCGCATCGGCGTGCCTGTGCTGATCTTTCTGCTGCTGGCCGCAGTGGCGATTCTCGCTTTCGATAATCTCAGCCGGCGCTCGCAGGCCAGTGAAGGCAACTCGGCGAAAAACCTCGCTGAGTGGGGCACCATTTGGAAGCCCTTCTTGAATGATGAGACGCCGACCTTGCTGGTGCTGAGCAATCCGGCGGTTTATCGCTTCACCAACCAGGCAGACCCGGAAGCGCTGACGCGCCGCGCCCTCACTCTGCCGCCCGAGCATGTGACGGCGCTCGCTGATGCGCTCGGCGATAAGTTCATCGTCAAGAACAACCCGGCGCCGCGTCTGGCGCTTTGCGTAGACGAATACACAGGCATGGGCGAAGCCATCGGCCTGCATCAGGTCACGGCGCTTTTCGGCGCGGTCGGCAAGACGGTGCTGCTGAAACAGAGCCGTACGGTCAGCGCCGAAGACCTCAAGAGCCACAACGTCGTCACGCTCGGCAGCGTCTGGACGAATGAGTGGTCGGGAAAGCTGCCGATCAACGAGGACTTCGTGCATACAGGCAGCGCGACGATCATCAATCGCAAGCCGCAGCCGGGCGAAGAGCGCGAGTACCGCCCCGCCTTTGATGCCCAGGGCAAGCTTGTCGAAGACTATGCGCTGATCACGGTGAAGCCGAACATCTCGGAGAAGAACACGGTGATGGTACTGGCGGGGATTCACAGCGAAGGCACGCAGGCGGCCTCAGAGTTTGCAACGACGAAAGAGTACATCACAGCGCTTGATCAGCGGCTGCGACAGATGGATGGAGCAGGCGCGCCGCGTTATTACCAGGCGTTGTTGAAAGTCGCGGTTGATAACGGCATTCCGACCAAGATGTATCTCGTCGCTGTCCACAGCCTGCAAGCGGCCAGCGACTAACGTTTATACCGGAGCGTGACTCAATCCCGCCTCATCCGGCTGGTGACGAGCGGCCATTTCAATGCCGCTCGTCATGCCAATCCCGAACAGCAAACCTTCCAGCGCACCTAAGATCAACTGCGTGGTCTGCCCGAAGTGGACTTCGCCGAAGACAAGGGCCAGGGTGTCGAGCCGCATCTGTGAATTGGCAAACAAGCGGGCGACGATCTCCAGGCTGCCGCTGAAGAGATTGCCGCCGATGACGATCAGCAGAATGCCGGCGCACATTGCGCCGAGGCCGGCGCCGATGACTCGCTGACGGGCACGCGCCTGCCGCCAGAGCGTATGCGCCAGCACGACACCGAGCGACACGCCGACGCCGATTACCGCGCCTTCCATCGCCCCTGTGATGCCGATGGGGCGCTTGCCAAACAGCGAATTGACCATGTCAACGCCGAGCAGATAAGCGCTGCCGCCGACACCTGCGCCGCCCGCCGCGCCGCCGACCACAGACCACCAGCGGCTGTGCCGATAAGCGACGCGCGCCGCCGAGATCATGCCGGCGCTCACGCCCAGACCGCCGCCGCCGCCGATGAACGAGCCGAGCGCCGCAAGCGCCACTAGCAACTCGGTCGCCTCGATCATCGTCGCGTGGCGCGTCAGCGAAAGCCCCAGGCTCAAGAGCAGGCCGCCGATCAATCCCGATAGCAAGCCGCCGAGCGTGCCGCCGATGGTCTGTTGCACAATCGCTGCGCCGCCGCGCCTGAGGCGAACCCACATCAAGCCGCTGACGACCAGCAGAGCAACGGCCATCGGCAGGTGACTGAGCTTCACCAGCCGCTTGTCATAATCGCGAATCATCGCCAGGCTGATGGCCCGCCGCACAGGGCCGGCGCTCTCGCCCGCGCCGTCTTTCGCCAGCCGCGCTGCGGCTTCGAGCCCAAGCCAGTCGGCAAGCGCGATGCTCGCAGCCTTGCGCACCATCAGGTCTTTGTCCCAGAGCGCCAGCTCGCGCAACAGCTCGCGCATCGCGTCGCCGCGCAGCAAGGCAGCGGCTTCGATGGCGCGCTTGCGAATCTCTGCGTCGGCGCTGCGGCTGGCTTCAAGCGTCACCTGCGGCGCAGCGGGCGCCACAGCGACCAGCCACGCGGGCATCGGGCGGGCGCGGCCAAGCAAGCTCGTCAATAAAAGATCGGCCTCCGCCCCCGTCAGGTTGAGCTGTTCGCCGAACGGCAGCAGTAGATCGAGCGTGTCTGTATCGATCAATAAGCCGTGGGCGGTGTAATTCTCCATCGCCCGCTCGATGACGGCGCGCGCCTGCTTCAAGGCAATCTCGTCTGCCGTCAGCCAGCGCGACACCTCAGGCGTTAAGAAATCATGAGCCAGCTCAAGCCACGCTTCGCCGTCCTGACTGCGGCGACGCACGACACGCGCCGCCACCAGCTCGGCGATCAGCAGCTCGACGGCAGGAGAGGCGCTGCGGGCGCGCGCCGCCAGTTCCGTAGCGCGCAACACCAGGCGCTGGCCGTCTTTGGAGATCAACGCCGTGAGAATCGCTTTGACCGTGACGAGGTCAGCGGCGTTAAAGCGGCGCAGCACACGCTCAAGGTAGCTCGCCAGAATCTGCGACGCGCCGCCGAGATGCGCGTACAGCTCCAGCGTCAATTCACAGTCGGGGCGGCGCGCGTCGTACAGGTGGTCGCAAACGATCTGCAACTGCGGCGGGTCAACCGAGCCGTGGTCGTTCAGATCGTCGAGCAGACGCGCCACCAGCGCGTCATCATAATGACAGCCGACGGCGTGCGCCGGCGCAGTGATGGCCACGGCGGCCTGCTCGCGGCTCAATCGCTTCAAGCGGTATTCGTGGTGGAAGATTTCCGGGATGACCGTTTTGAGCTGGCTCATCTCGGCGAGCAAGTCCTCGCGCAGGGCAAAGAGCAGGCAAAACGGCAAGTCTTCGTGCGCGAACAACTGCCGCATGGCTCCAAGAAAGCGCCCCCGCGACTCTTCGCCGAGCAGGGTGAAGAACTCTTCAAACTGATCGAGAAAAAAGACGACTGTCGGTTGCGGCCACCGCCGCTCGGCCCGGTGAATCAATTCGACGAGCGACGCGGCATCGCCTTTGTCAAGCACCGCAACTGACAACGCGCCGCTCGGCATCGGCTCCAGATCAAGCGCGGCGCTCGACAGCGGATTCAACAGGTGCGTCAGCGCCGCCGTCATCTGATGGAGCGGGTCGGTGAAGCTGCGGATGACGAAGACGTGATGGCCGGCGGCTTTCAGTCGCGGGGTCAGGCCGGCGCGCAGCAGTGAGCTTTTGCCGACACCCGACCGCCCGTGCAAGATGAATGACCGGTGCGCGATAATCTGCGAAGCGACGCTTTCAACTTCTGCCTCCCGGCCAAAGAAGAGCTGCGCGTCGCGCTCGGTGTAGTAATCGAGAAACTTGTAAGGCCGGGCGCTCGGCTGCGTCGGTGCCGCTTCTCGGTCGTCGGTCGTCGGTCGCCGGTCGTCGGTGGCAAGCGTCGTGACTTCGCCGATGAAGACGTAGCCGTGCTTGGGCACGGTCTTGATGTAGCGCGGGTTGGCGGCATCATCGCCGAGTTGTTTGCGAATGTCCTTGATGCACTGCGTCAGCGCCGCGTCGGTGACAAAGACGCTCGACCAGATTTCTTCAAAGAGGCTGGCCTTCTCGACTAACTGCCCGCGCCGGCTGACCAGCAGCAATAGCACGTCGAGATATTTCGCATTGAGCGCGATGGGCTGACCGTCGCGCAGCAGGCGGCGATTCGCCGCGTCGAGATAGAAATTGTCGAAGCGATAGACCATCAGGGGAATCTGCGCCAGACTCGTCATCGCTCAGATTGTCTCGCAACTCTCCGAGTCCGTCCACAGCGGCGCTCGTCTCAGATGCAGCAAACCGCAGAAAGGCTGGCGCGACCAAAGTAATTGATGCCGGCGGCGCATTTCTCACAACTTTCTCACAGGCGGCTCATTTCTTCGCGGCGGCGGTGGTTTATCTTTAGACTCGTCCCCGTCAGACTCGTCCCCGTCTGCGTGCCGTGAACGGACAGGCCATGAAAAAAATTCTCCTGAGTCTCGCTGCGCTTGTCATCGTCTGCATCGTGCTGCTGGGGATTATTGCGCTCCTCAACCGCCGCTCGCAGACCGTCGGCTTAAATCAGGAAATTCAATATGACGATTTCGCGTTTGCGGCGCTCGGCGTGCGCCAGGCCGCGACGCTTGGCAGCGCGCCCGACGCGCCGCACGCGCAAGGCGTCTATGCCATTGTCACGATGAAGGTCGCCAATCACGCGCGGCGCGTTGATTTCACCTTTGATAAATCAACCGTCATCTTGATTGACGAGCAGGGCAACGAATATCACTGGGCGGTCGCCACGCAACAGACATTTGACGCGCTGCGCCCGGCGAGCGAGCGTTGCGCCGAGCCGATTGCGGCAGGCGCGACCTGCATCACCGAAGTCGTCTTTGATCTGCCGGCGACGGCGCGCATCACGCAAGTACGCATTTCGGGGGGCGGCGCGGTCGGCGACGTGCTGGACACCATCTTTTATGGCAAGAAGCGCATCGCCCTGCCGCCGCAATGATACTTTGATATTTTTGTGAAACCGGCAGAGGGCGGGCACGGTCTTAATCTTAAAGAGCAAGAGGAATCCTTATGGCCATGCGACAAATAGACCTGGCGAAGCCCGGCGGCAAGCTGGACGAATCGCTGCTCAGTCAACTCGACCCGGCGCGCATGCCTGCGCACGTCGCCATCATCATGGATGGCAATGGGCGCTGGGCGGCGCGGCGCAAGCTGCCGCGCATTGCCGGCCACCGCGCCGGAGCTGATGCCGTCCGCCGCACCATCGAAAGCGCCGCCCGTCTGGGGCTGGACTGCTTAACGCTTTATGCCTTTTCAACCGAGAACTGGAAGCGCCCACGCCTCGAAGTGCGCGCCTTGATGGATCTGCTGATGGAGTTCCTGCGCAAAGAGCTGAAATCGCTGCGCGACAACAACATTCGTTTTCGCTTGATTGGCCGCGGCGATGGGCTGCACATCTCTGTGCTGGAACAGATTCGCCGCGCCGAGCTGGCCACTATGCAGAACACCGGGCTGCGACTGAACATCGCCGTCAACTACGGCGGGCGCACCGAGCTGGTGGACGCTTGCCGCCGCGTCGCCGAAGAAGTGGCCGCCGGTCGCCTGCGCCTTGAAGAGATCAATGAACAGGTCATCGAAGCGAAGCTCTACACGAGCATGCTTCCCGATCCCGATCTGCTGGTGCGCACGAGCGGCGAAGCGCGCATCAGCAACTTTCTGCTCTGGCAGATCGCCTATTCCGAGATTTATATCACCGAGACCCTATGGCCCGACTTCAGCGAGGGCGATTTTCTTTCGGCGCTAATTGAATACCAGAAGCGTGACCGGCGCTTCGGCGGCGTCCGCGAACCAAAGCCCGGGCTGACGCTTGAATGGAATGCCGATCAATCGCTCGCCCCGACCGGTGATTAGCCAGCCGCAGGCGATGGCGCGTTGCATCTAGCGGCAGGCGGCGCGTCGTATTGACAGGCACAGCGGGCGCGCTCATCATTTCGTCGTCGTGAGCGCCTGCTGAATTCGGTTTCGCGCTGGAGGGAAGATGGTTTTGCCGCGCCGCTCGCCTGTCGTTGTTCTCGTCCTCGTGCTGCTGATCGCTCAGTTGCCGCTGGCGCAAGCGCAAGCGCCGGCGCGGCGCAAAGGCCGCGCCACCCAGACGCCGCGCAAGTCCAATCCGCCGCAAACCGCTAACCCATCATCACCGCAAAACACACGCGGCTTGAGCGTCCAGCAGATTCGCAGCGGCGTGTCGCTCGACGGGCGCGGCAAGCTCTGGGCCGTCGTCATCGGCGTTTCGAGTTACAAGAACCTGCCGGCAGAAGCGCAACTGAAATTCCCGCATCGCGACGCCGAAGAGTTTGCGGCCTTTCTGCGCAGTCCGCAGGGCGGCGGCTTCCCTTCCTCGCAGATCAAGCTGCTGTTGAATCAGGATGCGACGCTGGCGGCGGTGCGCACGGCGCTGGGCACATGGCTGGCGCGCTCCGCTGAACCGGATGATATCGTCTATGTCTTCTTCGCCGGCCACGGCGTCGTCGAAGGCGACCGCGACGGTTACCTGCTGACGCACGACTCCGACCCGCAGAACCTCTACGCCACGGCGCTCTCCGTAGACGAATTGAACAAGGTCATGAGCGAGCGGCTGCACGCCCGCCTCTCGGTGCTGATCACCGACGCCTGTCACGCCGGACGGTTAGGGCTGGCATCGCGCGGCGTCGAAGATAAGATTTTAGTCAACCGCTTTCTCGACGAAGTCGGCAAGACCGGCCAGGGCGTCTTTCGCCTGCTCGCCTCGCGTGCAGACGAGTTGAGCTATGAAGACAAGCGCTGGGGTGGCGGCCACGGCGTCTTCACCAACTTTCTGCTCGAAGGCTTGCGCGGGCGCGCTGACCGCGACGCCGACGGCGTGGTGCGCGCCGGCGAGCTGCTCGATTACCTTTCCGAAGTCGTGCCCAATGAAACCAAAGCCCTGCAACACCCGCGCGCTGCCGGCAATATCGAAACGCGGTTGCCGCTCGCCGTCATCTCGACCGCAAAAGCCAGAGCCGCCACAAACGTCGCCATCGAATCGCAGCCGGCGTCGCTAGAAATCCGCGGCGTGCCCGGCACAGAGGTCTACTGCAACAATGCTTATCAAGGAAAGATTCGCCCGAACGGCATACTCGTCATCGAGCGCCTGACCGCGGGGCCTCAAGAACTTTCATTTGATCCGCCCGGCGCCGAGACCTTCACGCAGAGCGTTGCGCTCGCCGGCGCGCGCACCGTGCTCGACCTGCAAGCGGCTCTGCCGGCAAGCGCCGGCAAGCCAAGCTCGCCGTTGATCGCGCAGATTCGCCAGGAGCTGTCGCGAGCTAACGTCCTTGAAAACGGCGGCGCCTGGGACATCTACAAGCGCATGATCGCCGACGCGCCGACCGAGCCGCAGCGTCAGAGCGTCGAGATCGCTTTAAGCACGGTGCTTGAAGAGATCGGCCAGCAAGCCATCAACGATTACGTCCGCGCCCCCGAAGAGATCAGCAACCTGCGCCGCAACCTCTTTCCGCGCAGCGCACGGGCGTTCAATTGCCTGCTCAAGCTGCGCCCGCAGGATCAGATCGTCGAATCGAAGAAGCTGTTTTGCGACGGGCGCGTGCTGATTGATGGCGGCAAAGCGAAAGAGGCCATCCCCATTTTGCAGCACGCCACGGTTCTAGACCCGAAAGCGGCTTATGCTTTCAATGCGCTCGGCGTCGCTTATCGGCAAGAGAAAGACAACAGCAAGGCGGCGGAATCTTTCTTGAAAGCGGCGCAGCTTGCTCCCAACTGGGCGCTGCCGCGCTTTCAACTGGGCGCGCAGTATTACAACCAGAGAGAGTTCGAGCGCGCCGCCGCAGAGTTCAAAGCGGCGCTCGACCTTGCGCCGAAAGACGCGATCAGTCGCTTGATGCTGGTGCGGACGTACCGCGAGCGCAGCGACTATGCGCGGGCCGAAGGCGAAGCGCAGCAGTTATTGCAAGCCAACGCCAGCTACGCGCCGGTTTATGTCGAGCTGGGCCTGATCTATGAAGCGAGCCGCGCCTATGACAAAGCCGCAACCGCCTTTGAAAATTACCTGCGGCTGATGCCTCAAGACCCCGACCGCGCCATCGTCGAGCAGCGCATCAAGCAAAACCGTCAGCTTGCGACAAAGAAGAAGTAACGCCGTCACTTCTTCGACACAGTGACGCGGTGGCCCACTTGTAGGGGCCGCGGACAAGCCCGCGCGGCGCGCCGCGCATCTTGCACCATCGCCCCTGCATCATCCCGCCGGCGACTTTGCAACAGCGCTGAAGCCACGGGCGTTTTCTTGACAACGCCAAAGCCGCTCCCCTACTATCTTTCATTCCTACGTGGCGCAGATTTCTGACATGGGAGTGCGGGCTTGAACATCCTACTGGCGGCATCGGAAGTCGTGCCGTACGCCAAGACCGGGGGCCTGGCAGACGTCGCGGGCGCGCTTCCCAAAGCGCTCGCGCGGCTCGGCCATCGCGTTCGCGTCTGTATGCCGCGCTACAACATCGAGCGCATCACTCAGAACACCGAAGCCCTGCCCGGCGCGCTCGCCGTCCCGTTCAATTTCACCACACGCGAGACGGCGGTCTACATTGATCGCAGCAATGAGGTGCCGGTCTACTTCATTGACGCGCCGGAATACTTCTCGCGCGGCAGGCTCTACGGCGAGCAGGACGACGCCGAGCGCTACGCTTTCTTCAGCCGCGCCGTCGTCGAATTTGCCAGGGCGCTCGGCGAGCCGCTCGACATCATTCATCTCAATGATTGGATGACCGGCCTGGTGGCGACCCACTTGAAGACGACCTACGCCGGCGACCCGGCATTCGCCCGCACGCGGACGCTCTTCACGATTCACAATCTCGCCTTTCACGGCTATTTTGACACCTATGATCTGGGCAAGTTCGGCCTGCCCGACTGGCTGAATCGCTCGGAAGGCGGCCTGGAATTTAACCGCATGGGCAGCGCCTTGAAAGCCGGGCTGGTCTTCTCAGATGGCATCTCGACCGTCAGCCCGCGCTATGCCCAGGAGATTCAAACGCCGGAGTTCGGTTATCAATTCGACGGCCTGTTGCACGCCCGCCGCAATGAGCTGTTCGGCATTCTTAACGGCGTTGATTACGACGAGTGGAGTCCCGACCGCGACCACTATCTGGCGGCGCATTATTCGTTGAACGATCTCAGCGGTAAGCGTGAATGCAAACGCGACGTGCTGCGCCGGTTCCAGTTGCCCGAAGATTTAGACCGCCCGCTCATCGGCTGCATCTCGCGGCTGTCGGATCAGAAAGGCTTTGACCTGATTATTGACGCCGCCTGGCAGATGCTTGAGCGCGGCGTCGCGTTCATCCTGCTGGGATCGGGCGACGAATTTTACGAGCGCCGCTTTCAAGCTCTGCGCGATGCGCGCCCGCAACAGGTCGGCGTCTACTTCGGCTACTCCAACGAGCTGGCGCACAAGATCGAAGCCGGCGCCGACATCTTCCTGATGCCGTCGAAGTTCGAGCCGTGCGGATTGAATCAGATGTATTCGCTGCGCTATGGGACGCCGCCCGTCGTCCGTGCCGTCGGCGGCCTGGACGATACGATTGAGAATTTCGACCGCGGCTCGCGGCGCGGCAACGGCTTCAAGTTTTACGATTACAATTCGGCGCGGCTGCTCGAAAAGGTTTACGAAGCGCTGCTGGTCTGCACCGACCGCGAGCTGTGGCAAACGCTGATGCGCAACGGCATGAGCGCCGATCACTCGTGGCATCAGGCGGCGCAACAGTACGTGCAGGTTTATGAATGGCTGGCGCAACGCGGCGCGTCGGTTACAGTATAATGAGTAGGGGCCAGGGATCAGGGGCCAGGGGTCGGGTACAGTCCAGACCGGCCCCCGCCCCCCGACCCCTGACACCCAATTTATTGGAGGGAGCAAATGCAAGAGGTAACGGATCAGAGCTTTGAACAAGATGTTTTAAATGCCGGGGTGCCGGTGCTGGTCGATTTCTGGGCCGAATGGTGCGGCCCCTGCAAGGCGCTCGCGCCGACGGTCGAGAAGGTTGCGGGCGAATACGAAGGCAAGGCCAAAGTCGTGAAGCTGAACATTGACGACAACAACGAGGTGGCGCAGCGTTACGGCATCAAAGGTATCCCGACCTTGATTCTCTTTCACAACGGCTCGGAAGCCGACCGCACCGTCGGCCTGACGACCAAGGATAACATTGCCCGAATGATTGATCGCGTCCTCGGCTAAAGCCAGGCGGCGAGCCGTCATCCGCAACCGCGCATTCACACCCAGCCACAGGCGCACGGCAGTCACGCGCAACCGTGCGCCTGTCATTCTGTCCGCTCCCGCAATCCGACCCGGCACAAAACGCGAAACCGGCTCCGGTGGCCTGTTTCGGGGTTGGCTTGGGGAGCGGACGGCAGAGAGCTTGAATTATGAAAAACATCGTCGTGGTCGGCGCCCAGTGGGGCGACGAAGGCAAAGGCAAAGTCGTTGACATTCTGGCGCCGCATTTTCAAATCGTCGCGCGCTATCAGGGCGGCCATAACGCCGGCCATACGGTGCGCATTGGCGAGCGCAAATTCGTCTTGCACCTGATTCCGTCGGGCATCCTGCATGACGAATGCGTCTGCGTCATCGGCAACGGCGTCGTCGTCAGCCCTGAAGCCTTTAACGCCGAGGTCGAGGAGCTGCGCGAGATGGGCGTCGAATGCGCCGGTCGCCTGTTTATCTCGTCGCGCGCCCAGTTGATCTTGCCTTACCACTGCGCCCTCGACCGCGCCCGCGAAACGCAGCTCGGCGAGCAAGGCGTCGGCACGACGATGCGCGGCATCGGCCCGGCTTACGAGAGCAAGGCGGCACGCACAGGCATACGCGCCGGCGATCTATTCCACACGGATATGGTGCGCGAGAAGATTAAAGCCAACGTCGCCGACGCCAACCGCGAGCTGACCGCGCGCGGCGCCGAGGCGCTCGATGTCGAAGCGACGCTCGACAGCTTTCTCAGTGAAGCATTGAAGCTGCAACCATTCATTCGCGACACCGCCGTGTTTATCAACCAGAGCATCAGGGCGGGCCGCGCCGTGCTGCTCGAAGGCGCGCAAGGGACGATGCTCGACGTCGATCACGGCACCTACCCGTTTGTGACTTCATCGAACGCGACGGCGGGCGGCGCGGCGACCGGGCTCGGCTTGCCGCCGCGCGCCATCACCGGCGCGCTCGGCATCGCCAAAGCGTACACGACGCGCGTCGGCGCCGGCCCTTTTCCCACCGAGCTGTTTGACGAAGCCGGCGATTACCTGCGCCAGCGCGGCAACGAATATGGCGCGTCGACTGGCCGCCCGCGCCGGACGGGATGGTTCGATGCGGTGGTCGTGCGCTACAGCGTGATGCTCAATGGCCTGGACGCTATCTCGCTCACAAAGCTGGACGTGCTGGATGAGTTCGATGAGATCAAGGTCTGCACAGCCTACCGCTATCGCGGCGAAGTGATCGAAGACATCCCTTACGGCGCGCACGCCCTTGCCGAATGTGAGCCGATTTACGAAACCCTTCCCGGCTGGAAGACCCTGACCAGCGCCATCACCGATTACGACGGCTTGCCCGAAAACGCCAAAGCCTACGTCCGCCGCTTAGAAGAACTGGTCGGCGCGCCGATGGCGATAATCTCGACCGGGCCTGAGCGCAGCGAAACAATCATTCGCGATAACCTGGCGGTGAGTGAGTGGATGAAGTGAGCGAGCGGCTTCAATTGCCGATGTAGAGCGCGTAGGCCATCTTTGCCATCGTCCACAGACGGCCCCAATCGAGGCGGCCCGTGCGCGCATCGCGCAACGAATCGAGCGCCATCTGTCGCAGGTGCGATGACTCGCGGCGAAACATAAACTCTTTCACGTAGGGTCGCGCCACGTCGAAGAAGTTGAACTCAGGGTTCATCACCATGCTGATGCCTTCCAGCGTCATTATGGCGCGGATCAAATAGGTGAACCGCGCCGGCGTCGTGATCGGATGCTCGTAGACGACCGGCGCCAGATCATAGGTTAAATCTCGGAAGCGCACCTCGCCGAGTTTCAGATTCAGCTTGCGCTCGAAGACTTCTGCGACCACCGCGCCGATGGCCGCAACGTCAGCTTCAGGCGCGAGAAATCCCAGGCCCATCAGATCAGCGACAATCGCCTTGACGTCGCGGTTGTAGAGGTGAAAGAAGGCGGCGATCATCTGCCGCTGCAACTCTTCAGAGATGCGCCCGACCATGCCGAAATCAAATATCGCCAGCCGACCATCCTGCATCACTCGCAGATTGCCGGGATGCGGGTCGGCGTGAAAGAAGCCGTCTTCGAGCAATTGCTTGAAGTAAGCGCGGTAGATCAGTTCATTCAAACGGCGCGGGCTGTGACCGGCGGCGCGCAGCTCGTCCAGCTCTGTGACCTTGATCCCTGTGATGAATTCCATGACGATGACGCGGGCGGTCGAGAACTGATGAAAGACGCGCGGCACGTAGATGCCGGGCCAGTCGCGAAAGTGCTGGCGGAACTCGTCGGCGTTCACCACCTCGCGGCGATAATCCATCTCTTCATGAATGACGCGGTCGAACTCGTCAATCGCGCCGAGCCATTCGGCGCCCGGCAACAGATTCGGGTGGCGATCCAGGAAGCGCCCGATGGCGCGCAGCAGATCAAGATCAAAACGAATCTGCTCGGCAAGCAGCGGACGTTGAACTTTGACCGCCACCGATTCACCGCTTACCAAGCGGCCACGATAGACCTGCGCTAAACTCGCAGACGCCACCGGCGGTTCATCAAGCTCAGCAAATACTTCGTTGAGAGGCCGGCCCAGCTCGGCTTCGAGAATGGCGCGCGCCTCGCGGACAGGGAATGGCGGGACGCGGTCTTGCAGTTCGCTTAGCTCCTTGAGATAGTCGAGCGGCAAGAGGTCGGCGCGCGTCGCCAGCATCTGCCCCATCTTGATGAAGGTCGGGCCGAGCTTGATGAGCCGCCCGCGCAAGCGGATCGCCTGCCGTCGCCGCCGCGCCGCGCGGTCGCTCTTGCGGGCAAACCAGCCCTTCGCTTCCAGCGCGACGTCGAGAGCAAAGGTCAGCAACGTCCACAGCACGTAGACGGCGCGCCAGAAATGACGGATTCGATGTCGCTTCATTTCTTTCATTCTAACGGTTCTTGCCAATTCGCTCAAACTCAGCTATAAATTATTCAATGAGCGTTTTGCGCGATTAACACTGTTAAGAAAGTCTAAAAGTTATAAGTCGACTGGGAGAGTCGGATTAGTTTTTTTAATTTCGCACGTTTTGAGCGTTTTCGTATAATGAGACGTGGTAAAGACCGACGCATCAGTGGAGGTGGTTGAACCTCGGCAGACGGAGGGCGAAACGATGATAGAAGAGATGGATAATGAATTCGAAGCGCAATATGCGGATGCCGATTTGAACGAAGAATTTGACGCCGAATCTGAATCCGAATCAACAGAGATTGAAAGTGCCGGCGACCTGGATCATACGGATTTGCTGAAGGTCTATCTGCGCGAAGCCAGTCGCGCGCCAATGCTCAATGCAGCGGGCGAAATCAAGGCCGCCAAACGCATCGAGCGGGCGCGCCGGCGACTAGCCCGGCTGATCTCCCGCTCGCCGCTGATTGTTGAATATAGCTTACATTTGCGCGACGCGTTGCAGCGTGGCGACGAAACCGCCAGCGATTAC